>PABV01000041.1 GCA_002699425.1 Methanobacteriota archaeon
ACTCGATGATGATGTTCAAGATTTGGTGACACGGTACCAAAAAGATCCCGTATTTCTAGAAATCGGAGAAAAAGACGTTTCAGTAAGTGACATGACACATTACTTTTGGCTCATGCCAAATACCAAAAAAATCCCCATCTGTTCAGAAATTATCCGTTTATGTGGTCGTTCTGTTATTTTTTGTCGAACCCGAAGAGGAGTTGAAAGAGTCGCTAAGGACCTTGAAGATGAGGGAATTGGCGTTCGCTCCCTTCACGGAGGCCTTACTCAAAAGCAACGAGATCGAGCCATGGCCTCATTTGTGCATGGAGAATGCATGAGTCTCGTCGCTACGGATGTTGCAGCCCGTGGTTTGGATGTTGAAGGTGTCAATGCTGTGATACATTTTGACCCTCCTGAAAATGGTAAAGCGTACAAGCATCGAAGCGGTAGAACAGCAAGAGGTGGCTCGGAAGGTATTATTATCGCCCTGGTACAGAAACCACAGAAGAAGATGTATAGCCGTCTTCAACGAGATGTTGGTATCAATTGTCCATTTACACCTCCCGATTTTAGTGAATTTCCAGAGTTTGAGGTGGAATTCATCCCTCCTGAGCCTAAACAAAGACAAAACAGGAATCGATCTGGACGAAATAAAAACAGAAATAACCGTCAGTCTTATGGTAAAAAATCTCGGTCGAAAAATAGACCCTCAAATCAAGGTGAAAATAGAGGTCAGGGCAATAGGAAGAGACATAGCAAGAAAGCAAATACTCACAAAAAACCACAAACAAAATCGAGGAGAAAAAATTCTGGCTCAAATTTCAGTGTGCGGAAAAAAGCAGGTCAAAAATCAAGAAATGATTAACATAACCGTAAACTCGGTTACCTGATGTGGTGCATGTTTAGAGAGTATCCTCCAGAAACACATAGGGTCAAGTGTTAAGTCCAATCAATGCAGGTATGTTTTCATGGATGAGTTCGCCGAATTGGAGAATGATCTCTCAGAGGAGTACGATTCTAGTTCTTTAAATCCAAAATTGGATGGAAACCTGAAAAAAGGTGTAATTTTTTTGTCATTGTTTTCGATGATTGTGATTATTGGTGGCATATTTTTGATTAATAGTAGTATTGAAGAGGGAGAAAAGGCCAAAAAAGAAGACCAAGAAAAAGGTCTACTCTACTGCTCCACACTTTATGGGCCTGGCGGAGAGGTGATTGGTACTGATAACTCTGACACAGAGTATTGTAATCAAGAGGATAGTCTATTTGATGATTTTTGCTGCGGGATAATTTTTCTATTGATCGGCTGTGTAGGGGCCATGGGTTCAATTTTAGCTCTATTTCGTAATAGAGTCCAGATATTAAATGATCAAGTATAGTGTCNTCTTGAAAGAAGATATTCAGNGTTTTCAAAAATGAATCTGGNGNTTCCATCAATAGGGTTTCTAAATCAGAACTGGTTATACTTTTATTCTTCTTCTTTGGATTCNATAAGGGAGTTGTAGTTNTGCTCTAACTCAGCNACGCGTTGATCTGAAATTCCCAAAGTTTTGGCTTGAATTTTCAACATTTTTCTCTCATCATCAGTAATTATGAAGTCTTCCATAGCTACTTTGTAGGCTTCCATGTAGACCTTTTCTTTGTTTATAGCCAGTACTTCCGATTCAGTAATTTGCGCTTGGATTCTGAACTCTTCGTATTGAATTACTCCGTCATCGTTCAAATCAATTGCCTCGAATAAATCCTTTTGGGANTTTTGAGGTAATTTGGAAACTTCAGGTGCATCNGAAAATTCATGTTGTGAGATGACATTGTCTTTATTTGTGTCCATGAGATTGAAAGCTTGTTGAATTTCTCGCTCATTAATGGGTGCTTCCCCAGTGGTACTGAACACACTCATCATGTTGATTCCACTTTTGCCATACTTTCNGGCTAAGTCAGCGTTGCCGANGCCCTTTTCCAATAGATNTTCGTACCATTGCTCAAGGTAGTTTTTTCTTTCCTCTGTTATACCGTAGGATCTTGCTTGTAAGTCTAGCATTGAGCGTTCCTTTTGGGTAATCTTCTGGTCTTTTTTCGCAAGGTAATACATTTCCAAGTACCCCAATTCCTCTCTTGTGTGCGATTCGGGTATGAGGCGAGTCGAAACCCCACCCAATGTCGCNAGTATAGGTTTCCTAAGCAGAAGAAAGGTCATACCAATGAATACTCCTCCAATCCAACCTTGATCGAAAATAGATTCCATGAGTTCTGTGCTAATTAAGAATAGAATTGCACCNCTTCCAGCAAAGATNGTTGTAGTGAATGTCCTCCTTAACTGCTCATCGATTCCAAACATGTCGTTTTTGATTACTGCATATGTGAATATTATACCCTCAAATAAGGCCGCTAAAACAACTGCTGTCGGCATTAAAGGTGGTAAAATATAAATCAATGTATTATAATCTAAATTCGGGTTGAAAACGTTAGTCTCCAGGGAGGGTGATTCTCCAATCAATGCAATCATCATAAACAAAATTAATGATGTTGTAATCTGAAGAACGGTCTTTCCAATAAATCCTAATCTAACAGCCTTTACTTCTCCGATTAGATTAGAATTTTCACTCTCAACTATCCTTTTTGTCGAATATGATATAGAAATTGTTGTTACTAATGCTCCGATAAGCGGAATGAACAGGAGGATTCTGGTTAGTGGTCCTAACGCCACATTATTCATCGCTAGTGGATAATAGGATTCATATTTTTCTGGACAACTAACCTCGAAAGGTAGAGGTTCACCAGATGCTGTCGTACCTTCTCCNAGACCTACACTTTCACAATAAACCCAACTGATATCTCCAATTGCGACACCAGTTCCTCCCATAAGGTGACTCACTATGAGTACAAAGCTAAAGCAAAATAATGGGATGACGTATAATCCATGTAGACGGAAAAACCCTGAAATTCGCTTTGCCCATTCCTTCTCGATATAGAAAGTTGATGCTATCAGGTAAAGGAAAAATAGCTGAAGAGACATGGTATAGTACACGATNCGGGCAGGTTTCAAAACAACTAGGAACTCTTCTGGCCATGCATATACCCAAAAAAGCATAGATGTAAAACACCTCAATGCTTCAGTAACCAACATTAAGGCCATAAATCGATTCTTTGATTTTTTTGGATTAGCTTTGAGAATTAGATAAGCTAAAAAAACTAGAAAAATACCAGATAATATACTGAAAATAGCAAATAAATGCCAGTATCCAAGAAATGATCCGAGTGTTCGGAGATAGTAATCGAGAGGACTTCCTACCTCTCCCATGATTTCTTTTCAATTACAGGATATATTATTTTAACGACTTTTAGAGTATTTTNCNGAATNNTAAGCCCAAAACTTTGTGGTAATAATCGCCATAACAACGATTTTTGCNGCATCCCAAATTAAGAACGGTTTAACGCCCCATTCAAATGCCTGTGCAAAATCTACAGAAAAGGCTTCAGCAAGCCACAGAGTCCCAAATAGGTAGACTGGAATCATTGCTGTAAACCAGCAGATAAGTTGTGCTTTGAAGTCGGCNAATCCGGCGTTTCTAGATCGATCTAAACCTTCTGCAACAAGTGCTGAAGCCAGAGGAAAAGCGAGAAGATAGCCGCCACTAGCGATTANCACTCCTTCAGAAAACAAAACGTTTCCTCCCTTGGCAAACACTGGTGCACCAAGTGCGCCTACGATAAGGTAAACACATCCAGATAGAAAAGCATCATTTCTTCTGAGGTAAACGCCGGTTGCCAACACAGCAAATGTTTGGAAAGTGTATGGGACCGGAGTCCATGGTACAAAGAACGCAATTTGTGCGCATAGTGCGGTTAGTCCTGCAAAGAAGGCTATTGAAATCGATCTTTCTAATGTAGTATTTTTTTCAGAAGATAGAGTCAGATGCCAAGTATTGGGTTTAGACCAATCCATTCTCTCGAACATATTACTTGCAANACAAATTAGCACTTAGGTATTGACATTTTTAATCTAAAGATAGTATNTCAANATAACNNNTTTCNTCATGAAGAAATNNTGAGTCTTCTTGATGNNATATTTTTATNGAAGGACACCAANTAATATNGGTCNCATTGGTTCANTACGGNGCTATCCAAAGAAAANTTNAGCAGANTTTTTTTGTTAGACTCAAAGTTTGAATAGTACACAATTTACCCTTGATCTGTATGAATAAGCCTCATTCTACTTTGGCAAAATTCATTCATTGGACATTCATTCCACTATATGCGTATGGAATTTTTAAACAACTCGATGATTTATCACAGTTGGAAGATACAGGATTACTGATTTTTGAGGTAGTTTTTGCTGCTGTTTTTCTGATAATCGTCATTTTAAGATTTAGTTACATGAAGAGATATGAAACATTTACAGGTGCAAGGGAGCCGATTCATTATGTGCATGTATATGCAGCAAAAGCAGTGCATTTGTCAATGTATCTTTGTCTGATATTACTACCACTTACGGGACTCGTGATCGCAGGATTATTTGTCCAAGGTATCAAAACCGGTGTTCTACAAGATAGTGTTTTAGTAGTTCATGAATTTAGTGCATTGATGAGTTATTATCTCATCGCAATTCACGTTATTGCAGCCATTTATGCGAGAATTAAAGGAGATGGTGTTTGGTCTTCAATGGTTCCTATCTTGAAAGAAACAGGTCCGAGTGAGAATAAGTATGTACGAAAGGTATCAGAATTTGAGCACCAAATGTACGAAAAAATATCTGATTTTNTTCCAGCAAAAAAGGCGAAATAATCACATCTGTGATTCAACGATATCTTTTGCATCATGTGTTTAGTAAGTCATTTTTTCTAGATTTTCAAAGTGTTTATATGTATCCTGATTTATAAATATCGGGAGTGTTTTCTTGATAAAAGTAGAAAGAGATAAGGACGCGGAATTAGCTTTGCAATCCACCTTAAATCGTGGTGGAAAAGTGTGGGTGATAGGTGATGTACATGGGCATGCAGATGCCTTGGAAAATCTATTATCAGAGATTGAATTAGAAAAATATGATTGTGTTATTTTTTTGGGGGATTTAATCGATAGGGGACCTGATTCACAAATGGTTGTTCGAATCGCTAGAACGATGCCTAACGCCTATACAATCATGGGTAATCACGAACAAATGGCTTTAGATGGGTTAGGTGAAAATCAGTGGTCGCCAACTTTCCATTGGCTGTATAATGGTGGAAATGCATGTTTGAACAGTTATCGAACAAATGAAGAATTAGACACGGATACTTTTGTTTCTGACCTCATCTGGATGTCAAATTTACCTCATCTGATTGTTCTAGACAAATGGATTTTGGTTCATGCAGGGCTGCATCCTTCACACTCTTTTGAAGACCAACAAGCAGAACATTGCCTTTGGATTCGTAAGAAATTCTTTGACTCAACTCATATTATTGATGCAAAAAGGAGCATTGTCTTTGGTCATTCGATCACGCATAGAGTACTTGGTTTCCCTGTTGGGCGTATTGGTGTATCAAAACATCAACTTTCGGATGGGAGACCAGCATGGGTAGGTATTGATACAGGAGTATTTGATTCGATTTCAGGGTGGCTCACGGCTTTTGAACTCAGTAGCATGAAAATAGTTCAATGCAATGACGAAGGTGATGTGAGATTTGAATCTCTAAGTTGAGTATCTTTGGATTTATTTTTGAAAGTCATTCGTTACCAATCTAATCGAGGTGCTCGAGACATATTTCGGCCGTGCATTGAACGGTTTCATAGTATTGTCTGGTCTCGGGGTCGAAGGTATCCAGTTGAAGAGTAGAACCTGCATTGATGACATTAACAACGCTCGAAGCCGCTGATGGTAGATAATCTTCACCAGTGCTCTTTAATGAAAGTCGGATGGTGTGACCGGCTTCCACTTCAACATCCATTGCGAAAAATTCCATGTAAGCGGTTATGTCTTGGAGAACTGGCAACCAAGTTTGCTCCTCAGTACCGCCAGCATGGTACCTAAGATCCATAATTGCATGACCAATGTGAATACAATTATTTCCATCACAGTCTTCCAATAATGCGTAAATCTGCCCTCCAACGGTTGCAGTGTTGACATTAATGTGAAGTCTTGGTAAACCACCGAAATAGAGGTCTTTTTCTAGCGGTGGTGTTTCATAGATAGGTCCAGAGTCTCTATCTGGGAGGATGGTATTTCCTCCGTCTACGAGAGCCAATTCGCTGCTTCCTAATTCCCATGAAATTTCTTCAGTATTTTGCATTGGATATCTATCTTCAAGGCGCCATGATCCTTGATTGGACTGAATTTCGACTCCTAGCCAAGGTTGTGGACCTTCCATTTTTAGGTAGTAAGTGAACCATTCAAGCAGGTCTTGCATCCAATCCATCCTCACCATTTCGGGATAAGCTTCCATGCCCCGACCTGGGTCACTCCTGTCAAACATAATTTGAGGTCGGTCGGGATAATCATGGTCCCATTGTCCAAACAACCCTTTTGCCTCAATGTCATTGTCATACAATCGGTTGATGGTTGGAATCGCCATGTGAGGGTCGACATTCCAATCATGCATTCCTTGTATCAGGTAAACGCTCCCCTCATAATTTTCTAGCACACTGTCAAGAAAATATCGTTCGGCCCAATAACTTCCTGCCGCTTCTCCACCCCATGCCCATGCAGCTCCACCAGTTGCTGGACCTGCCATATAGTCTGGACACATGTTTCCTGTATCCTCAAGATCGCCATCAATGCCATAGGAGCCATAAACACCATTGTGCATGATGGGTGCTCTCGCTTCACTGCTCCCGTTTTTCCACATCAATTCCATAACACCGATTAATCCAGAAATTGGAACAATGGTCGCAAGGTGTTCGTTTCCAAACATGGCAGCTTGCCAGGGTGTTGATCCATCATATGATTTACCAATCATTCCTACATTTCCGTTGCTCCAATTTTGACTACCTAGCCAAGTGACGGCTGCATCAACACCAAGTTGTTCTGCGTTGCCCATCAAGTCCATACAATGGTTAGAGCGTCCTGTTCCCATTACTGAAACTTGAGCAAATGCAAATCCATGTGGGACAATTTGCTCAATGATCATCGTACCCAACCATGTGCCGGGCTCCTCAATACCCGGCGTTTCCACGGATGCTTCATCGAAGTAAGGGCCAAATTCTGCGATGACTGGAACCTTCACACCTTCAGGTACATCGGGTATCCATACTGCCAAACTCACTTTGCCATTGGGGGCAGATCCACCTTCTTCAGGAGGTAATTCGAAGTCTACAAAGTGATGAGTCCCACTCCATAACAGAGCGCCATCAGGTCCTCTGAGTGTACCATTTTCTAAAATGTAAGAATTTTCTCCATCAGTAACATAATCTTCAAGATGTCGCTCCCAAATCGGAGTGTATTCCATTGAATCATCTGCTATTTGGTCTTCGAGAGGAGCGCCAATGACTCGACTGAGGACCAGAAAGACCAATGCGATAGCAATTGAAGCTCCAAATGTAGTGTTGAGATATACTGAAACATCTCGCTGATGCGAAGAATCACTTTCGCCGATGGTGGCTTGAGTTGTTTCTTCGCCCATGTGAGGGCGAATCCCCCATCCCTCATCATTTTGATGCTCTAAATCTTCTTTGCCTCAATACCTCAATCATCATCAGAGCCACTTACTCTTGTTTCTAGATCCATTAGCTCATTTGTAATCTCAATACGTTCTTCTTCCTCGAGTTCCTCTGCATCGAGTTGTTTCCTTAACTCGTCAATCTTTTCTTTCATGAATGCCCTTTCCTCAGCAAGTCTTGCTTCATATTCTGCATCTTCTTGTTCTGCCTCTTCTTGCCTCTTTTTCTTCTCGGCCATCGCTTTCTTTTCGATTTCCTTCTTCTTCTTGGCTTCTGCAGCGTCTTCCTGCTGCATTGCCTCGTACTTTAGTTGCATGTGAGGAAACGGAATCTCGATGTTTTCTTCTCTGAAACGATGCAAAACAGTTGTTTGAAGTTGATCCTTAGCTAACCATTCATCACCATAGTCTTCTACCCAACAATTAATTCTGAATATAATTGCAGAATCAAGCATCTGTGTCAAAAGAATGACAGGATCGGGATCTTTGAGGACAAGTTCATTTTCATCAATGATATTTCTAAGGATAGTTTTCACGTGTGCAGGCGATTCATCATATCCCGCAGATATATCTAGACGGAGATTTACGCGACGGGGGGCATCATCTGGTCCACCTTTAGCAAAATTTGTAACGATTGATGAAGCGATGGTTTTGTTTGGAATGATGACTAAATGTTCACTTCCGGTTCGTATTTTGGTTGATAAAAAGCCAATTTCAGCAACAGTTCCAACCAGAGTGTCAATTTGGATTTTGTCTCCGATATCATATGGCTTATCGATCATTAACTGAGCGGATATGATGAAATTAGATGCAGATTCTTGCATGGCCATCCCAATCACCAATGAAAAAATGGTGAGTGAAGCCAATGCGGCTGTAATGTCTACATTCAGATGTGCCAAGATTAGAAGGATTGCAGAGCCCCAAATAAATGCCTTCGTCAGTCCAAGAATGATTGTGGTACCTCCAGAGAGTCCGAGGTCTGCTTTAGCATCTAATTTCTCAAGAGTTGGTGGAAGAATCATTGAAGCCGACTTTGAGAGAAATTTTCCAATCAATAACATTAAAATTAATACGACTAAAGTTGCCATAACCGAGGCAATAATTGAATCATTAACAGCCCAAATTACAGTTGCGTATATGCCCAAAAGAAATGTTGCATAATTGACAAGAGGTGCTGCTAGGTCCATCAGTTGGTCGTCCCATTCAGATTCGGTTTTACCAACTAACCACTGTGATGGTTTCCATACCAAGATTCGAACACACAATGCAGCGAGTATTGAAAGCCCTAAGCCAATGGCCAATTTTTCAATCGTAGATATCCCCTCAATCGATTGCATGACCTCATCAATCCAATCCGTCATATAGTGGCCTTTATGTGTGAATTAATTAGTTCTCTGATGACGATAATCAACATCCTCGATGCATCAAGAGGGTTTTCAATTCATGCATAATATCAATGTATTCAGTGATGCTTGTTTGATATACAATGTATAAACATGGCTTTGTAATTGGGATAGTAATAACCAATATATGTCGATTTTTGTCTATATCTATGGCCTTTGATGGTGTGATTGGAGAGTTACAAAAAAGGAATGACAATTATGTGGCCGAATTTTCTGAATCAGAGGTGCCAGGTAAGGCAGGAACGGGGGTACTTCTCATTACTTGCATGGATTCAAGGATTGTGCCACATGAAATTTTTGGACTAAAAATTGGTGACATCAAAGTTATTCGAAACGCTGGCGGTCAATTGAATCAAGAAGTTGAGAAGGATGTGATTATTGCAAGCCATTTACTTAATTGTCACACGATTGTAATCATGCCACACACAAAATGTGCTATGGCAAGCGGATCGCCAGAATCTATTCGCAGCAAACTCACTGAAATAAGTGGAGACAAGTTTTCTAATTTTAATCCAAGCATGATTACTGACACTCGAGCAAAACTCGAATCGGATGTGAATACTTTAAGAAATCATGATCAATTACCAGAAGATGTGGTTGTACATGGTTGCATATATGATGTTGAATCAGGGAAAGTATCCTGGGTAATTCCATAATCAAAAATACATCCATTCAATCTACATACCCAAAAAGAATACTGAAACCATAATCCCAATCAGAATGCTGATGAACATTTTTGCAATGAATGATGGCTCATCTTCTTCACTTTGGTCAGCATGAGAATCAGTGTGGTGAGCGATTTCATCCACCGCTTCTTCATGCATGGAATTTTCCAAAACCCCCACCTACAAATCTCTGACGTCATATCGTGAACCGGATTGGTTCATGGTGTGTTCAGTCACCAGATGCATAAGTTTTGTCGCAACATCATCTGATGAAGATAAGGCACCTGTTTGAAAAAAATCAACAAATTGTGCATGTGAGGGAAACTTGTTGGGATTTGAATTTCTTATGTCTTCTTGCATACCAGTATCTACAATGCCTGGTGCGACGGAAATTGCACTGATGTTGTGTGTTTGGTATTCTTCGGCTAAACATTTTGTCCACATCTCAAGCCCGGCCTTTGCAACACAATACGCAGACCAAGAATGAATCGGTCGAATGGCTGCACCACTTGAAATCGTTGTAATTCGGGTTCTCTCTGTGCTCATCAATAATGGCATGAGCCCTTTTGTCATTTGTTGAATGGAGAGAAGATTCACGTGAATATTTTCTTCCCATTGCGTATCATTTGTTTCATGCATTGGTGAAATTGGGTGGATAATACCTGCATTGAATACAATCCCATCCAAACGATTATTGTTGTCGATAATTTGTTTGACAACCCTACTTATTTCTATCCTGTCGCTTAAATCACAATCTAGTTTTGAAACATGCTTGAACTGATTGTTAAGGTGTTGGAATGCTTCATCAAAATGAGGCGAAGGCCTTGCTAACATAATGACATGATAATCATATTCTGCAAGAAGTGCTGCAATGGAAAGGCCCAAACCTCTTGAAGATCCAGTCACCAAAAATCGCTTCATCTCTGCGCCCATGAGTTGGGATAAATCCAAGGTCCTTCAATCAATAACATGATTTCGATTTTAATAAATTCTTAGAACCGTTCCAAGATTGAGGAAAATACTTGCTGAGATGAACCCGATGCTCTTTGCACCAATCTCTTTACGATTAATTCTGGAGTTGATCTTGCAAGATAATTTCTTTTTGGGTTTCGGTCGACGATAAGTTCTAGATCTTTGTTGAGTCCTTTTGCCTCGATACCATCTACTCGCAAATCTAAATTGGTTGCATCCATGATATCTTTAGCTAAATGGGTGACAAGAAGCATGCAAGTCTGTTCATGTTTGTTGGCGGCTTCCAACATACCTGCAATGATTTTAGCCCCTGCTCCCGGCTCAGTAATGGCCTCCAATTCATCAGCCAGAATGAGTTTAGCCGTTGGAGATGAAACAACTTCGGCTAATTGCATCAATGTTTGTTCAAGGGCTCCAGCAGATTGTGTTCCTCCCGCTTTCGCAAGAACGTGTAGAGATTCGATGTGACCAATTTTCGCATTTTCTGCAGGAACTGGTAATCCCATGTGAGCTAAGATGAAATGGTGTGCTATCATCTCCAAAAGTGTTGTTTTTCCTCCGCTATTGGCACCTGTGAGCAATGTCACTTCTTGGCGATCCTCTTTCAAGGCAGATTCTCCCATTCCATAGGAAATAGGGTCGGGTTTTTCTCCAATAAGCAAGTGTCTTCCATTTTGGATATGAAATCCACTTGAGGTGATTTGAGGAATAATCGCATTATTTTCTCGAGCCCATTTTCCCACCGTTAACCACATATCAAGTTGGATGAGATTTTCCCAAGCAATTTCACATTTTTGTTTAATTGGAGCCAATTGTTTGGACAACTTTGTTCTTTTTTGAGCGAGGAGAGAATTGATGATTTGTTCCAAGTCTTGGTCCATTTGATCCATTATCTGACGGCTTATTTTCGTCGGCCAGGTAGAAGAAAAAGCTTGTTCAGGGCAATGCATTCCAGATGGGCTAAGAAACGAATTGAACACAGTTTTAGCATTTTCAACGGCTTTGCTTATCGCTGTACTTGTCTGTTGCTTCAGTTTTCTTTGAAGTGTTGAAGTATCTTGTAAAGCACGAAGCATATCGGAGCCATCTAGTTTTAAATTCACATCAGACATGGCTTCATCAACTTCTTTTTGCATATCCGTTTCTAATTTCTTTGCCATCGTCCAGAGTTGATCTTTAATATCTTTTAATTGAGTAATTTTTTCATCGTCTCTTAATTGGTCAAGGTATGATATGATTCCTTCAACTTGTATTTTTTTGATTTCACTTTTCATCTCGTCTTGTTTGGTTAATTCATCTAATTTTCTGAGTAATTTCTCATTTATTTGAAACCACTCAAGTGTAAATTCTGGTAAAATCTCTGTTTCAGATGCCGTTTCCGGTACAACAATCCATCCCGCTGGTGGTTCCAAAGGGCCTCTCTCTCCAACCCAAGTTACTTCCTTGAATACCGTATAATCTTGCCACGTTTCACCATCTTCTGGCTTAATAATTCGACAATATGGTTCAAGATTTCTTATTTCTCTTGATGAAACGACAACTCTCTTGAAACGGGTTTTCACTTTATTCAATCTCTTGAGACCGTCAATTTCTAGATTGGTTTCCATCGCTTTTTTTATCAAGTTTTGACGAGTTTTTACGAGTTCCTTTGCAGGTTGTAGTTTCATTATATTTTCCTTCGTAACGTTGTTGTTTGCACATGAAGCAATGTGTTGCATGATGGATTTATGCAGCCTCACCGCTTCTTTTGTAGCGAGAAATGTATTTGCATCTTTAGCCGCATCAATCAAATCAGCAGCTTTCTGTTCAGAGATGCCTTCAACATCGGTAAGTTGTTTGAAATCGCCTTTTTTTAATGCCATCAAAGCGAGATGTTCGCTGCCAAAATGGTGGGTTAATTTCTGTGAAATCTTTTGGCCAATACCCGGCATAAACTGCAAAACCATAACCAATATTGTTTGTCAAGAGTTTAATAAAATTCCCAAGAAGAGTTGAGAAAATCATTGATTCTTTTTGATTCCAGTTCCATAAGCAAAAATTTCGAATGCGGAACTTTTGTTTTTTCCGTTTTGGTTGGATTTTACCGTTGCTGTATCAAGTCTGACATTGATCACTTCATCCCATCCTTGACGTATCGCTTCTTCGCGAAGACGTTGCATAACTTCCATCCTGCCAAGATGCATGACTCTCTCATAGGTCCCAAGTTTACCCCCAAAAATCGACTTGATTCCTCCAGCGGTCATCTGCCACCAACTAGGACCAATGGAGATATTTGCAATCACAAGTCCAGATGTTTGAATTGTGGTTTCAGGGAATGGATTTTTCAGATTACTGACAATGTCTTTCTTGTGATGATTGAGGAATGTATTTGTTCGGTCTTCAGCAGATTTCAGTTTGCCATTTTGATACATATTTCCAGCAACCCATGAAAATATAATTGGACCAAAAATTACTAGAGGATAAAACAAAATGAAAAAAATTGATTCCAAACTGATCCCTCTTACTGAACGACTACTGCGGTTCCATAAGCAAATAATTCAGCAGCGCCACCTGCAACGGCGCTTGTAGCGAACCGGACGTTGACGACAGCATTTCCGCCACGGCTCAAACATTCTTGCATCATTCTACCCATGGCTTCATTTCTCGATTCTTGTAGAAGTTCTGTGTATCCAGTCAATTCTCCACCAACGATGTTTTTCAATCCTGCAAGAAAATCTTTACCGATATTTTTTGCTCTTACTGTAGAACCGGTCACAACTCCAAGGGACTGGACAATAGTCTTCCCAGGGATTGTTTCCACGTTTGAGAGCATGACTCCCACTTGTTGGGCAACAACAGTACTTTGCGTTTGGTTCGAATCACCTTGGTTACTTGGGGCTTGCATAACCTAACGTAATATTCAAGGGATATATTTCTTTTTGATTGTTTGCATCATACCCTACTTGAAGTTGGAATATTCTGGCGGTGATTTCACACGCAGAGGAATAAGCATTTCGGGAATGGTGTAAGTGTATTCAAGTTCAAGCCCAATGATTGAAATCGATTCAAGTTTTTCGCTGAATACAACATGGGTGGCTTTACCATTCATCTGATGTAGAGGCATGGAGGAATGTATTTTGCCATCCCTCCCAATGGAAAATGAGGTCGAAACGTATTCTGGCCATGCATGAAATATGAGGATATCACTTCCAATGGAAACTTCACCTAATCGATCAAACATTTGAGCAAAGAGTAATTGGATTGATTTCCACTCTTCAATTGGAAGTTTTTGAAGCATATGACTCTCACTACAAAACGGGTTGTTCGGATAGCCAAGCGAGATCACTGATGTATAATTGACGAATATCATCAAGTCCTAGAACTAACATCGCCAATCTCTCAAGCCCCATGCCCCATGCACAGACCGGCCATTTACATCCTAGAGGTTCGGTAACTTCTGGACGGAAAATTCCAGCACCACCTAACTCCAACCACTTTCCTTTCCATTTGACCTCAATTTCTAAACTTGGTTCAGTGTAAGGAAAATACGCAGGCCTTACCCTCACTTCATCGATACCCATTTTGGCATAAAATGTCTTTAGGGTGTTTACCAGCATCGGTAAGTTAGCTCCTTCTTCCATGATGATACCTTCTATTTGATGAAATTCAGGTAGGTGTGTGCGATCAATACTTTCTTTGCGAAATACCCTGTCAACGGCAAAAACTCGACAAGGCTCTGTAGGTTTTTGGTGAAGATATTGAATGGTGTTCACAGTGGTATGAGTTCTGAGCAATCCCTTCTTGGAAACATTCTCATCGAAGGTGCCTCCCCATCCGACAGAATCCGTTTCACCTCCAGTTTCGTGGATTGATTTCCAGGTTGAAGTGAGTTCATCAGAAACTGGTATCATCTCTGGATTTGTCAAGTAAAACGTATCTTGCATTTCTCTGGCAGGATGGTCTTGAGGGATGAATAATGCATCCATATTCCATCCAGCAGCCTGCACATAATTCTCAACCATTTCACTAAAACCCATTTCGAGAAAAATTGAACGTATTCTTTCAATCAATGCCTGCATAGGGTGCGATTTGCCAGTTCGAGGCATCGAGGCTTGGAGTGAAACATCAAAAGGCTTGAATGCCATATCCTGCCAATCATCTTGTTGCAATAGTTCGGGCGAAAGGTCGGTTACAATTTCTTTTTCTATCAACTCACTGGTTGACATTTCCTTTCCAGAGTGGGTAATTTGCCAGGTCCTCGTAATTATTTCTTGAGCTTCAATCAGATTTTTCCGTGATTGAAAGTGCGAGATCATTTCTTCATCTTCGTGAATTTCTTCAATGAAATTTTGACGCTTTACTATGGTTTCTTCAATACTCTCATCATCATCCCAGACCAGAATTCCAGCATTGATTCGAACTCCCAGATTTTTCATTAATCCAATTCCTGGACCGGCTTCTTGTTTACCAAAATGCGATGATAACCCAGCCATGTTTGGCTCCTCTTGTGTTTTCAGCCAGTCCCAGATTCTTTTTTCCAGTAACCCGTTGTTTTTTGCAGCCAATCCTTCTTCTCCCAAACGCCAATCAATTCGAGAAGATTCATGAGTTTCAACCAATCCGTGATTTGTAAGGCCATGACCAGCCGTCGCAACGAGGGCTTGATCATCCCATTGGCAGGCTTTCAAGACCTCATCTAAATGCCACGGACTGTCCCTGCTTTGGAGAACGGAAAGCATCCTTTTCTCCCTGTTGTCGAGACCGGTCATGTTCTTGGGAATGTGAAGGGGGTCTTCATGATGACGTTTGTTCGATAAGTGGAGCCAACGGAGGGACTCGAACCCCCGACCGTCGGATTACAAATCCGAAGCACTACCGCTATGCTACGTTGGCCTTGATGAGTCCAATTTGTTTCTGCTCATGAATGCGTCGGCAGAACCATATTAAAAGTCATTCAGCGGTGCCTATGCCTGCAGAGTGTTGGCTCAATAGTCAAGCACTAAATAAAGCGGGTAATGATGCGATATTTTCTTGGTATGCAAAATACAAAAATGCTGTACTCGGAGGGCATAATGCCATCAATGCTACTGTTGGCTCGCTTCTTGAGGATGACGGTAGTCTCGCAATTAATCGGGCAGCACTCAAAGCAGTTAAGATGAGTGAGGACGTTGAATTTGCTTCATATGCTCCCCTTAAAGGCCTGCCTTCATATCTGGATTTGTCAATAAGCTTGGCCTTGGGTCATGAACGCTCAAACCTAGAAGATTTGGGACTGCATATGACCTCAATTGCAACACCGGGTGGTTCCGGTGCGCTGTATCTAACCGCAGCCAACTTGATTGAAAGTGGGCAAAAAGTATTGCTCAGAGATAGGCATTGGGCTCCATATGCAGGTTTCATAGCAGGTTGTAATTTGAAGATGGAAACTTGGCCCTTACTCCCAAGTTCACCGTCTGAAACACCATTCTTTGATCAGTCCGGTTTTGAGCAATCCCTTCAATCTCTTCGTGAAAAGCAATCCAAAATATTGGTGTGGCTTAATGATCCTGCCCATAATCCAACAGGGCTCTCCATGACACCAAGTGGTAGGCGCGCTTGTTTGGAGTCTATGGTCACTTCAGCATTATCATCAGAAAATGTGGGTCATACCTTGGTTATTGATGCTGCATATACGATGTATGCAGAGGAACCTCACGGCTGGGCTGAAACTATTCGCGAGGCAATTCACCAAGGAATGCCATGGCCTGAAAATTTACTTGTGTGCTTTGCAGTATCTCTTTCAAAATCACATACAGTTTACGGCTTGAGAACTGGAGCCTTGGTTTCGATACATCCAGAAATGGAGGCTGTGAAGCGGTTGGAAACAGTGTTTGGCGTTACTGGACGTTCGACATGGAGTGCAGCACCTCGTATTGCCCAGCACGCAATGAGTGTGCTTCATGAAAATGAAGAGAGTGGAAGTCATTGGAGTACGGAACGAGACCGACTAAAGGCGATGCTTGATGAGCGAAGGAATACGTTACTGCAATCGTGTCAGAATTATGGTATTGAGCTCAATCCTACTCATGATGGATTTTTTGCATGGTTGGAGTCCAAAGACTCTGTAGAAATAGCCACTAAGTGTGCAAAACACCATGTTTACGTCGTACCACTTGAACATGGTATTCGAATTGGCTTGTGTTCGTTAAGGGCTTCTGATTGCGATCTTTTTGCATCAGTGTTATCTCAATTCATTGGGTGAAGGTATGAAAAATCCTCGGGAAAACCTGCTTTTATCTGGAATTATATGCATTGTTTTTGGCGCATTTTTCTTCTTTGGAGGTTTAATCTCTATGGGAGCTATAATTTCTGTTTCTGGGATTATATTGTTCATTTGGGGAATGACGCTTCGTTCAGATTTGTCAATGACTCCCGCTCAGATAAGAGACTGGACGCCTTCATTAGAAACATTAGAAGAGGCTGGCAAAATTATGTATCGTGTAGACACAACGCTCGATGAGCCAAAAAGAACATCTATTCTTTGTGGTGTATGTGCACATCTTTCTTGGGTCGACGGACCAAAGCCGAAGGCTTGGAGTTGTCAAAATTGCTCTCAAATATTATGGGAGGAGGAATAATGCAACCTTTTCATCTGGCTTTTCCAGTTATTGATTTAGATGAAACAGAACGGTTCTATGTAGAGGTTCTTGGATGTGAAATTGGGCGGAGGACTTCAAGCAGTATTAATTTCAATTTTGGTGGTCATCAAATTGTAGCTCATGAAGTTAGTCATATGCCAGATATGAATAATGGGAGTGGAGTAGACGGAAAAAAAGTCCCTCCTTTTCATTTTGGCATGATTCTTGAATGGGATGAATGGCATCATTTTCGAGACCGATTGCAAACCATGAACGTAATCTTTAGGATCAAGCCTCATGTGAGATATCCAGGGAAAATTGGAGAACAATCCACTTTATTTATCGATGATCCGAGTGGAAATGCATTGGAATTCAAATCATTCAAAGATGCATCAAAACTTTTTGCAACCCGAAGAGGTCATGAAAACGAGGATGGCGGTGGGTTGATGAGTCAAGGGGTTTTCCCTGTGAATGATGACGGCACAAATCCTTGATGGAAAAGCGTGTGCAAGTCAAATCGAAAAAGAAATCATTGCAGAGGTTTCCAAAATTTCTCGCCCACCCCATTTGGTAGTGGTTATTGTTGGAGGCGATCCTGCCAGTAAGGTATACGTCGGAAATAAAATCAAGACTTGTAAGCGTCTAGGTATACGTTCAACACTCATTGAAAAAGAAGCTAACATTTCTGAGGATTTATTGAAATCTCTTATTCAAGAATTAAATGACGATGATGATGTAGATGGTATCCTTATTCAATCACCTCTTCCAAATCATTTGGATGAAATTATGCTGACAGATTTGATTGACCCACTCAAGGATGTAGACGGTTTTCATCCAATAAACCTTGGTCGGTTGGTCCAGGGGCGTACAGATGGTTTGATACCATGCACGCCTTTTGGAATCATTCGCCTTCTAAATTACTATCAGATACCTTTGCAAGGTAAACAAGCAGTTGTTATCGGTCGTTCAAGGATTGTAGGTATGCCAATGTCTTTGTTGCTTGCTTCACAAGGCTGCAATGCAACCGTTACCATCACTCATTCCAAGACTGAGGATTTGGCTGAGGTTGTGAAGAGAGCAGATATTGTCATCGCTGCGGTTGGTCGTGCAGAAATGATAGATAATACATGGATTAAACCGGGTTGTGTAGTCGTTGATGTAGGGATAAATCGTGTTGATGATGCATCTCATGAAAGAGGTTGGAAACTAAGTGGAGATGCTCATCCAAATGTCTCAAGTACAGCTTCGTGGGTTTCTCCAGTACCTGGTGGAGTCGGACCAATGACGGTCATGATGTTAATGCAGAACACGGTTACTGCTGCAAAAATAAGGCGACAACGATGAAATAGGGAGGAAATCTATTGGAAATATACTATCCAAAGACCACCTATAGTTTACGGGTTTTTGTAGCCTTAGCGTCTCTTTTCATATCCATAAATGCCGTTTTAGGAAAATATCCAAATCATCCCGNCCTGAAATGGAATCCTATTGGTGTCATCTTTGGCGAATCTAGTTGGATTTCACTTGGTTTGGGTATTCAAGAGTATACTTTGTATGGACTCTGTTTGCTTCTTCTCTTGCTTTCATTTTGGACTGGACGAGCGAGGCCTGANTTTGATGTTTCTGCGATTTCAAGTCAATTGAATCAAGAAATCGGCGTGCAGAATATTAACCTTAACACGATTTCAAATCAATCAAACCACGTAACCTCCGAAATTGTAAGAGGCATTCTTGGCGGACAGGAAAACCAACAAGCGGAAGCCGTTCATTCCGCACTCGATACCCTTGGTCAAATCGATGTAGGGCACATCACTAAACCCCCTGAAAGGCCAGAAGTACCTCTTTCGGAATCACCTTTCACCCAACCGGAACAAGTTCCTCTGCCATCAGCTAATAATTTGACAGAAGAGGCTGTTTCTGTTCCACTTCCACAAGCCTTTTCAAAAGTCGATGTGGAAGCATCTAATCCTTTGCCGGTAATGCTTGATTTGCCCACTTTGGATTCAATCACCACTGAGGAAGATGCTCTGGAACTTCCAAAGATTCCNGATTTTGACACTGATTTAGAAGCATCAAATCTTCCNGACATCCCGGAGGTTTGAATTTGTGGACTGAAGCGGTGGATTTGCACTCTCATACAACACATAGCGACGGANTTGCCAGCGTGAGAGTNATGGCTGAACGAGCNGCAAAAAATGGTGTTAAAGTTTGGTCACTCACCGACCATGACACCGCTGCTGGTTGGGATGAGGCTCAAGAAGAGGCTGATCGGTTGGGCATGCGATTTGTTCCAGGCGTGGAAATTACGTGTGAAGTCCCACTTTTACCAGAGGAGAATATGCTTGAACCTCATCAATCAAATCCTTCATCCTGGCACCTGTTGGCTTATTTNCCAGAAGGTTGTTCNCAAGGATTTATTGAATGGCTCGATGCTATGACAGAAGCACGTATACCCCGAATGGAAGGTATGATACAGCGGTTATCCGAACATGGTATGGAAATCAGTCTTGAAGAGGTTATGGCAATTGCTGGTGGGGCTATTGGTAGACCTCACTTGGCAAGGGTGATGCTCGAAAAAGGAATGATTGATACTTTTCAAGAAGCCTTTGATCTTTGGATTGGAGACGAAGGTCCAGCTTTTTCACCAAGACCTTTGCCAAAAATTTCGGATGTAGTGGAAAAAATACGAAGTCAAAATGGAATCAGTTCTCTGGCCCACCCGTATTATTACGGGATATCCCCTCAAAAACTCGGTAAATATCTCGTGAGCCAAAAAATCGATGCAGTCGAGGCTTTCCATCGAAGTCACAATGANTCTTTGCGATGGGCGTTGATGAATATTGGTTTGCCGATTACTGTNGGAGGAGATTCGCATGGAACAGAAAACAATCCCTCTCCGGGAAGGATGCTTGTACCACTTACGCACTTACATCCTGCCTTTCACCCATAATTCGGTCAATACCTAGGGATGATTCAAACAGAAGGATAATTGGTACTGCTACCAAAAAAAGTGAGAGTGGGTCTGGTGGACTGATTGCTGCTGAAAGAATGAACGTTCCGAACCAAATATGCCTTCTGCGCAAGATGACATCTTCGCGCGTTACTAAATCAGTTCGAATAGCAAGTAGGGTGAGCACCGGTGCTTGAAATCCTATTGCGCAGGCGACTGATAAGTTTAGGATGAACCCAACGAACCCGTTTAATCGCCACTCAGTGGTCAAGCCTGCAGCTTGAGCATCTTTTTGCAGATAGTCTAGGAGCATAGGAGTGAGCCATTCAAATGCGTAGTAAATGCCACATGATGCAAGAGTCAAAACAGAGATTGCAGTAGAGGTTACCAGCAATCCTGGANAACGGATTTGTGACCAAAGTTTTGCTCTCCATGCACCCTCGAGAACAAGGCTAAAGATGACCAAGAATGTTCCAAACCAAGCTCCAAATTGGACTTGTAAAAGGATGAATTCCACAGGAGTAAGCGTGATTATATTTGTACCCGAAGGTACCAATCCTGCATCGGTTAACAGCCATCTAATGATATTTGCAGAAGTGGGGATCCCAATGACTAAGCCGACAAGAAATGCTACTGCAATGAGGCTTGTTCTTGCCCGAAGATGCTGTTGCAATCTGGATAAATGTGCCAGATTTTCATCCGTAAGCAACCCTTGCTCGGTGATTTACAACCCTCCTCTCAAAACATGGTCCCATCTCTTGAACATAGAATTAGTGGTTGCTTCTAAGGCGGAGTTTTTCAAAGTTGGTGGTCTGGCATCGNCATGGGGTGGACNCAACCGCAGGAAAATTCAGTGCCAGCCCTTGTCGAAGGNATTCAAAGGTTCGATGGTGTGGAGCTTGATATTCGTCTGACTTCTGATGACCATTTGGTACTCCATCATGATCGTAGGCCAATGTTNTTAGGTAANTCATTGGATGGACGGCCAGAATTTGTTGAAGAATGGANCCTTGATGAGTTACAGAATGAAGGCTTTGATGCATTTGGAGATTTTCTGCATCACAAAGTTGCGCAAAAATCATTGTCAGAGGAATCAAAAGTTGTTTTTGTAGAATTGAAATTGCCTCATCGNCGTTTATTAAAGAAAAAAGATGCTACTTCCCATCTCGCAAAAATGTTGACCAAGGTTCAATCTATNGCNAGAGATGTCGGTATACCAAAGCATAATCTTGTTGTTTATGCTTTTNATCATCACGTAGATCAGGTTGTAAAATCTGCAAAATATGACGGCCTATGGTCCCAACTTGAACCGGTTATACCACCAATCGAAGGCGAATTTTGGCNAAAACTCCGCACGCTTCCATCTTTTGCCAAGACCTCATTTTCATCATTATCAAAGAAACATAGGCGCTCAGGTTCTCCTATTGTTCCATGTGCTCTTGAATATCTAAGTGGATGGACNCGTCATATACCCCTTGGGCGNTCAGTTGGTTTACATGGATCTTCATTGAAAAGGTTGAAAAAAAGTTTGAANGGACTTGGTTGTCATGTTTGGCCGTGTGATGAGAATATTGAGAGGCNAGTACTGAATGCAGGTTTGTCACCAATTTCAGATTTCGCAAATCCGNANCAATCTCTGCCAAATGCTGCCCGTTGGACAAAACCAGCTACGATGCCTTTGGGAGATGAGGAGTGGAGTAGGCTTGACCAAGGCATCCTACCNAATTCAANTGTGAGATGGTCCGATTTGTCAGATAAAGAAAANATCCAACAATTAGAGGTTTGGAAGATGAGGTTTGGTTGGCAAAATAGCACGCAGAAAATGCTTCTTGAATCGAAGGGAGAAATTCCTTGGCAAGCCGTGCGATTGATTGGTCACAGAGGATGTGGAAGGTCTCCTCGTTATTCGACATGACGAAGTTCTTGTTCCTCAGCGATATATTTTGGNCGGTAAATAGGGACGCCTTTTCCATTTCGTAATANTGTTCTTTCATCGATTATCTGAGCTGAAATACCGCACACTCTCGCCCAACCAAAGAAGGTGGTGTAATACTCTGGATTGGTAAATCCAGCAAAATTTAACAAACATCCACTGGCAATGTCAACATTCGCATTTGGATTAGCAATTCTTGGATTTTCTGCAAGAACACGTGGAGCGACTTCTAGTAAACCGAGGACGGTATTGAAAAGAGGATCGTTTGGGCATACCTCTTTACCGATTTGAACTTGTATAGTGGCACGGGGGTCCTCTGTTCTGAGCACAGAGTGNCCGAATCCAAAGACGGGTCTTTTGTTGGCGAGCTCATTTCTGATGAATGATTCAATCTCACTACGATCACTGGTCCCAATTTTCTTGACAAATTCCAAACAGGATTGATTTGCTCTTCCATGAAGAGGCCCTGAAAGGGCATTCATTGACCCGGAAATGGATGTGTAGAGTGTAGCAAGTCCACTTGCAATGGCTTTGCCAGTAAATGTAGAAAGGTTTCCGCCGCCATGGTCCATGTGAAGCACGAGGAATGCGGAAACAATTTTTGCCATTACGGATGTGTCAGCTTCTGGTTCCAGAGTATGAATAAATCGATCGACTAAGTTTTTGGACAAATCATCATCTGGTATATTTTGAACTCTCCCTTCTCGAATTCTAAAAATGAGTCCCATCANTCTCGGCATTTTTGCAACGAGGTTTAACCCATTTTCAGTCCAATTTTCGTCTTGGTCAAACATACCAAGAGCCATGATTCCCGTGGACATCCAATCCATTGGATGGCCATGTTTTGGAAGAGCAAGTAGTACATCGATGATTTCNCGTGGTACTTCTCCTCGGGACTTTAGTTCATTCATGAATGATGTCGTCTGCTCAGGCGTAGGTAATGACTTATGCAGTAGGAGATAAAAAATCTGTTCTGGTGAGAAATTCATGAGTTCGGCTATCGGATAACCAGCATAATGTACGCCCTCTGTAGGAGTGACAAATGAGGTGCGACAGGTACCCACTGGAATGCCTCTCATGCCTGAATTCAGGTGAGAAGAAGTTACATTTAGTAAGGATTCACTGTCATTATCCATGTTCGGTCGTTAGCGTGGACTAACGGTTACGATATAAGTCCAACCATTTAATTTCTCAAAGCGTTTATTCCCCTGACCAATGTCGAATGCCGATACTTGCAATTCTATCTGCATTCATGTGAAGCCTTATCGTATTTCCATCAATCAATATTCCATCCTCAGATTGAAGTCCCGGGCATTCATTCACCACTCGGTTCCAATGCTTTTTTGTAGCTAGATTTTCTTGCCAAAATGGGAACGATTGGCATTGAGAAGGTCTGGCGACATACACTTCACATTGTTTGTTCTGGTTGTAGTATTGACAAAATTGGGTTTCTACATCCGTGGCTAGAATAAATCTCCCATCNATGCTTNTTTTACAATGTTGNTTTACATATTCNGAGGTTGTTAAATTGAAATGACCAGCGAGTCTGATGATNTCTGATTCAGCGAGAAAAACCATGCCATTTGGCTCTTCACAACATTTTCCACAATCGGGTTGACAACGGAAATCAATGCCGTCTTTCCACCAAGGTCTTGCCTTCATGCAGTGGCCTCAGGTAACATCACTTTTACCCGCTTTAATCGTGCNAAAACTCTTCGACGTTCTGTGATTGGTTGCTCTTCAACATCAAGAGTCGGGCCCCCGACTACGTCATCCCCAGTCACAAGACGAATCTCTTGCTCAATTTCTTTTATTCGGTCAGCGATTTTGATAAGATCTTCCGTTGATGCGTTTTTGGAGCGAAGCGATAATTTTTCTATTTCGGTTTCCAATCTCGCAAGATGAAATGTTTTGTTCTCATGTTCAATTGATAGGTCCTCAAACGCAGATTCAGCCATGTTTTCAATACTTGTAACGGTTTCATTCACACGAGTACTGTCAAGGCCAGAAAGTTTGGTTTTCTGATGAATCATATGTCGTTCCGATTCATGTACATCCAGTGTCGATGTAATATGAGGTTCCATTGCTTTTGAAACAATTTCTTTGGCTCCCTTTTGACTCAAATCTGGTTTTAGCGAAGGAGGCTCGTAAGAATCCGTTCCTATTTCGGGCATCTTTGTGTGCAGTTCAACTCCAAATACATCTTTGTCTGTGTACACTTCATCAATGGCATTTTTCACCAATTTTTGAGCCATGATCTGAATATGTTGCTTGTCTATTTCTTTTTCNTCCTCTTCAAAATATGTGTTGAGCAGGACTTTTTCTGCATCTTCAGCATCCTGGATATCGATTCCAGAATCGATTGCAATCAACAGTTTTTCAAATTGAGATATAGCAGTTTTCCAATTNTGATTACTATGTTTTACTACAGCAGATAGCAATTCATCAGTTAATCCAGCACTTTCCATCATCGATTTTCTTCGAAGATGAAGTAAAAGGGAGTGTTGAGATGGGTATCGAATGTTAGCATTTAGCCCCTGTTTGACCAATTCTTTTAATCGACCCGCTTCAATTTCTTCCGCATCATCTGCGTGTGTCAACAGAACCAAAACATCGTGATTTAGTGCTAAGTCAACAANACTACCCAATTCATGTAATGCATCGTCATCGCATTTCTCAATGTTTTCGACAGCAAGAACATCTAGGTTGGGAACCCATTTTTCCCATGCTGGTGGGAATTTCTCTTGCTGATTCGCGATTACGCTTTGTTTCAAGTAGACCAANTTTTTCTGCTCACGCAAGGCTTGACATGTGGCATGAAGGAGATGAGATTTTCCAGAACATTCTGGACCGGAAATAATAATCGGATTTGCTTGAACAATACCGTCAATAATTTTTTCACAAATACTTGTAGCGAGTTGATTTTCTTTAATCGTGGTCCAAGTTCTGAAAGTCATCTGAGAAGAGTTCTCAAGCAGATTTGGCCATTCCGTTTCTTGCCAATCGATGTCAGGTAGTTGAGACAGATTCGTATCAAGGCTTGAGAGNCCTCTCTCATGGTCCAATAACGCAGACCATATGGGTCTTCCATCAGCCTCGATTCCAAATTTATCACCTATATTTNCAGAGGGAAGTTCAGAATCATATTGCTTCCGCAATCTTCGAATCCCTTGACTAAACTTTCCAGAAAACTCTTGNGTGTCATCGGATAATTCAATGCTTGCGGAGTGAGGAGTGTTTGTTCCCAGCACAGAATCTGCAATNAGATTATACGCAGGTCTCTTGTCAGGAAATGCTTTTTGAATAAGAGATTTTGAGCTCTTCNTAGGGTTTGAAGAATGTTTTGAAGTCTTGAGATTTNTCTCTTTTTTAGTTTGGTAGTTTACACTTTTTTTCGCTTGGTCAATAACCTGACGGAGTTTGTATTTTGACAACTTTGCCAAGGTCATCGCCTCCTTGATTTAGGTTTTAGCCATGTCTTCAATTGCTGGTCAATCGAGTTTGAGGATTGAGGATGGGAACTTACTTCCCTTCTACCATCAATTGTTNTTGGAGCTGCTTGAGNTGCTGAGGGGTTATGTTCTGANTTGTTTTGTTTGAAGTAATATCTCGATTTTGATTTCTGCTTTGGAAATGAAAATGTTTGCTCAGATTGATTCCTCATCATATCGTTAATTGGTAGTTTCTTCCCAGTCTGCTTTTCAGCAAACTCATCAATTTCAACTTTATTTATGACCATTTTTTTACTCGAAGAAATTGGAGAAAGACGCACTTCCTTTTTCTTTGTTAANGTTGCTTGGTTCAATGAAGCCTTTGTAAGGTCACGATTAGACATNTTTTTGATTCTCTTTTTCCGATATTTCTTGACTCTTTGCGCAGGCCTAGGTTTTACAGGGGTAGGTTTCTCAGGCACAGGAATTTCGTGAACAGGGTCGGTTTCAGTATCAGTAATTGTGTCAAAACTGGTCTCAATCANCGTTGTTTCATTTGCCTCCGATGTACCAGTTTCGAGATTTTCATTACCAATAGGNAAGTCTTCTTGGTGTAAATTATCGCTTGTTGAGGGATTCAGCGTTTCCTCATAGGTTTGTGTTTCATCATCTTTTTCGATGGCATTTGGCGATTGAAATAGACTCATTTCCTCTTCTGTGANGGNTCCAAAAAATGGGTGTTGAGATAACGTCTCATGGTCATTGAGCCATCTATCGATTGTTTCATCATCGATGATTGGTGCTTCCCTGATAAGCAAATGTTGGTTCTTGGATTGGAATACAGAAAGATCTACCGAAGAAATCAGACAGTGATTTCCATATCGGATAGCATCAATAAGTTCTCTCATGAAATGAACAATTTCTTTTTCTTCGTTCATTATCGCCAGATAGTCTAATCCTTCAATAATTACAAACGATCGCAGATTTGATGAAAGAAATTCATCGATGTTTTTTTCCATGGATTGNAAATCAGGTTCTTGATTTCGCTTACCCTGCTTGTATCCAAGGTGATATGGTGTGATCGAGCCCGTTGTTGAAAAGGATTCTCCAGTGATGGAGTGATTTCTTGTGAAGAACAGAACAGGTCTATCAAAATCAGCAACGATGTTACCTAATCGAAGGATTTTTTCNCCATTGAGAGAATCGATGAGATAAGAATCACCTGGCGATAATATCTGGCCACTATCAATCAAAAGGTCCAGTAAAGACTCAGCCTTTCTTTGAATATGCTCTGGCGCAGATTCGACGACCTCCATCGCNGGTAGTCGTTGTCTTCGTTTGTGTTTGGATTGCCATACTTTGGATTCCCACCATTTTGAGTGATTCTTTTGATTTTCCAGTTTCATAACAGCATTTGGATAAAGATTCACGATTTCAGAGACATCTACTCCAAGGTGCATGTCAAGTATACAATCCAAATGCAATGCATCATCTTCAATTTCAATCATTGCCTCCTGACTGGATAGAAGGCGGTGCTTTTCATGCAATGCTGCATGAATGTCACCTGATAATACGAGTAAAAACCCCTGTGATGGGGTTTCNTTCTTTGGCTTTCTTTCTGTTCGAATGTAGCCACTCCACTCCTGAGATTTCATATTGTCCAAAAGTGCTTGGAGGATGGCATTATTTCCTCTCCTTGATTCAACGATTTCCCCTTTGGGTAATTCAATCAAGGTGGCACCTCAATCCGTGTTTCATGCATCCCTTCTTGAATGTAGGGGCAATCTTTTGCTCATCGATAGTAGTTTGAGCAGAAATGACTTGCATCCAACATGGGCGAGTTGAATGAAGAGGAAATGCAGTATTTTCTTGAAGGATGTCGCCGATTTGATTTAGGAAGGCATTGGGATTCACATGAATCTTGGGAAGATCTTTGGATTTTACTCAAAAAGAGAAAAGAATTTAATCAGGCGAAAATTGTTCAAGGTCTTATTCAAACCGCCGCATTACTGTATAATTATGCACGTCAAAAAAAGCGTGGTGTTCAACTTGGATGGGAAAAATTAGAAAAAAAGTTGGTTGANGTTTCATCATATCAACACATCGATATCAGTAAGCACTTAGATCAAATCAGAGTCTTCTTTGAAAATGTAGATCATTGGTCGCTTGATCCTCAAACCGTGACATTACCCTTAGTAGATGACAGGACTTATGAGTAATTGCCTTGAGTAAATCATGTGCAGCCACCAAAGTCCAAGGAGAAAAGCGCTCAAAATGCTCCCTTGGATGATGTTGAAATCACNGATATTCCATTTTTTAAAACCGAAGTAGGCCNCTCTCAAATGAGGCCAAACATCATCTTTGGAATTATCTGTATTTTCATNATCATTGTAACCTATTTTCCTTTTGGCATAAACTGGCTTACTACCTGTGTATTTGTGTTATGTGCCCTGTTTGTTTTGCTGAATATCAACCAGATAAGAAAGTGGTATGTTGTGCCTCTTTGTGTCGATATTAATCATCCATTCGTACAAGATGAGCCTATGGGTTTGAGTCATGTCAAAGTAAGAACCGATCAAGGATGGCGAGTTGTGGGTGATTATCGATTGAAACTATCTCAGGATCCGCTTTCAAAAGAATGGAGATTACACATCGATGATGAAGAGATGAGCATGTTTGGAACTTGGGATAAAATTGGAAATGAAAAAAGCCGAAGCACATATTTGTCGCTGGTAAATCAAGCACTGGCGCTAAGAGATACGGTCAATCAAAAAGAAGATGCTTTTGAAGACGCACGAAATAGAGAAACACAAGAAACCGGTCTTCTGGAAAGAGAGTGGATGGGACTTGAAGCTCTGGAAGTGAAAAGTCCGATAGGACGGTTATTTCAAAAAGATGAATAAATCGGCATTTATTCATTTATTTCACACACCATTTATAAAAAGAAATCAAAAACCATTGAATCGTGGTAGTTA
>PABV01000042.1 GCA_002699425.1 Methanobacteriota archaeon
CATCACATAGAGGCCAACCTCTGCATGCGATGGCTGTGCGAGTATCACGCCCTTCATGAATTCATTGGCTTATTTTTGTCAGTACGATCAAGAATGCCAAGAGCGGCAGTAGTCATGCCCATTGATGCGATTAATGAGAGAGCAATCATTGCTCCGGAGAAGATCCCGAATGCGCTGAACAACCCCATCGGGGATAATGCAATGATACTAAACCCAGCAATGTCAGATGCGGCAGAACCAACCAAGGCAAGGGCGCATGCTCCTCCGACTCCAATCAAGGCAGATTCATGTGTTTCACCGCGTTGCCTGATTTCTCTATACCGTTCCGTGACATGAATACAATAATCAATCCCAACTCCTAACGATATCGTAGCGATGGTAACAGTGACGATGTTCAAACTGTAGCCGAACAACCAAATCAGTCCATAAAGCCAAACAACCACCAAAAGAATCGGGATGAGTGCGACCAATGCTTGCCGAACAGATCTGAAACCGATACTAAGTGTAATGAAAACAAAAACAGAACCAAGTATTAATCCATTTTGCATTTCATTTTGCATTGATTCACTCGCAACAAATCTTGTAATCGGTCGGCCGGTTATCATCACCCATGAAAGTGGTTTATCTTCATCATCAGAATCTCCGGGACCTTCCCATGAACCAGTACTTAGATTTGTGAGTGGCAACAGGTCTTTTCTAATTTCTTCTAGACCAGGTCCCATAGATGGGAAATCTTCTGGAGAGGTGATGCCAAAACGAATGAGCATCTTTGACCATTGACTTTCTTCTCCATGAATGTCTAACCATGGTTTTTCGTGGTCTAGGGGAACGTCAGGCGTGATATAAAGACCTACAAGAGACGCAGGAATCGATGGTAGAGATGCTGTGCCATTGATGCCATATATGCTGATGTACCCATACAAAAACAACAGACACTGTTTATCTTCAAGGTCGGGGAGGTTAAAGCGTCCAATGAGATTACACTCGCTTTCGTTGAGGCCTGCCTGCTCGTATGGCAATCTATTCTCAACCATTATCGAAACTGAAAGTTCAAGCATTTCATCGACTGCCAAAATGTCAACTTGACCATCTGGTTCCCTGGTCATTTTATCAGGAATGCCTTCAGGGAGGTGATCAAAATTTTCGCGAACCGTTTGAATGGAAGCGAAAACCTGAGGATCAGCGACATCGCCAAGCATCAACAATACTGCAGGTTCACCCTCATCAGCAAAGCGATGTGAGACAAGATCGATGCCGATAGCCATATCACTCGACTCATCAAGGAAATCTTCGACTTCGAAATCACCTTCAAGGTTCGACATTGCCCATGTGGCTGGAATTGTGAGTAGTAATGCTGCGAGAGCAATCCAAAAAGCAACAGGCGTTCTTCCACAAAATTTTGTGACGGTTTGTAATTTTTCAACGGATACGATGTGTTTTGTTTTATCCTGAGTCGTTGGAATCGATCTCTTTTCCATCCATTCATCCACGCTTAATCTCAACAAAGGAGTCCACATTCCAGTGAGAAGGAATGCTGCTAAAATACCGAATCCTGCCTCAATACCAAAAGAGCGTAATGCAGCAACATCAGAGAATAAATTAGCCGAAAATGCGGCCATAGTGGTCACTGAAGTCAGCATGATTGCGAGACCGATTCTGTGCAAGGTGATTTGAGCGGATTCATTTGGAGATTTTCCAGCTTGTCTTTCCTCTTTGTATCTGTGTAAAGCGTGGAGACTATCATCAATTCCAAGAGCAAGAACGAGGATGGGTAGTAAATTAGAGAATTGACTTCTTGACAGCAAATCCCAGCCAAACCAATCAAACAAGTTTGAGGCATGACCAATAAATCCTTGCATCCACAAGAGTGCCCCGCCCAACGCAAATCCAACAATTGCGACGTCAGACCATCTTCGCAAACTGATATACAATAGAAAGATGACCACAAGGCCCATCAGCATGATGAGACCAAAACTAGATTGGAGTTCTCTATTTACTTCAACGTTGATGCCTTGTCCAACAAGTAGCGTTACCGAGGTGTCATCGTAACTTCTGATTCGCCCCTCAAGGTCCATGTAACTCCATTCTGCTGAACAAGGATTCTCTTCCACCGGGCAACTCTCAGCTGAGTAATTGGGTGGATGAAGAACGAGGCTTCCGCTATCGAAGCGGTATCCGCCCACCTGAAAACCATCTTCAAATCTGATACTTTTTTCAGAATGAGCATCTTTCCATGAAGGCGTCCAACCGTTTTCAATCAAAGCTGCTCGGTCTAATTGTACTAATAACCAAGTTGAGCTTCCTGACCATCTCCCTTTCTGCCAGTTTGCGCCATCCCATGTTCCGTCGTTTTGTAATCTCCCCCCGGCGGGCCCAATGACATTTGATGCAGTATCTGGGACGAACCCTCGATCCAGCGAAATCCATCGTAAGAAAGCCGAACCGTCGGCCATTGCCATTCGGTGTGCGGCGAGATCAATATGCGCCTGAGTTATGTTTTCATCGTCAAACTCAAGACATTCGAGAGCCCCACAATCGCTCCAATCAGCAAGAGGGGGTTCAGTACCACTTAGAGTAATTCTTGGAGCGGTGAGAATTGAAGAGTTATTCATGAATCCTCGAAAGATATCAACGACAGACATCACGCCATTGGTTTGTAATCCTGTGACATCGTTTACAAACGGTTTCATGTATTGAGAAAGAGTATGTTCTTGGATGACGTTGTGTTTTACATCCAATTCCTTGAGCACGCTGAGGTTGAGAATGCCTCCGTTTGGTGAGGTAACACCTTCCCATGGATTGCCAGAAGGGATGATTTCCGAAGCCTGCGCGAAGGCAGACCAATCGGGAGTACCGTCAGATCTTGCAGATATTGGAATGGATGAAGAGCCAACCATATCCGGGTCCCTCACACTAACGGCAAAGCCAAGTATAATTTCGGAGGTGGCAAATTCGTTATCAATAATTTCTTGAGCAGTTAGTTCTGGCGACTCGAGTTCATATGATTCCATGTCAATAGGTTCTAAGGCGGTAAGGGCACCCGGAATCATAAATAATGTGAGTAAAAACATGGCGATATGAACCTTGTTTCGCTGAGGCACAATCCATTGAGAAAGCCGATGAAAACTCCGGCTCCCTAATTGGGTATTTGTAGCCACAGTTGGCTTTTTTTCCATATCTTTCATAGACGGCTCATGCACCATGGTTTAGTTCTCATTGATAGAGTCATGTTTTCATGGATGAATTGAAAATGTCATGGCGCGAGGACATTTCAAGCGGGGGTTGCCAAGCTTGGTCAACGGCGCTGGGTTTAGGCCCCAGTCCTTATCGGTTCGCAGGTTCAAATCCTGCCCCCCGCACCATTTGATTAAGAACAGAAGTATTTTTTCCTTGGTTACATTAGGTCATTTATTCCTATGTCAAACCCCGGCATGTGCAAGTCCTCTTCCTGCGGGAGTTTTTTACCACCAGAACCAGGTTTTGCATTCTGTGCAGTGTGTTTGCTTACGCTCACTGACGGTATGCTAAAAGAAAATCAGCAAATCAAAGATATTCTTCCTGAACTTCGAGACTTAAAAACAAAACGAGAAAAAAAGAAAAAAAACCGAGAGAAATGGGACAGACAAAGTGCTTTTATCTTAGGATTTATTGTTTCTACTGTACCGATTTATTTGTCTGTAAAATTCCTCATGACAGGAATTAATGAAGCAGCCTCTGCTTTTGTGATACTGGGTTGTTTATTCCTTTTCAAAGCAGCATTCGCTTTCAACAAGGTATATTCAAAGATGCTGGAAGAGAAACAAATCATACGTAGCATGAAGTATAACTCATCGGATCGTGGAGATGGTGTTCACAAAAACCAAATCATGGGTCCAGAGGATTTTTACTGAATCAAAGGAAGTATCCTGTGAGTATAATTGGAAGATGTCATGTCACTGTGGCTTAGTTGGTAGAGCACCTGATTCGTAATCAGGCGGCCGGGAGTTCGAATTTCCCCAGTGGCTTTATTCCTCTTCGAACATTTCTGAAATAGCCTGAATCTCTGAATCGATTTTTTTCATTTTGTCCATAAATACCATTTTTGCAGAAACCTGTAACGGAATCGGCAAGGTTGTGAGCGAATCGTTTTCTATTCGTAGCATTCTGAGTTCTGCAATCATCCTTGCGCGTATTAAAGACATCGCCGCCTCAAAATCATCATCACTGATGGCTTTCCCATCGTGTAAACTTGCCAGTCTTTCCAACAGTATCAATGGATTAGTGTCAGTGTTTTGCGCATCCGGGTCGAAGATAATTTGATTATTCGAATAAAATAATTGGGAGAATGTTGCTGCAAGGGAACCGACCAATCCAATGCCAACAAGCATAAGAGAAGCAGCTACTAATTTACCAGGCCCAGTGACTGGAGAAAGGTCACCATAGCCCACGGTTGTCGTAGTAACAAGTGCCCACCATAATGCAGATGGGAAATCGCGTATAACTCTTGCACAATCTCCGGGAGGATTTACGCCCATACAATACAATTGGTAATAATTTTCTTCGAAAATATATACGAAAAAGGCCCCTGAAACAATCAGTGAAAAGACAATCATGAATAAGTGCTGCACTTGTTTACCGACAGGAACTACGTTGGCTCTTTGGGTGGCCCCAATCAATCTTAAAATTCCAGCAAAGGCACGAATCAATCTTAAAAACTTGAGGGAAATGACTCCTGATAGGAACGGAAGTCCAGCCAAAAACATCGGAGGAATACCTAAAAATTCCCATCCGTGGGTTTTCCACCACCACGATTTATCATTACATCGATTGTAATCTTCAATCAAGTCAGCAAAAAAGAATCCAACAAGAATCAGATCAAGAACGGCTAATTTCCACCAAAGAGAGAAGTTATTTTCAAAAAGTTCGAGTTCAAGATCAACAATAATTATTCCTATATTTACCATCGTAAAGACGAGGATGAGGAAATCATTTGCCCACCAAGGTTGTTCAAGAGAATCGTATTTATCTCTCACGTCAAAATCACTCATTGGTGGTCGCTAAACAGTTGGAAATTTTATTTCTGTCGATATTATAATCCGACATCATGTAGTTTGTTAAGCAAATTTTTTTGTTCATCAGTAAGCGCTTCATTGGAAATTAACCCTAATTCGATATCGTATTCATTGATTCTAAATCGGTCTCCAATAAGGCTATTTTCAGGGATGGTGACTCTCGCTTTCATGCCATTGGGGAGTTGAACATTGACCTTGCCTCCTAACACAAGTGTTGAGTATTGGATTTCGACATATTGAACGATTCTTCCTTGTTCCCACCGACATCCCTTTCCGGGGTCGATTCTAATTTGAATGATAAGATCACCAGGAACGCCATCTGGATGGCCATGCCCCTGTCCTTTCAGGGTTAATTTATCTCCATGCTTCGATTGTGATTTGACATTCACACGAATTTTCATTGGTTTTTTGCTTATACTTCCATGGCTCCCTGGTACGAGTTTTATGAATTCAAAGACAAATTTCCCTCCTGCTTCAGCCTCATCGATGGATAGTTCAAGGAAACCAGTTGCATCTTGGCCCTTTTGAGTATTGGAAGATGGAGAAGCACCTCTTTGACCAAAGGGCTGCCCTCCTCCTCTGGAGAATGAGTTGCTAAATCCTCCTCCTCCAAACATTTGAGAAAAAATATCATTCATATTTCCACCTCCAAAACCACCCCCAAACATTTGGGATTTCTCGTACTCTTTCCTTGCTTTTGCCGTACCGATCTGGTCGTAGGCAGATTGGACTTTCTTGAAACGAGATTCAGCATTCTTGTCATTTGGATTACGATCGGGGTGATATCGTCGAGCAAGTGTTCTGAATGCTTTTTTTATTTGGTCGTCAGAAGCATCCCGGGAGACGCCTAAAATCTGATATGGGTCGTCGTTGGACACGTTATTGGGAAACCATACTTGAATTTGAACCCGACGATAATGGAGTCAAATCCGCGTCGATTGGGTTAAATGAAAAGGGCAAGTCGGTTGGCAGGCCGAGGTCTTACCATGTCGGATGAAAATGCAGAAAAACGCTCGTTTGAAAATTATGTTCAAGACAAGCAGGATGCCATAGAGGCCCAATTTCGACGCATTTCCAGAGGGTCTTGGGCGAGGATTCTGAGAATGGCTCGCAAACCAACGCCTCAGGAATTTAAACAAACAAGCATCATCTGTGGAATTGGCCTTTTTGTCCTCGGCTTCATTGGTTTTGTCATTCTGGTATTGATGGATAATTTTATTCCATGGATTATCCATGATGTATTCGGTATTTGAGGTGAAAAAATGGCAGAAGCATTCGTAGTATTTGTCCGTTATGAACAAGAGTTGTTGTTGTTGAGGAGATCAAAATCTGATGAAGATTATCCTGCTCTTTGGGATGGTGTTTTCGGTCTAGGAAGTTCTCCTGAAGAATATATTTCAAGAGTATCGGATTGTACTGGGCTGGATGCAGAGCATTTGGATTTTGTACGCACAGGTCCTGCCCTTGGAATTGATAAAGGAAATCGCTTGTTGGATATTACTCCAGTTCTCCTTGTTTCTTCATCCAAAGAGGTAACAGCAGGTGGACGCTATACTGAATGTGAATGGGTAGACCCGGGCGAGATTCAAAATTACAATACGGTGTTTACTGACCTAAACATCGAAAATAGTGAAAAATTATTCAGAGAATTATACGGAAGCGTTGCATCTTTCCTTTACATCGTGAAAACAGCAATCGGGTCTGAGCAGAGAGTTGCGAATGAGATTCAAGCAAGGCTCGATGGGAGTGGTTCTTTGAAAGACATTGCCGATGAGGTATTTTGTGTCCTCCATCCACCCAGCATGCGAGGTTATGTCATGGTTGAATCGAGTGCTTTGTATCACGTTGAGAAATTAATCGGTCGTTCTGGAGGCAGAGATCCCAAAGCAAGGCGTGGACTAAATCAGACACAGTTGAAAAATGCAAAGACAGTCCTTCCAGGAGAAGCTCCTCTCAAAGATATATTGCCTTATTTGGAGCCAAAAGCTGTTACAAGCGGTATCGATGTTGGTTGTATTGTGGAAATTGTAACCGGTGCATTCAAAGGCGAAAAAGCCAGAGTGTTGAGTATTTCAGAGACAAAGGAAGAAGTCAGTATGGAATTATACGAAACAGATATTCCAATGACGCTTAACATGAGAGGCGATCATGTACGTGTCATCGATAGGGTCATTTCTGAATGAGCAAAGAGATTACGCGTCGAGGTTAAATAGGGAATGCAAGTCGGCAAGGTGCCCACGTTTGTGAGTAAAAGGTGAGAAAGATGCCACAGCCATGGACTTCAAAACTTATCATCAAGGCTCTTGGTGTAGACAAGTGTAACGGTTCTCTTGATGCGGCTACCGAAGATATATCTCTTGAGAAAATCATTGGTGTCGCCAAAGAAAAGGCAGGTCAAAATCATCTTACTGGTGCCGACTTAAAGGCACAGTCGCGCGAAGTCATTGGTACATGCGTGTCGATGCGAGTCAAAGTTGAGGGATTGTGGGCAAAAGACGCCCTCAGAGTAATTGAAGATGGAGAATGGGATGACAGATTCAATTGATTAGAACTCACGAACCACGGGAGAGGGTCAAACCTCGCAGACCGAAGGGGTGAAAAATATGGAAGAAAAAATATCAGCAGCAATTAAGAACGCAATCGACAATGCGCAAGAGCGCAAATTTGTCGAGACAATTGAATTTTCTTTTACAATAAAAGATGTTGATTTGAAGAACCCCAATAATCGTATTCAAGAAGAAATCAGGCTTCCATCCGGCCGAGGAAAAGAGGTGAAGGTTGCTATGTTTGCAACTGCAGATGCCGCTCAAAAGGCAGAGGCCGCTGGCATACATGTCATCGATCCAACCACTATCGAAGATTTAGGTGGCAAACGCGGGGATGCAAAACGTCTTGCTAACAGATTTGATTTCTTCCTTTCCGAAGTCCCTCACATGGGATTGATTGGTCGTCATTTGGGTGTTGTACTTGGTCCTCGAGGAAAAATGCCTCGTCCAGTTCCACCAGTTGTCGACCCCGGAGTCATTGCTCAAGGATTACAAAGCACTGTGGTCGTAAAAAGCCGAGATAAAATCACTTTCCATGCACCGATTGGAACCGTAAGTCAATCACATGAGGATTTGTTGAAGAATGCCATGGAGATCTATAACCGGGTGATTGGAAAACTCGAGCGTGGGCTTGCCAACATTCGCACGCTTTACATCAAGACATCAATGGGCCCTTCTCAAAGAATTGAGGTGATTAATTGATTCCAAAAGTCGCTCCTTGGAAGAAGGACACTGTGTCCTCACTTCTGGACAAAGTGAACTCTGGCACCACTATTGCCATCATTGATATTCACGGTGTTCCCGCAGACTCGATGATCAACATGAGGGCTGACCTGAGAGATAAGATGGCGATTCAAGTCGCCAAGAAGCGTCTCATGAAATTAGCATGGGAAAATGCAGGCCGAGAACTCAGCGAATTGGATTCTTTGTTTGCAGGTGCAGTTCAACCAGCACTTGTTTCTACCAAATCTCTCAATTCATTCGAACTCTTTACAGAACTCAAAAAGACTGAAGCAGGTCGAGCAGCAAAACCAGGTGATGTTGCACCACATGACATTATTGTTGAAAAGATGGATACAGGTATGCCACCTGGACCAATAGTCGGTGAACTCAACTCTGTTGGCATCCCTGCTAAAATCATGAAAGGGTCGGTCCAAATACAAAAGCAAGTCACCGTTTTGAAAGCTGGCGATGTATTTGAGGGTGACATGGGAATGATGCTGGGTAAAATTGGTATCAATCCTATTGTTACTGGACTACGTCTTTGTGGTACGCTCGAAAGCGGAGTTATATTCACTCCAGAGACATTAGATATCGATTTCGAGCAATTTGAATCAGACCTGATTGGATATGCTGCAGGAGCGTTTAATCTTGCTTGCAATATCACTTGGATTACTTCCCAAACCATGCCTACGCTCTTGGCTAAAGCCAGCCGAGAAGCGCTTGCAGTGGCTTTGGAAGCGGCAATTACAACCGCTGATACACTCCCACATCTGATCGCCCGCGCCCATGCATCTGCATTGGGTGTCGCTGGCACATTAGATGCGGATGCTCTCGATGATGATTTGAGTGCCATGCTCGGAGCTGCAGCCTCGGCTGTTGCCTCAGCGGCATCAACCGTTGTTGAGGAAGAAGAATCTTCTGACTCCCCAGCCGAGGAGGAAGAAGAGGAAGAAGAGGAAGCCGCTTTTGGTGGACTTGGAGACCTATTCGGCTAAAATCAAAAAAAATTGAGGTGAAATGAATGGAATATGTATATGCTGCAATGTTGTTGCACAGTGCTGGAAAAGAGATCGAAGAGAAGGCCGTTTCTGCTGTTTTAGCAGGAGCAGGTGTTGATGTTGATGATGCCCGAGTAAAGGCTCTAGTAGCCAGTTTGGGCGGCGTTGATATCACCGAGGCCATGACGCAAGCTGTCGCTGCACCTGCTGCGGCCGCTGCACCCGCCGCAGCCTCTACTGGTGGCGATTCAGCAGCTCCTGCTGAAGAACCAGAAGAAGAGGAAGAAGAAGGCGGATTCGAAGGTCTTGGCTCTTTGTTTGGTTAAGACAAGCACCACTCAGNTTTTCTGGGTGTCTTGGCATGGCGACCGAGCACAGCTTAGATCCGGTGGTGTTGCCTCTCTCNTCTTGGTGAGAGCTTGCGAACGCCGATGTNGAGTCACCAATTTGACATAGAACGCCATAATGGCATACCATGGTCAGGCGAAAGGAATTCGTCCTAGAACTGTCCACAACACCAGTTGACAATGTACGATCTTTGAGAGAGATTGGAGAAACGTATCATTGGTCAATGNCTAGGATTGAAGGAAGNCGCATGGTTGACAGGTTTGCAATNATCATGCCAATGGTCCAGAGTGCTCGTTCACTTGGACTTATTTTTGAAGATGGCCCATTCCAAGGTCTTGAAATGCACAGCTGGCAAGAAACAAAAGGTTCCAGTGGGGCTGTTGGAAAAGTAGCATGGCTCCTTCCAGGAGGAATCGAGAGTCCGCAATGTAAGGCTTTAATCCATCTTTGGGCTTCCAAATTACCACGATGTCCATGGAAATGGACGTTTGGAGAGCGGAGTAATGTTGGGTTTTTATTGCCAGTTTGGAGACGTTCAAGGAAAGGTTTTGCAAAAATCGGTCTTTCTCAATGGCCTTTCACAACCAAAACNCTCTCTGATATTTTAAGCGATGACCGAAAAGGCAAGGTATAGCGACATCTAGGGTTAGGTAAGGGAGATTCCATGTCAGCGTTTCTTGATAAGTTGAAAACTGACCAAGATACACAAATCATGACCGTTTGTGTTGCATTTTTCCTCATTGCTTTCCCTGCTTATTTCGCCGTAGCGTCCTCAATCAAAGATGTAGGAGTTCTTGGTGGTGAAGTTGGCACGTATGAGGNGATGGTGAACGAAACNGTTGTCGAAGTAGGCTCAATTGAGTTATCGATTGGAGATGGNGATTCTGCCGATGCGAGNTTTAANACCGATGCNGTNAAAGATCAACTCTCTGGAAAACATNTCGCCATTGCAAGATTGGTATTTACTTGGCAAGAAACNAATGANGATACCCAANNCNNTGCTGGAGCGGAATGTGATGAGGTTTCAGCAGATTACGATCTCTCTGGGGCTACCCATAATGAGTCATCAGACACGGGTTCTGAGTCATGGACAGAGAATGGGAATTGTGCTANTGAAGTTTCACATACTATTGAATTCAAGATGATTGATAANTATTCATCCAACAATACAACCTATGAGAACATGACNGANNAAGAGGTAATGTCAAAATATGGAAATATGGACCTTGGACGTGGCTCATTCATGACCACTGTATCTGTNACTGCCGACAANGGNTCATCACCGGTTTTCGGTGAAAATGATGATCCNGGGGAAGATGTAACAGTAACTCTTGAGTTAGTAGTCATTTCAGTTACGATTGAAAAATCAGAGTCAGACACTTGACATCAATGCAGAAATATCGATNATCGAGCCAACCCTGTCATTGACNGCGGTCATNATTTCAGTGAGNTGAGCNCTNGTTGTTGCTTCTACNCGCATCACAAGTATCTCTTCTGTATTTGATTTTCGAGCNAAGTACCAACCAGTTTGTTCTCCATTCAATTCAAACCTGACACGTACGCCGTCAACGGTACTACGGTTACAATCGNTGAATGCTTCAGTGATTGCATGTACTATCCGTTCTTTATTCTCTTCTGGACAAGGAATTTTTACTTCTCCTGTTGTTGGTAGATTTGGTGCCACTTGATACANTGCATCTCCGAATTTTTCTTCTCTAGGTTTACGACTCCATAACTCAATCAGTCTTGCAGCATTGTACAAAGAACAATCAAATCCATACCATCCNCTATCTGCCATGAAAAGGTGCCCACTCATTTCAGCAGCCATGATGGCTTCTGGGTGGTTAGCCAGAGCACGTTTCATGAATGAATGCCCAGTTTTGGCCATCATGGCCTCTCCGCCTGCTTTGATCACNGATTTTTCAACGTTCATCGAGCATTTTACATCATAGATGACGAGNTTTTTGCCTTCTTCTTTGCCAATCACATCCTGAGCAAAAAGACTGATTATGCGGTCTGGAAAGATGAAACGACCTCTTTCATCAACAGCCCCAATACGATCGCCATCTCCATCAACCCCTATACCAAATTCACATTCATGTTTTACCACTGCTTCTCCCAAGTCGACCATATTCATCGGCCTGGTTGGGTCAGCACCATGATTTGGCTCACTGGCATCCCAATTGCAATACAAGTCTACATGTTCAACTCCCATCATGTCAAGTAGCTTGCTCATATATGGNCCTGGTACTGCATTCCCACAATCAACAGCCACTCGCAATTGGCGCTGAATCGGTCCAGTACTCTCCATGATGGCTTGTAGGTAATGATCCATATGTGCGTGATGATTATGNTCTCCCTGACCAGTCTTGAATTCACCTTTAACAAATACTGACATCAACTCTTGGATTTCATCGCCCGCAAGTGGTAAATTTCCGCGACACATCTTGAAGCCATTGTGTGTGGTCATTGGTAAATGACTGGCTGTAATCATGATGCCACCATCAACAGGAAGCGTCCAACATGCGTGATAAACACAACCTGTTGNGACAATACCCANGTCAAGGACACGTACTCCAGCAAGTGTAAGGCCATGAATCAAAGCCTCTGAGAGAATTGGGCTTGATTCTCTGATATCTCTTCCTACCGCAAGGGTCGTACAATCAAGATATGTTCCAATTGCTCGACCCANGCGGGTTGCAAATTTTTGGTTGATTTCAGTATTTGCTAGTCCCCGAATATCATAGGCTTTGAAACAATGAAGAGGCCAGTCCATAGAAGTGCCTCATAGAAGGTTGTCTATGAATCAATCGACGAAAATNCTNACATTTTGCTGGGACGTGTTGCAATCCATATGTGTNTTGAAATAGTAACGAATGTGACGAAAACAGTCAACCACCACCGNGGTAATACATACATTAAGAACATNAAAAAAGTAAAATGAATAAGCATTATTTTCATTAAAATTGGCCATGTCAGTATTCCCTTGGGAACATCATCAAAATAAGGGCTTCCTGGCATGAAAAGACTCACCGCATGGCTTGAACGATGATTTCGATTTTTGCGTTAGCAGGTAGTTGGCTGGCTTGAAATGCGGCCCTCGCAGGGAAGCAAACCTCATCAGGCAACCACTGTTGATAGACTTGATTCATTTTTGCAAAATCGTTTATGTCATCAAGTAATATTTGAACAAAACAAANATCTCTTTTAGTAAANCCTGCATTGGTTAATAATGCATCAATCTTCTCAAGNGANCCTGTGGTTTGATCGGTAATANTTTCTCCCGATTCAGGTGAAATTTGACCGCTCAGCCATAGAAAATTATTGAATTTTACACCTGGTGAATACGGCCCATAAACTGCCGCTCCGGGTAAATCGATTTTTTCCTTCATATGTTTGGCAATAGATGAATGCCTTTAGCGATTGTCTTGAGATAGTTGGTGCGATGGCGTAGCATGTCTCGTGCATGGGTCATCAATCATCCTGCCCATGCCAAATTGTTAGCACCTGTGATNGAAACCTTGGGCCAACCCGATGACCTCATCGTTGCTGTCAAGCGAAAAGAAGTGCAGAACATGCTAATGGATCAAATGAACCCCATCACTCTTCGCAGGGTGGTATGGGTGCCGCGTTTAATCGGTTTTTTCCGATGGATGAAGTTGGTAAAGCGAATTATTTTAGCAAAAAAGAATCTCAAGAATATGCAATCAGTCGTGAGTATCGGAGCCCCAATCGAGATCTTATTTGGCCCCCAATCAGCAAGACGAATTTACATCACGGATACAGAGTCAAATCTCACAGCTCACCGCTTGGCACGGAAAAAAGCGACAGATATTGTGATCCCACGACATTTTAAGGATGAATTAGCACCTATTCTTTTTGATACGAGAGCCACTATTCACCGGTTAAATGGATTGCATGGTCACATCCATTTGAAGCCAGGTACTTTTCGAAAAAAACCAAATGTTCCTTTCAAGGTATTAGTCAGAAAAATCCATGGAAATGGAGGCCACGATCGAAAGGAATGGGTGCCCATTAGCGAAAAAATCTTCAAGGAATTTGATATAATCTCTGCTGATGAAGATAGCGAAATAACTTCTCCTTGGGAACTTGATAAACTCATCACAGCATCAGATGGCGTCATTACTCAATCGGTTACCCTTGCTTCTGAGGCATGTCTTTTGGGGATTCCAACACTTTTGATTTCAAATGCCCAACGCGGATTTCTTGATGTCCTTGAACGTGAAGATTATCCTCTAATGAGAGTACGTCAATCTATATCTGAAGTTCCTGAGAAATTTATTGAAATGATGAATGATGTTGAGAAAACGCACTCATCTCAATGGCCTAATACTCGTGAGCAATTGCTTAAAATTCTCTAAAATAAGAAAATGATCTCCTGCCATTTGGTCTGGTCTAATTTCATCCATATTGTGCCATTCCGCTTTTGCAGCATCATCACCAGCAGTAGGATTTCCCGNGGCTCTTACGTGGTAAACTATGGAAACTACGTGCCCGCGAGGGTCTCTATTTGGCTCACCACGNACTTCCATAGTACCTACTACTTCTCCATTCAAACCACANTCTTCAGCGAGTTCTCTCAAAACCGCATCCTCAGGATTTTCTCCTTTTTCGACAAACCCTCCTGGAAATGCTAATTTTCCTTTGAAAGGTTCACGTCCACGTTCAATAAGCAGTACNTTTCTGTCATGATAGACTGCAGCATCAACGGCAAGTTTTGGAGCAGGCCACTGTTGACAAGTAGGACATGGTTGACTCATTCATTCACCGAACCTTCTTTTCCTTTGTTGGAAGGTCTGAATTGCTTTGAGCATTTCTTTCTTTGAGAAGGATGGCCAGAATACATCGGTAAAGTAAAACTCAGTGTATGCCATTTGCCAGAGCAAAAAATTGGAAATCCTTTCCTCACCTGAAGTACGGATGACGAGGTCTGGGTCAGGGATATTGGAAGTGTACAATCGATTTGATACTTGAGTTTCATCAATATCCTTTAGTGGCAACTTGCCTTTAGCATGGTCATCAGCGATTGATTGAATCGCTGAGATAATCTCCTCACGACTACCATATGCAAGACAGACTGTGAATGTGAATTTATCATAATTCTTGGTTTTNTTTTCAGCGTAATCAATGGCATCNTTGACTGATTTTGGAAGCATTTCTCTACGTCCAATGATTTGAACTTTGACTCCATTAGCATGAATTCTTTCGTCATCAGCAATATCTCTGAGACCGTCAATATACAATTGATATAAGTCCATGAGTTCATCATCATTACGATTGATGATATTTTCTGTTGACAAGGCGTACACAGTAAAAAATTGAATATTCAANTCTAGAACCCAATCCATGACTTGTTCTAATTTTTCTTTTCCTAATCGATGCCCAAGTGAACTTGTTAANGCCTTAGACCAAGCAAATCGCCGGTTACCATCCATAATAATAGCAAGGTGGTTCACTTTAATGTCATGCTCCTCAACTTCTCGGAGGAGTTTGGCTTCAACGGCTTGACCAAGCACGTCACCCATCCTTTCGCTGATTCCCATGTCCGGACCTAACCTGTGGAAATCGTTCTCAAACTTAGTCCATACCATACAAAGCCTTGTGACCAAGTAACGAGTGGTATGCACATGGAGGAAAGACCTTGGTGGCCTAGAGGCATTGTTACCAAGGTAGATGATGAAAAAATCCACACCTCTTGGGGAACGCTTTCATTTTGGTGGGACGATAGTATTCTTTCTCCTGAATGGTGGAATTCAAAAAAAGATTATTGGGGTACATGGCCAAAAGAAGTAAACAAAGTCCAAGTTCTCGAGGAAGATTATCGAGGACTTATTGTTAATGTGGATGATTATGTGGCACGAATCTGTCCGATTCCTACTGGGAATCATATCTCTTCACTTGGTCGTTCCTCAGCTGTTATCAAAGCCATTGGCGATCAGGTTCTTTTGCCAATTGGAGGATGGGAATCTGAAGGAGATAGAGTTCTTATCTTTCCAAAACATGAAACGGAACCCCAATCTCCTGATGGCGGTCTCGTGTATGATATTCATAAAAATCTAGAATCTCATGGATTGTCAGCACCAAATCAAGAAAGTCGGTGGAATCAACGGATTAAAANATTTGAAGATNTTTTGCAAACGAACACGCTTTGGCGGGGNCCACATGGAAAAAATATGNTAGCAGCACCNCGAATAGGAGTTGAGAGAACCGGCTTTATCCACCAAGANGGNAAGTTAAAACTCAGGCCAGAACCTATTTCTTTAGGCGAATTTCTTAACGATGATGGCAAATTTTTACCCCANTTGAGAGATTTGGCGATGATNGAGTCGNCTCAAACACTTCACCAGTGGTTGCAACAAGAAAANCCAAAACGAAGTCATGCATTGTTTAGAATTTCTGTTGGAGGTTTTCCTTTGCTCAAATATGATGTATTATTGTGCCAATTGGTTGATGCNGTTGCCTTTGGTTTGGATGATGTTTGCAAAACCCTGAAGCAAAAATTAACTGAAGTAGACCGAATTCAGGCAAAGTTAGGAGTCATGCGAACATTCAGGGGAGGAATCCTCCTCACCGGCTCTGTTGTTGTAATGGGCCTGTTACTCAGTAACATAGGACTTGTTGGTACTACGTCCGCTCAAGTCACGACTATTATCGGATTATTTCTCATGATGCTATTACGATTTGGTGAGCAAAGAAGCGAACCAGATTGGCGAGAATTTTAACGAGTATGCCGAACACGCCCATCGTGGAAAGATAGGTCAAGGTTCTTTGCTAATTTCATCACTTCTATCAAGAACTCATTTCGAACCTCACGTTCAATTTTTCCGCTATTGATATCCCAGTAGATATTGCATCCTACGTCAATAGCATCGGGGCCAAGCGTGGAAACTTTTGAAAATGAGGCATCCGTTTTCGTAGCATGCTTGTTATTTTGTATGAGTGATAGCACACCATCACAAAAATCTTCAACATGCTCGGGGTTTGAATTTATGTCAAGCTTGAAGATAGGCTGCCAGCGACGAAATCGTCTTCTACCCCAATTCTCCACTGGCGTATTCGTNAGGTTGGCATTGGGCATGGTTACAACGGTATCCATACTCGTTCGTAACAAAGTAGTTCTCAATCCGATTTCAACCACTTCTCCCTCTACTGCTCCAATTGTAACCCAGTCGCCAACNTTGAACGGCCTGTCGAGCAAGACGACAGTCGCACCAAAAACGTTGGAAATCGTATCTTTTGCTGCGAGTGCTAGTGCCAAGCCAGTAATGCCTAATCCAGCGATGAGGGTATTGAGGTCAAAACCAAGTGCATCAGCGATAAAGATGGCACCAAAAAGGGTGATAATGAATCGCAATATGCTCTCCATAGCCGTGATTAATGTTTTTTCTGTACCGTCTAATTCACCATCTTTGTCAAATGAAGCGTAAAGCGCGTTTACCAGACCTATCATTCTGTAGCCACTGACCACCAGTGTTACGACGAGAAGAAGTTGCAGAATACTGGGTATCCATGAGATCAATGCTTCCGGCATAACGATACTACTCGAAGAAAAATAGTAGGCGTCGTCAATCATCGAAAGAGAAATGCCACATCCTAGAGCCAAGCCAAGTGCTTTTCCCGAACTTTCCAAAATTTCTTTGACCAGATGGCTTTTTTGTATGAGTTTCTTGAAGAATTTAGGAATGATNGTGGAGACAAGCGACCTTGAAANCATGATNATTAATAACAAAATAAACAGAAACCAGAGTGTTCCATAATTGAATCCNAGAATTTCTCTTTCCCAGTTTGGGACGAATTGGATAATGCCGTTCATGAACTCTGTTTTTCAACACCATCTATTGCTTTATTCGAGNAAATGACAAGAAATNAGCACTATCGTAGTCTCGACGGCTTCAAGAACTTGAAATGATTNGGNGGGAATGATTGCAATGAATCGTAAATTCAACNCCATCATGTTATTCNCTTCATTGATGATGATGATGACCATGGGTTTGACTCCTGCCGTAAGCGTTTCTGCTCAAGANACAGGGGGAAATAATCCCAGTGATATTTGGTCGAATGCCTATGTAAATTCAGAGTTTCCTTGGGGGGGCAATGAAGTAGAACAATTTACGCAGTATCACACCTATGAAACTGTAAAATCAAGAATGATGCGATTGGCTGCTGATAACCCTGAGATTATGACATTTCANGAGGGTTTGAATGGTGGAACCAACGCCAGAGGTGAAGAAACAACTGCCGATAATTATGAGGGNTGGTATTATGGTCATGAAACTCCTTGGGTAAAAATTACTGGTAATGTACAAGGAGGAGATTATAATGAATTCAATGGCGATACAGGTAACTATCCCGATCGACCAGATGTCATGATTGTTGGCAACCATCACGCAAGGGAATGGATGAGTTATGAGGTGCCAATGATGGTGCTTGAAACCATTGCGCATTATTACAACCGACCACCCACTGATAATGATGGAGACGGACGTCTTGATGAAGATCCNTGGGGTGACGCAGATGGCGATGGGCAACTCGATGACGATGGAGATTGTCTATCCTTGGCCGCTGAATTCCAAGACAGCAACGGTGATGGAGATGCATGCAATGCAGGAGATTTGGGCGTTGATGAAGACTTTTCAGAACAAAAATGGATAACAGACCTCNTCAATCAGCGTGAAATCTACCTCATTCCATTACTCAATACCGATGGCGTTAGATACGACCATGAGGTTTGGGTTGCTGACAATTGCGATGGTGGAGAGGCCTGGGAAAATGGCTGCGCAACCAGCGGTTGGAGAAAGAATCTACGTGATAACACCGTTACCGGTGTCACACCAATACCCGATTTAGATGAAGAAGTGGACCCATCTTGTGATGGAGTTGANTTGAATAGAAATTATCAGTATGAATGGGGGGCTCCACTCGGAGCCACAGGTCCATTATTCCCAGGAATGTGTTATGCGGNTGGGCCAAATAATGATGTTTACAATGGCCCAGTCGACACCACAGACCAAGACGGGGATAACAGACTCAATGAAGATCACGTGGACGGGAAAGATGACGATGGTGACGGATTATTGGATGAGGATTGGTTGGGAGGAAACTCAGAACCTGAGACAAAATTCATTCAAGATATGACTGAAATGAATGATGATAATGGTGATGGGGCTTCTGATTACAAGGCTACTTTGACCTACCATTCCTACTCGGAACTGGTTCTTTACCCATGGGGCCATTGTACGAATTGTCAAAGTCCGGACCATGATCAATTGATGTATCATGGTTCAATGATGGCAGAGATGACCGATTATGCAAATTTGCAATCATCAGATTTGTATCCAACAAGTGGAGATTTCTGTGATTGGCATTATGGCGTCCATGGTTCTTATTGCTACACGATGGAAATTGGAACGGCATTTCATCAACATCCTGATGATATTGCACATATTGCCGTTCGAAACTTAGGAGTGGCGTTTTACATGGCAGAGATGGCTGANAATCCCCGAGAAAGAGCAGATTTGTCCTTGGCAAANATCACCAAAAANCAGAAATTACAAACCCCTTCAAATATCAACATTCCAGAATCAGGCCCAATTCCAATTGAAATGTGCATCAGTGATTTATTTAATATTGATTTCAANCATGAAAATAGTCACATCATGTATCGGATGGTCAAACCATCTAGAATGCAAAGTGATTATGGTCCTGCGCAATGGCATACCACAGAATGGAGCCATGTTGGATTTGAAAAAGTTGAGGGTACCGATTGTGAATTGTTATTTGGTGCTGGAAATGGGACGCTGATACGCGCTGAGGTCCCAGTATCTGATTCAGAAACCGGGCTCCTTCATTACAAAGCGATGATTTCGACACTTGGAGGAACCAAGAAAGTACCCTATCCAACTGATTCCAGTTACAAGGTTCTGAATATCGATTACCGTGCNCCCTATGGAGGCGCTCTCACTTCTTTGGCCTTGTTTGGTCTTATTGCAGCCATGGTTTGGGGTGGACTTGGTGTATGTCTTCGATTGATGCTGAATGATGAACAAACGCTTGCAAGTGGTCAAATCGTAGAGGATAATGTCTCCAAGGAGGCAGGTTCGTGACTGAACAATCGGATCAATTNAGCGGNCGNGTAGGGTTAATTTTTGCCGCGATTGGAGCCGCCATTGGGACAGGGAATATCTGGCGTTTTCCACGTATGGTAGGAGCAAATGCAGGTGGAACTTTTCTCATACCTTGGCTCTTTTTCCTGTTTATNTGGTCAATTCCGTTGGTTATTGCAGAGTTCGCNTTGGGTAAAAGAAGCCGAACAGGGACCATTGGAACCTTTCGTATCTTTGCAGGTCGAAGATTTGCTTGGATGGGTCTTTGGACNGCATGGATCTCAACTGCCATTGGATTCTACTACGCAATTGTAGCCGGATGGTGTTTGAATTATTTCCGTCTGGGGATTACCAATGGCCTGGTAAATGTTGATACCGTTGATGTGTGGAATAGTTTTCTCCAAAACTCTGGCCAAGTAATTTTCTACCAATTTTTGATTATTGCCATTACCATGTTGGCCATTTGGAAAGGGGCTAAAGCCATCGAGAAAGCAAATGTCATTTTGATGACTTCTTTATTTGTACTTCTTTTCATGACGCTTGGTTTGTCATTGTGGATGGATATGTCCGATGGTAGTCTTGACGGATTTTTGTTTATGTTTACGGTTGATTGGGATCAAATCGGCGAGCCAGAAATATGGATTAATGCCCTGAGTCAATCAGCATGGTCTTGTTCAGCNGGAATGGGTATGGCGATTACTTATGCTGTCTACATGAGGAAAGACGAGGATACTACGCTAAACGCATTCACTATGGGATTAGCNAATAACAGCATTTCAATCATAGCAGGCCTTGCGGTTTTATCGGCTATTTTTGCTGTTTCAACCGACCCTCTGGGCACCGTTACGAATGGTTCAAGCGCGATTACATTCCTTGCTTTACCAGAAGTTTTCGCTCAAGCACCGGGTGGTTCTGTTGGNGTTTGGGTGATGATGAGTGGATTTTTCCTTGCACTTTCTTTTGCAGCCATCACCTCAATGATTTCAACGGTTGAGTTATGTGTAAGAAATTTCGTAGATCACGGGTATTCAAGGAATAAATCAGTCGGATTTACTACGCTTGCTATTTTTGCATTCGGCCTACCCTCTGCCTTCATTTGGATCAAACTCGATTCAGAGGGTGTTGCTTTTCCCGAGTTTCTTGAAGTTCAAGACCATATTTGGGGCTATGGGTTAATGTTTAGCGGGCTTTTCATCGCCTTTACNATTTGGAAATATGGATTCCTTAAATGGCGAGATGCGGTTCAAGCAGGAAATGCTGAACCAGGATTGAAGGGTTATCTTACCATGGGGGTTCCTGCTTTCCGAGACGATTTCATCAACACAGGAGATAACGATTTATGGATTGGTCGTTGGTGGGATGCTCTCATTTACATCGCCTTCCCAATACTTTTCTTCGTCCTAATGGCATCATACTTTGGAGATATGATTGCAAATACAGAAAATGTATGGGATCCAAGTAATCCCAAAGGACTTGGTATTATCTTGAGTTTCTGGTCAGTCGTTGCTATCACTTTCATGCTATTGAATAAGAAACTTGTATCTCGACCTTTATTCAGAAATGTACCTGAGGGTGCTGAAGTTGATGTTAGTATGCTTCCGGCTGGAAAAGATGAGTTGGTGGTTGAAGTTGGCGATTATCCTCCAGGATGGGAGCATCTCAATACCGATAAAGCCGCTGAGCTCGTTGCAGAAATCATTGAAGATGATACGAATAATACTATGAATGCGCCAACATGATAAATGAGAATCCTGTAGGTTTTTTCTATCATGGCATCCATTGTGACTTGGCTGGTGGGGGGTCTTGTCGTTGCTGCTATTGGCGTACCTTTAGTGCGATGGTTCTGGTTCCGCTACGATAAACCAACTCCAGAGATGCTTGAGGCTCAGAGGCAGCAAAAAGAGATGCATGCTGAAACAAAAGTATGGATGAAGATGGAAGCTAAACTTGCACAAGAGCAAGCAAAAAGAAATGAAATTCAAGAAATGCGCCGTCGTAAAGCAATGGAAGCCGCAAGAGCCAAACCATTGGATGATAATTCTGCGGCCATGGCCTGGCAAGCACTGGGCATGTCGTCAACGATTTCAATCGAAACATCACCAATATCTGAACCCGATGTTGAAGGTGCCCCNGNTCCCTTGATGTCCAGTCTAAATCCTGATTTGTCAAATCAAGGAACAGATGCGATTGAAATCTCATCAATCATCCCCCCTGAAGAGAAGATTGAGGCCAATAGAGTGGATGGTGAAAAGGTTCCAAAAGATTTCATCGACGAAGATGTAGAGGGCGATTCTATTGAGATCCCTGCAATGATCGATTTACCACCCATTGGTGATAAAGAGGAAATAGAATCCATTGAATATGACAGTGATCCGTTTGCTGATTGGCCAGGTGCGTAAAAACATCGATTCAATAACTCGAGGATTAAAATCAGGACATGAGCGGGTTGGATTTCTTCTTGGCACCACGCCAAGATTACAAGGGCAGATTGACGCCTTCTGAGGCAGCAAGATGGTGGCTTATTTTTGTCATGGTGATGGTTGGTTTTTGGGCTTGGCCAATTGCGGATGGGCATTTAGTGATGTGGTTTGCCATCACTATTTTTTCATCTACACCGATTCTATTTTTGGGGTGGTATTTCTTTTCATTACTTGCTAACGGAAGAGAACCGAGGTTGCTCACTCCTTCGGTCAAGAACACGCCACGCTTTCAACAACGACTAGAAGGTCCAAAGAAAGGCTGATTTTGTTTCTAAAAGGCGGTGAAATCATAGAGGAGAGGCTTCGACGAGGAGTCATGGTTCAAAGGCCGCGGGGTACTCGAGATTTCACACCAAGTGAAATGCGTCGTCGTATGGCATTAGAGCAATTGCTTGAAACNACTAGCCAAAAATTTGGTTATCATCGTGTTCAAACCCCCATTTTTGAAACACTTGATTTGTTCACAGCCAAATCAGGTCCGGGGGTTGTATCTCAGTTGTATGCATTTCAGGACAAATCCGATCGAGCCTTGACATTAAGGCCTGAATTAACGGCACCAGTCATGCGAATGGTCGCTGACGAGATGCGAAACGACACCAAACCCCTGAGGCTATCTTACTTCGGCCAGTGTTTTCGATATGAGGAATCAAAAAAAGGACGTTACAGAGAATTTTTCCAATACGGAGTAGAATGCATTGGCGTATCTGGCCCTGAAGCAGAGGCAGAAGTTCTCTCTTTGGCTATTGAAATGTTACATCAAAGCGGCCTCAATGATTGGGAAATACGTATTGGTCACGTTGGTGTTCTGCACGAAATCTTGCAAGAATTAGGTCTTTCAGACCAAGGAGAACCTGAATCACCAATTGCCTCAGCCATGCGATATCTCGACAAAGGTGATTGGGATGGGCTCACCTCCCTGTTTCAAACACAAGGAATTGAAACATCGTCCATCGAGTTGTTGAAAGAATTAGCATCTTTAGATGGGGGTAAGGAAACTCTGGACCAAGCAAGCGGTATTCTTGCACAACTTCACGTCTCGAGTGAGAGCCTCGAGTCCTTGGCCCTTACACTCCATTTTGTTGAATTATTATGCCAGAAACCACCCTCGATGAAGGTCAATTTGACTGTTGCCAGAGGTTTGGACTATTACACTGGCATGGTATTCGAAGTACATGTTCCATCACTAGGAGGGGAAGGCCAAGTCCTTGGAGGCGGATCTTATCGATTACTCCATCTCTTTGGCTTGCCAGATCTCGACCCTTGCTGTGGCTTTGGATTAGGATTTGACCGGGTACTCTTAGCCCTTGAAGCCCAAGCCCAAGCACAACAGCAGGAATATGTGGTTCCTGGTGAGCAAAAGGAGATCATGCTGGCTTTGATTCCTTTCAAAATTTCTCTGGAGCATGTGTTAGAATTAGTCCGAGATCTTCGTGAGAAAAATCATGAGGTCATGGTAGATTTGAAATCACGAGGCATGGGTAAGTCACTGGCATGGGCTGATGCATCTGGAGCCTCTCATGCCATCATTATTGGACCCAAAGACTTGGAATCTCAAACTTGCAGTATCAAAAATTTAGCATCGGGTGAACAAGTAAATTGTGCCTTGGATGCTGAAACAATTTCACAATCAATCATCTGAATTATCTTCAGGTCTTGGTCTGAACCAAACTGCTGCCATACCCATGGCAGCCGCACCTGCCACCAGTGTGAATCCAGGGGTTTCGACTGGCATTGGCATTTCGTCAGACTGAAAGGCCTCGTCCCATGAAGATTCGTCGATTGGAAATTCGATCTTTGATGAGTTATCTCCTGATAAATAAAGTGTAAATTCAGCGGCTTGTCCACTTGTTGTACCGAAAAATCCAGTTTGCTCATTTCCTTTTAGTTTCATGTAAACGTGAAGAGAAGGGTTTGCAGCAGATTTGTCCCACAATGAATCCTCCTCTGTAATGGTATAAGTGAATGTTATATCGGTATCAGAACCTAACGCAGGTGCATATTCCTGCTCGTGTAATGTGGTTGCACCAGACTTGAGTTTTAGTGTAAGATTTGAACAATCATTGTTGCAATTCCCATCTCCGCCATCTTGGTAATCACCATTGACATTTACTTTGATTTTCCCGACAATGTCTTCTCCAACAGTCATATTCAAACGTTTTGTTAGTGTCGGTTTCATGGTAAATTTCAGATCAACAGTAAGTGTACTGCTTTTACTTTCACCGTACCACATATTTTCTTCTTGATTTTGATCATCAGAACTTCCAAAATGCGACCAATGATTTTGGTTTCCATTCGACCAAATTCGTAGGGTGGTATTGTTTGCATCAGGTTGCTCCTCATCATTTTGAGATTGTTGCATGGCGGTCATATCTGCGTTTCCATGAACTGGAACCAACATCATAATCGCCATCAAAGTCACTAAGATTCGAAAACCTCGCATAAACACGCCTATGTAGAGGTTTGATATGACTCTTGCTCAGTAGTGTGTTAATCAAACCGCTGAAAATCAATGTTTCCACCAGGCTTGGCACGGTTCCTAGTTAGTTTGAGGGCGTCTCCTAATTTATCAGGAGCGACACGCGCATCTCTGAGGTCTGATCCACCAACACCAGTGATGATGGCCATGACTTTGATAGTGTCACCAAATCCAGGGTCTTGGCGAGCACCCCAGATGACATTGGCATCATCGCTGACCCTTGAAGTCATTAAATCAACGACCTGACTAGCCGACTCTAAGGTCATGTATTGGCCCCCTGTGACGTGAATAAGCACGCCAGTGGCACCAGAAATATCGACATCTAAAAGAGGATGATTGAGCGCTTCATGGACGACCTCTTCTGGGCCACGGTCACTTTCACCATACAACATCATGGTCACTCCACCGTTTGACATAATTGAGCGTATATCGGAGAAATCCAAATTGATGAGGCTGGGTAAAGTAATGGTTTCAACGATACCTTTCACGATTTCAGCCACCAGTTGGTCCATAATCGAAAAGGCTTCATCAAGAGGTAAATTTGGAACATATTGCAATAACCGATTATTATCTAAGACCAATACAGCATCGGCTACTCGACGCAAACTCTCCAATCCTTCGAGCGCTCTAGACATTCTCTGTCGTCGCTCTACGTGGAAAGGCGTCGTGACGATACCCACTACTAGGGCTCCAGCCGCTTTCGCCTCTTCAGCCACAATTGGACAAATCCCTGTTCCAGATCCACCGCCTAAACCGCTGGCGATGAAAACAAGGTCTGAGCCTGTAACAATACGCTTGATCATCTCTCGGCCAGCTTCAGCACATCTCCTTCCTGTACTTGGGTCTCCACCAGCACCTAAACCGCGAGTAATGTGACGTCCTACCAGTAGTTTTTGCAGAGAGCGAGTATGATCAAGATGTTGTTTATCGGTATTGATGGCAACCGTGATGGCACCTTCAACGCCCAAATGCGTGATTCGGTTGAGCGTGTTGTTCCCACTTCCTCCACAGCCTACGATTAAGATACGAGGATTCGGTACACCAAACGAGCCCATATCTTCGTCCATTAAGGCGGTTGCACCTTGTGCTATTGCCTCTTGGCCTAACGAATTAATCACATCAGAAAGCGAATTTACAGGTGTGTTCACACCATGCTTCATATCGGGTCCCATCCAATACGCCTCCGGATTGAGAACGCTCTTTCTATCATTATTAACGCTGACCCTTCCTCAAACAAGTTTGAAGGCGATTTCTGGCGTAAATTTCTCAAACCAAATTTCAAGATGAGGGTTAAATAACCGTGCACTTTGGGCGAAACAGACCTCGCTTAACTCAGTTGGTAGAGTGCCTGACTGTAGTCGGAAAATACGCGTCTTTGGCAGACATCAGGATGTCCCCGGTTCAAGTCCGGGAGCGGGGACCAATCTTACACTTCAGTTAGCGTCGCCGAGTTTTCTGGTTTATCTCTAACGAGAATTGCGCACATTGCTAGACCGACAGGCATTAACATGACGCCAAAAAACACTGAGGTAGCAGCAATCCAACGGGGAGTGTTGTGCTTTAGACAGCGCTGCCAAATCCATCGAGTAACGAATATGTCACCAGCAACCATGTGAGCCCATGCCGCTGATGCTCCTGGTCGACTGCCCATGATTGTGGCTAATCCCTCAAGAATTCCATTTGGGTTTGCTGCGTCTTTAGCCAAGTCAACCATGGCTTGAGGATTAGCGATGGTCACTAGCCACCAGACAACAAGCGGTCCGAGGAAAAACCACGGTCCTTTGAGGACTTTTTTGGTCATTTCATGTTCAGGAAACACAAGCATAGCAAACCAAAATGGTCCAACCCACATAGTGGAGAAGAAAAACGAGATATCGTACAAATCCATAATTAATGTCTTACACTTTCACTTATAGAAACTTGTTTATGTATCCATCAGCTGTTTTTTTGGATATAATCAATACTAGCGGACTTCGGTCTAATTCCGGAAGTAGGGACCAATTAATGGAAGTGAATATGTGAAGAATAATTCAATAATTGGCTTAATTTGGCGACGTTATGGAATTTTGGCATAATCGATGGTATGAACAACAAATTGGTTGGCACAAGACCGTTTTCAATGAGTTACTGGTAAAACACTGGCCTGCAATTGATGTAGCAAAAAATTGCCAAGTCATGGTTCCATTATGCGGTAAATCACTCGATATGCTTTGGTTAGCGAAACAAGGCCA
>PABV01000043.1 GCA_002699425.1 Methanobacteriota archaeon
TGATGATTCACTTGTTCCATGACAATAGTGATTTTGCGGATGGGGACTCCAATATGGATGGAACAGGGGGATGTCCTCCAAATGCTGGTGAGAAGCATACGTTATTGTTTACATTCGAGGGCTCTGGCCTAACTTCATTTTGGGAATTGGGTTATGGGGTTAATGTAAGACAGGGAGATCAACTGATTTAGGTGAGCAGATGCGTCGGAATCGAAAAGACATTTTGGCCATGGTTGGGGTTGATACCATGGTGGTTTTCATCGCAACCATTCTGTTATCAACTTTAGTCATGGTAACAATTATCTCAGTTGCAGAGAGAGTTATACAAACGCCTGAACGAGTACTTATTGAAACAATAAATACAGGTGACAAAATTTTACTTCATGAGGTGTATGTTTATGATGGATATGATAATTATGGTTTGATAATGGAACTCGCTCCTGGAAGTATGCCGCAATCTGCAGAAGACATGTATTGGATTTTACAATGCACCGATGAAAATGATGAATTTCGTAGTTACTGGGGTAATTTTGAAGGATCTAATTTTGACGATGCACCAGTTGAATTTAGCAATGACACCATTGCAAGAGGGTTATTAGGGAAATATTACGATGTGCCTGATCGATCCGGTGATTCAGACCCTTGGCCTGAATTTACATTCATGATTCCACAATTAATTCGTTATGATACAAACCCAAATTTTGTTGGGGGAAATCATGATGGTGTAGGCTCTGTAGATGCAGATTGGTATGCAATCTCATGGTCCGGCTATCTCTTTGTAGATGATACTGACACCTACACTTTTGATGCAAGTGTAAACGATCGAGCACGTGTCTGGATTGATGACAAATTGGTTTACGCAAATGGTGTCGCAATTGAGGGCTATGATCCAGAACCAACCATGCAATTATCAAGGGGCTACTATAGTATCACGATTCATTATGAACAACAAACACTTGGTTCTAGTTTTGAGCTTTCTTGGTCGAACGGCACGTCAGCGAATGCCCCTATTCCTGACGCAAATTATTATCGATCAATAGGTTCGAGTAGTCCACCAGATGACTTCTTCCCCGGGGTTATTTATGAAATCAGCCTTGACCAGAAAAACGGAGATACAGGCTCAAATGATCCGTCAGCCAATAATCAGGCATGTGGCCCAAATCATTTGTATGAAGAAGGGCTTTCTGCAACATTACGATTAATTATTGCGGGCGGTCAATACACAGAAGCGCAGTTTACTGTCAACAATCCTCAGGTCGGTACAAGAGTTACTTAGGAATGCTTTTCCTTATTCTCATATTGAATTTTCCATTTCCATTATCGCTTCATCGGTGGGTTGGTAGGTTCCACTTTTCCAGATGATATCTCCTGTTTGGCCAATGAGATACAGTTCTGGTGAATTTGGGTTATCAAATGCTTCGAATATTGTCATATCGCTGAGGACATCTCTCTCGAGATTCCATGCTTTTGATGAAGAAGTTGTCACAACGACCGGCCAGTTTGTGTAGTGTTCGCTTTCTGTTGACCCATATGTTTCCATTAATGACGCAGCATCATCGCTAGGAGGATATACCCCAACCATCACGGGCTGAATTGGATTTTCTTGTGACATCCAATCATTATGGCGCTGATTAATTTCTCCAACCCATTCATGACATCCATAGCATGAATGGTGAGAAAACATCACGAGTACTGCACCTCTTGATAAATTGTCTCGAATATCATATACTTCTCCACCATCGACATCACGATTGAGCGTTTCGCTTACGAACCCATATTTTGATGATTCAGTTAGAATTTCTGAACCTAAGCACCCCGACATAAGAAAGCAAGAAAAGACAACACAAATCAGACGCTGCATATTACAAACCTCAAGTGTATGTATTTGAATCCGTGTCTCTCCTCTGTTTTGACCAAATAAAGTATCCAACTCCTATTAATGCCCCTAGGTTAAGCCACCATATCCAGGCGCCTGAGCCCGTAATCCCCCAAGGTACCCCATCAATCATGTAGTCTGATATTGGCATGAGGAATGGAGTAGGAAAAAACCTGAGTGTGTGGCTTGGAATATCCAGAAGAATGTTGAAAAACCACGGCAGCATAAGGTAAACACTCGCTTGGAAGGGAGTAAATTCTTTCGAAAAAATCTTATTTTTAGATAACAGTATAGCGTTAGTATCATTTTTCTTCATCCAAAAAAACAGAGATAACCAAAGTAAAAGAAACAAGATAAATGACCAAATCAGCGAATGAGTGATTTGGTAAATTTGCCATGCGATTTCTGGAAAGTCAGAGGTAACGGTATTTTCGTCAACGCGTGTTCGCCCTTCACCATCCATCCTTGAGACAATATCCCCTGGTATAAATGCGAGAAGGTCGGGAAGCATACCTATGAAAGCAGCTAATTTCCAATTTATTTTTCCATACGTAAGGTGTCTACCCCAGATGGCGTGGCTAAACACATCCATGTGCTTTCCAATAATCTCTAGGAATTATTTCTTTTTACATCCCATGCAAGGACAATATCTCGAATCTTTTGATCTAGTTTAGCCATTGGCACATCACCAGGTACGATAAGCATCTTAGCAGTTTTTTTTGCATAGACATCGATGTCCCATTTGCGATGAGTAAATGCATGCGATATATTACCACAATATTCCTCTTCTTTGAAAGAGGCTTCATTTCTGTCTGTGAGTTCAAAACCCCACATGTTTTGGAGATGTCCTGATGCCTTTCTTCTGATATTCAATGTACCATCTTTTCCAAGGATTACCAAACAATCTACTTTCATGAGTTTCGATTTGACTTTTTTTGGCGTGGAAAATGACATTGGGTCTTGTTTCCCAATACATCCCTCGCTCAATGGACAATCATCGCAGTTAGGATTGGCTGGTTTGCACACATTTCTCCCCAAATCCATGAGGGCCTGATTCCAATCTCCGGGTCTTGCTTTGTCAATAAGTTGGTCAGCAATTCGCTTAAATTCTGAAAACTTTGTGATATTATGGCCGACCAGCCTACTAATTATGCGTTTTACATTACCATCTATGCAACTAACATTCAAATTAAACGCAATCGAACAAATCGCCGCAGCAGTGTATGGCCCGATGCCTGGTAATGCTAACCAATCTTCATAATTATCTGGGAGCCCATTTTGACACATTTCAGCCAATTTGAATAAATATCTAGCACGCCTGTAATAACCTGCACCTTCCCATAATTTGAGGAGATATTCTTCTCCATTCTCAACCATCGCCTTTGGCGTTGGACTCGCTTCAATGATACGCTGATAATATGGAATCATACGTTTGGCCTGAGTTTGTTGCAAGAGAATCTCAGAAATCAAAATTTTCCATGGATCCTTTGTCTCTCTCCACGGAAAATCATCTTGATTTTCCTTCCACCATTCGAGAAGAGCAGACACACATAAGCCTCCAGAATGAGCCAGAAATCAAATCTGTAAATATGTTGGCAAATCGAAAAAAGTTAACTAAGGCCTATTCTTCAATTTCTTCATCTTTTTGCCGATATTCAAGGAAAATCGCAGCCCTGTTTACGACCTGTGGTATAGATTTTCCACTGACTCCGTTCATATCTGGTTCAGTATATGTCGTTGAATTAATTGTTCCAAATAATCCTGCATGTGTCTCTTCATCACTTATGACTTGAATCAGCCATCCAGTAGCATTTTCTGGAGTTGGATTTAGTTCAGTGCCCCACACAAAATCATCAGCGATAATTGAGGCAGCTGTTTCAAACTCAAAATTGATAGCACCATTCCCAAAATCTTCGACATAAGCATTGTAAAGCTGTTCAGCAATAATATTGTTCTGGGGAACGAGGCCTATCAACTCACCATAGGTTGAATGGCCCCACATTGTAACCGGCAAAGAACCCCAAGATTCCATGAGTCCAGTGTAATTGAGATAAATAGTCATGGATTCATTAATGGCGAATATAGGGATGTCATCAAGATATAGCGTGGAAAAATTTCTTGAATAAATCCGCCATTCTATTTTCGTATTTGAATCATAATCCCAATCTTCTGTTTGAGTGTCATTACCAAGATTAACAGGAGATGTAGAGACGCTTAGATTATCAAGACTCAAACCAATTGCTGCTAAGGTTGCATCAACATTTGGCATTTGTTCATGATAACTCACAGAGGCACGCGCACCATCTGACCAAACTTGGTCGGGGGTTGTGGTGTGGTAATAGGCATAACAAGGACAATCCCCAGCAGATCCTAACCAATAGATCTGATGGCCCCTCTTTACCCCGACCATCGTGTAATCCATGGTGAAACTACCATTACCGCCATTATTGATCCAAGGTTCTGAGTCTTCATTATCACCTATGCCATCTCCATCAGTATCGAAACATTCAGAATTATTCAATGGGAATGCATCGATTACATCATCACATGTATCTCCATCATCATCCAAATCAGCATTATCGCCAATACCATCACCGTCTGAATCCAGAGTTTCATTACCATCTTCGGGTAACTGATCAGTGTTGTCTCCTACGCCATCACCGTCAGAATCTTGAGATTCATTTGGGTCTAGTGGAAATGCATCATCTATATCATCAACGCCATCACCGTCATCATCGCTATCGGCGTTATCTCCAATGCCATCTTGGTCATAATCTGCATGTTCATTAGGGTCCAAGGGAAACACATCGTCCACATCCTCGATACCATCGTTATCATCATCTGAATCTTCAATCAAATCGGTTTCACAATTTGGCATGGGGTCGTTTTCACCATCCAAAATATTGTCTGGAAGGCCATCTCCATCAGTATCATCCTTGGCACAAGCATCTGTTGGAAATGCATCGGTATTATCGCCTAATCCATCACCATCAGTATCATTCCATTCAGAGGGGTCATTGGGAAACAAATCTTCTGAATCATTGAATCCATCCTGATCAGTATCAATTTGTTCTGGTACAAGCGGGTCGAGTCCGTTTGCAACCTCAAAGCCATCAGATAATCCGTCGCCATCTGTGTCAGGATTATTTGGGTTGGTGCCATATTGACTGGTTTCTAAAGAATCTGACAATCCATCACCGTCCGTATCAATGGATTTATCATTGTCCAATTCACATTCATATTGTTCCATATCGGTCATCATCGCTTCGAGGTGGCCATTACTTTGATTCGCTTTATCCTGTGTTGAAATAATGGTAGGATAACTCATATCCATCCATTCTGCAGAGAGGTTGTCATTTGAAACAAACATGCCCAATACGATGCCGTTTGCGTTGTATATTTTCCATGAGATAATCTCATATGGAAAATCGCCAAAGATATGTGCACTGTAAACATCTTTAGTGAAATTATCGTCCTTTGAGCAGATCTGTTCTAAATGCGCAGGGTTTTGTTCAGCCATTGGATTTGCTGAGAATTCAATGTAGTAGGGTTTTGCTTGTTCGACATTTTGATTATTTTCAGGTTCTAATTTTTCATAGATAAATCGAACCGACTGATTGCCCCAAGTGGTTGGAGGATTGTTCAGAGAATCTAAATGATCACATACTCCATTATCATCCGTATCTAATGGCACTTCACTCATATTGAGTGGATTCGACATACATGCAATTTCATCTACATCTGAAAAATTATCTCCATCATCATCTGTGTCAATAGCGTCACAAAGACCATCACCGTCTGTATCGGTTGGAAAACTACTTGCATTCATTGGATCATTACCTTCCAAGCAATTTACTTCATCTTCATCAGACCATCCATCTCCGTCATCATCATTATCTTCAGCATCTAAAATCCCATCATTATCAGTATCACTGTCAGCATTATTTTCAATATCTTCTTCAGCATCTATGTCAAATTCACACGAATCATCATCGATTGTGGCGTTTTCAACGAAGTTATTTGCATCTGGGTCCATACAGCCNGGTATTTCTTCAGCGATGTCAGTTTGATCTACACAACCGGACAATGAAGAAATAATCATTNTTAANGCGGTGAAAATTACGGTATATCGATTACTCATTGANATATTATTCAACAAAAACGTAATTCAAATTTTTGGCTATTTTCTATCAATTTTTGGCTAATTTTATTGTTTAGCACATAACACGCATTAAAGTAATATGTTTCATTCTTNGATACATGGAAACAGATTTTCAATGGCTTAGGCAGGTTAANTCTGTTCATGTCATTGGAGCGAGCAAGAAATCACATAAACCCTCAAACCGGCTCTTCTTGGATATGAAAAATAGAGGTTGGCGTCTGATACCAATCAATCCACAATCTGTTGGGGATATGATTCATGGTCTGCCTTTTCGCCAATGGCCTCAAGATGAGCAATCCGAGCTCTTTGTGGCCTTTTTATCTCCCGAATCTACGCTTGAATTTTTGAAAAAATGGATGTATATGCACTCCTCAAGACCACATATTTGGCTTCAACCTGGCGCTGAAAGTGACGATGTCATTTATTGGTTNAAGCAAGTAAATTGGCCATACACGAGCAGCATTTGTTGGGTAGAAACCACTTTACAACGAGATTTATTCTGTGAAAACCCATATGGAAATCTTTCGTGGTATATCCAACACAGAGACGAAAACTCTTATTGCTCAATTTGGAGATTTGTCAATCATGAATCTTCAATTCAAGCCATTGCTAAGGAATCAGTAGAGTGGGTCGGAGATTTGGTTGATTTAGAATTTGATCAACATCAAATTCCTCAGTATATTCGTACGCTACAGAAAGCTGATGAAACGCTAGAGGAAACAGCATTACGGTTGTCAATGGGTTAATTTTAGCCTTGAAGGAAGGCCATGACGTCGTCAATGTCTGGGGAAANTCCCGGATTTTCTGCATACCATGTATAACCNATCGTNCCATCGGACTCAATAATAAAAATAGACCGTTGTGCAACAGTATATCCTTCAATAGCAAAATTATCATATTCAATGTGAAACGCTTTAATCGCTTCTCGATTAACATCGGACAATAAATGGTATTGGATGTTATTTGCTTCAGCAAAAGCCTTGTTTGAAAACGGTGCATCAACACTGATGCCATATATTTCACATCCAAGTGAGGCGAGTTGTTGGTGATAATCGCTCAATCCACACGCTTGATTTGTACAAACACCAGTAAATGCAGCAGGGTAAAAGGAAAGCAAAATCCGCTTCCCCTTTTCCTCTGATAAGGTTACGAAGGTCGTATTATCATGTGCTTTCAAAGTAAAATCAGGGGCAATGTCTCCAACTTTCAACATGGAGTCTCCAATCTCGATTGAGATTTAATATGCTCGGCCGTGCTTAGTTTTCCTCGCCAACCATTTGCTCTGGTTTAACCCATTGGTCAAATTCGGCATTCGTAAGCATATCTAATGCTAATGCAGACTCCCTTAATGTGAGGTTCTTTTCATGAGCATTTTTTGCAATCTTTGCTGCACGATCATAACCAATATGATTGTTTAATGCAGTAACAAGCATAAGTGAATTCTCGAGATGAGATTGGATTTTTTCACGGTTGGGCTCCAATCCTTGTAAACAATATTTGGTAAATGAATTACAGGCATCCGTGAGAAGTTCGATGCTATGAAGGAGGTTGAAAATCATCATTGGTTTGAACACATTAAGTTCAAAATTACCCTGGCTACCTCCTATCGATAATGCAACGTGATTTCCCATCACCTGGCAGCAAACCATGGTCATGGCTTCTGATTGTGTCGGATTTACCTTTCCAGGCATGATAGAGGATCCAGGTTCATTTGCAGGCAAAGATAATTCTCCTAGGCCGCATCGTGGTCCACTTCCAAGCCACCTGATGTCATTGGCGATTTTCATAAGACTCGCAGCAAGTGTATTCAAAACTCCACTGACTTGGACAACTGCGTCATGAGCGGCTAGTTGAGAAAATTTATTTTCAGCTGAAACAAAGTTAAGCCCTGTTTTTTTTGCAATATTTTCTGCAACCAGTACTCCAAATTCTGGATGAGAATTCAGCCCTGTNCCTACTGCGGTTCCTCCTAGCGCAAGAGGCAGTAATTCTTCAACAGCCGAATCGACTCGGAGGAGATTTTGATTAATTTGTGTTAACCACCCGCTTGCTTCTTGACCNAGGGTAAGTGGGACAGCATCCATGAGGTGTGTTCTACCGATTTTTACGATATCACTCCATTCCTCGGTTTTGGTTTTGATAGAATCTCTGAATAACTCAAGGCTTGGAATGAGGTCATGTATCAAGGCTTCTGCTGCAGCAATATGCATCGCAGTGGGAAATGTGTCGTTGGAAGATTGACCTCTGTTGACATGGTCGTTTGGATGGACNGGGGATTTGCTCCCTAATTCGCCACCTGCAATCTCAATGGCTCGATTCGCAATGACTTCATTAGTATTCATATTTGATTGCGTTCCAGAACCTGTTTGCCAAACTTTGAGAGGAAAATGATCGTTTAGTTCACCTGAAAGNACTTCTTCCGCAGCCTGAATTATGTACTCCGCAATATTTTGCGGAAGTTCACCTANGGANGCATTCGTTTTTGCAGCGGCTTGTTTCAGTATACCAAAAGCCCTGGTGACTCGCCATGGCATCACATCATTCGAAATTGCGAAGTTGATAAGCGATCTCGCCGTTTGACACCCATAGTATTTGTTTGCAGGAACAGCCATTTCNCCCATTGTATCGGTTTCNATNCGAACTTTACCCGGCTTTTCAAATTCGGCGCTTTTCTGNACTTTGGATTTTTTGTCNGGCGTTTGTGTTTTGGTTTCTAATGATTGCTCGATTAGTTTTGCAATGATTGCACTACGTCCGGTATTCTTTCCTTTTCCGACATTTCTGTCTAGTTTTTTTGCTAAGGTTTCTGGGAGACTTATGCTGATGATTCGCCGGTCACCTGCTCGATGCTTTGCCATAGTCTACGCTAACTTAATTAGTTAATAAATAATTATATCCAAGAAGGACCAATACCAATTTTCTGCTGACCATTTTTCCAGATGCCTCGATACATGAGCATTGTTTGAAAAGGAACAGTGACATCTCCTNCTGAACTAATGGCAATAACGCCACCCCGNCCNCCAAATGGGGCGACCATATCCAGCATATTGGNACATGCATCTTCTAAATTTTGACCTAGCCGGAGTCGAGTAGCAACTTCATGTGCTGCACAAGTCCGAATGAAGGCNTCGCCCACTCCTGTACACGAAACACCCACNCGATCATCAGCCCAGGTTCCAGCCCCAATAATCGCAGTATCTCCAATTCTTCCATTTGGTTTCCCAGTCATTCCTCCGGTACTGGTGGCCGCAGCNAGGTTACCATGCACGTCTANGGCAACAGCACCTACAGTTCCAAAACCCCCATCGTGGTCAAGCCTCGCCTCATCATCTTCATCATTCGCACCTGGCCGAAGTTTTTCTTTCCTCCACCTTTCCCATTGGGCAACGCGTAACGCTGTCTTCAACCATTCTTGAGACACATTTTCGATCCCATTTTCAATCCCAAAGTTATCAGCAGCCTTACTGTTTAACATAACAGGCCACCCTTTTTCAAGGAGTATTTTTGCNGCAAAAATAGGATTTCTGATTTGTTCTACATTGACAATTGCACCTGCAGCTTTGTCGATTCCTCGCATGATACTTGCATCCATGGTGATNCGCCCGTCTGCAGAGATAACCGANCCTCTACCTGCATTGAATAATGGNTCNTCTTCCATGATCGAAACGGCTTTAGCAACAGCATCNGTAGCNCTTTCACCGTTTTCTAGTAATGAACCAATTTGTGTCAAGACATGATTCATACAGCTTATACGTGCAGGATCTAGGTCAGTTTGNCCTTTCCATGGGCCATCTCCGCCGGCACCACCGTGGATTGCAAGAACGACCATGAATCATGCGATAACTGCACATTCAATGATTTTTTGTGGTTGGGCAGGCTTATCGCCGGGGAGTTTCTGACANCGTTCAATCGCTTTCACCACGTCCATGCCTTGAGAAACTTGACCAAATACAGCATGATTGCCGTTAAGCCATGGCGTCGCTACAGTGGTAAGGAAAAATTGAGAACCACCAGTATTTCTTCCAGCATTGGCCATGGATAAAATTCCAGGTTTGTCATGTTTCATATTGAGGGCTGAGCTTTCACATGGGATTTTCCATCCAGGTCCTCCTGTNCCNGCNCTTNTTGACATTGGNTCTTTGGAGTGTGGGCAGCCACCTTGAATCATAAAGTCTTCAATAACTCGGTGGAAATGTAATCCATTGTAATATCCANCATTTACTAATTTGAGGAAATTAGAGACCGTTTCTGGGGCCTCATCTGTGAACAAATCGATAATGATATCTCCGGCACTTGTTTTCATGCATACTTGTNTTGGCATGAAATGTCCACCATCAGGAGGGNTTTGAATCTGCTTCTTTACAGAATCAATTTAGCCAAGGTCGGAAATGTTGGTCTGCATACTGACGTGCATATTCAGGTGGATATCCAGACGCAATGAGTTGTTGCTCGTAAGCCAATTGCTCAGCGCTTATCTGNCCTCCAGCATCCATTGATGGATTCATGGCTTGTTGATGGAACTCGCTTTCAAAGCCAGCCATCTCGTCTTTTCCTCCTCTTAGTACCAATAATGTAAGCAATAAAGCAATAATTACGCCACCAAAGATGCCAATCATCGTCCATGACATGCCCATGAATCCATCTTTTGTTGAGGATTGAACATTATTTTCTAAATTGGTAGCATCCCCTGAGTATTGGCAGAGTGTGTCATCAGAGAGGTCAGCATCCGGGTTGTAGTTGGTTGCTTTTTCATCCATACAGCCAGTGATCAAATTAGAAGTCTGGTTCTCTTGAGGTTCGCTGTTATCGGTTTGACAATCTTCAGCATCCGGGTTATCGCTACAGTAGGCTTTACATTCATTGCTATCCTTGTCTTCGCAAGGATTTGGGTTTTGGTTTATCGCCTCGAGTTGTGCATCAGAACACCCGTTTTCGTTTACCTCAGCACCGGCAATTGTGTCTGGACAAACGTCAACAACAGTGTTACCNCTCATGTCGAATACACCGTCTCCATCGGTATCATCAGGACANCCGTNATCTGAATCAATGGCTGCATGNAGAGGGCATTNNTCTCCGTTATTTCCTNACGGGTTATCTCCAAATCCATCCCTNTCGGTATCGTTCCATTGGGTAGAGTCATCGAAGAAACCGGAATCCTGAACNTCTTGCTCGAACTCATATTGATTAGACCATCCATCGCCATCTTTGTCGATACAACCCATCCGGTCTTGAGTAGAGTTGCCTGGAATGTTTGGACAAGCATCTACGATTCCATCGCCCGTATCGCTAGTATTGACGCCATCTCTATCCATATCATTAGCATAGAATTCATCCAAGTTAAGAATAGAAAACGGAGTTCCGTTAGCGACGTTATTGTCTTCATTTTGTTCATCGATCAAACCGCTTTGGTCGACAACGAGTTGACAATAATAATCNCCAGTTGANACATCGTTTGATATTTTAAAATCAGAAGAACTATCAGTTTGTATGGTCTCTGATTTGAATGCGTTTGTACCATTTTCTATTTCATGCGTTATGGTCGAATCTTCTGTATGAACAAGGACTAATTCCCAAGTGAATGATTCCCCGGGTCCTCCAAGATTAGAGATAACAAAATTGAATTCAGTCCATGTACCAGTGTCTTCTCCTTCAGAGTCTCCACACGAGACCTCAGTTGCCTCTAAGTCAGGGAGAGCAGGTTCAAGAGTCATGATGTCAAGAGAATAATTTCCAACTTCTGCAGAAGAAGAAATCATGACACGATATCGTCGATTTTCCCCGTCATGCATTTCATCTCCGACGCTAGACCAAGACACATATGGCTCATTATCTTCATTCAAACCTTCGTCCACGGTCGCAATCTTCCAATTTCCATTATCTGAATAGAGTAGGTTTACACTGAATGCAGTCCCTTCGGATTGTGTGATCATGATTTCCACATTATGTTCATCGATGAGTCCGAATTCATAGACGTCAGCAGAGTCGCTATTGTCCAAACAACCGATGCCACTGAGTTCAGGATTATCTTCAATGATTGTTGCAGTGTTTGATGAATCGCCTGCATCTCCTTGGCCTAGCATCATGTCATCAAAACCATCACAATTGAATGAAGGCTCAAAAGTATCACCAACAGGTTCACCAATAATCAATCGATAAATCCCGCCAGGATTGTTTCCACCAANTCCACTCCACCATGANATGTTGATGTAATAATCACCGCCCATTCCCTCATAGTCAGTGTCAACCAANTCCATGTAGTCATCAGCCCCACTGTTGCTCATGGTAACTTCTGTACCATCTGACAANNTGAGCNCCATATCAAAATCAGCAGATTCAACAGGGGCAGAAACAAGGGTAATATTGAGAGCCATTCCAGGAGAAACAGTCACCTTGTATACATCGTTGTTATCGTTTCCATCAAGACAACCTCGGAATTCTTGAACAGGATCAGTGCCAAGATCTACAGGCGTTCCAGAATTTAGATCATTGGGGGCATCACTACCAGTGCTCCCATCATCTTGTAGATTACATGAAGTCGATATGGCGCCTATTACCATTTTTTCTTCGTGGATGTAGTTATTGTCATCTTCATCTTTCTCAAGGATTACATTACTTTCATCCAGTACGACAAGAACATTGTATTCTCCTTCAATCATACTACTTGGGATTGGAGCGTTTATGCTAACGGTCTGGGTTGTATTTACGAGAATACCTGCTGAACTAGCATTGCCCAGATGATGGTCATACCAGTCATTACCGCTATCAACTGAAAGGTAAACATCCACGAGATAACTACTGTTCAGGTCTTCAGTTCCATCATTTGTAACGGAGACATCAATCGCAACAGTATCTCCTGGATTGACATTTTGGGGCAAGGTCAGACTATCAACAACAAGATTTGGTGCAGGAATTGAAAAGTTAGTCCAGACGCTAAGGGTATAATTTCCATTACCTGTGTATCGAGACATATTGACAAAGTAATCTCCCGCCAAACCTTCTTCCTCAGTATTTTTTGATGAGACCTTTTCATCTAAGTCACCATTGTTCACCGAGAAATCAATAAATGAACCGTTTGGTTGGTGTAAAATTAAATCAAAATCATTTCCTGTTTCCAGAGTAAGTGTTGCTTCAATGGTATGATTAACAGGTACTGAAAAGGCAAAAACATCACCATCATCAATTGAGTCAAGACATCCAGTAAAGATATCAGTGACATTGTTTCCAAAATTATTTGGTGAGTCAGTCCAATTTGTAGGTGCATCTTGGCCCGAACCCCCATCATTCTGTGGATTGTACCAATCACTGCAACTTTCAGTGTAATTCGTCCATGTTTGAAGATTGTAATCTCCTTCGGTAGTGCCGCCTTGGCCATATGGAACTACAGCAATCCAATATGTTCCAGCAACACCCTCAATTGAGGTGCCAACAGATGAAACAGTTTCAACTGGATCTCCATACCAAGATGCATCGACATAGTAATATGATCCATTATCTTCAAAAATCAGGTATAAATCATAGTCAGCCGCACTTGCAGCAGCATAACCGTCCAATTGAACATCGATATTTGAGCCATTAGTAAGGCTGAACTCGTACCAATCTTCTACGTCAGTAGTGGAAGATGCACATCCTGAAAATGAGGTTGTAGGGTCTGCTCCAATACTTTTTGCAGTATTTGTTGATGCGTTTCCTGCGTCTCCAGTGGTCCCTGCATCATTTTGCAAGGCCACAGGCTGGCAACTGCTTGGGGCTCTGGCAGAATTTTGAGGGGCTTGCGGGCTAAGGAAGAGATTTTCATCTGGCGTATTCTTTTCATTCAATCGCAGAAAGTCTTCGCCTAACAAGGAAAATTCATCAGTTTCACTATCAAAGTGAACCATTGGGGCAAATAAAGCAGCAGCAAGCATGAAACCAACAAACAACCTGTGATTACTCATTTCAATCAGGTAATCCTAACACCGCTAAGTTATGAAACTACGGGCATTATGAGTTTGTAGATGCAGTCATCGGTCTTGGGGACACAGCATTTACGTCCTCAGAAACTCCGTTTTCATATCTTTTGAAGTTCTCATTGAACATATCTGCTAAACGATTCGCGGTTTTGTCATATTCCTCGGGGTTATCCCAAGTTTGTCTTGGGTTAAGCACGTCACTTGGGACACCAGGACAAGTTTTTGGGATTGCAAAGCCAAATCGAGGATCGATTTCAAAATCAACATTCTCCAATTCACCGTTTAATGCTGCATTGAGCATTGCTCGGGTGTATTTGATTTTCATTCTATTTCCAACGCCGTAAGGTCCTCCTGACCAACCAGTATTGATCAACCATGCAGTCGAACCATGCTGGCTCATTTTATCGCTAAGTAAATCAGCATATACTCCAGGGTGCATTGGCATAAATGGTTCTCCAAAGCATGCGGAGAATGTTGCGACAGGTTCGGTGACGCCTACTTCAGTTCCTGCAACTTTTGCGGTGTATCCGCTTATGAAATGATAAGCTGCTTGGTGATGTGTGAGTTTGGAAATAGGGGGAAGTACGCCAAAAGCATCACATGTAAGGAAAATAACGTTTTGGGGGTGCCCTCCTTTTGAGCCCCTGACGTGGTTCGGAATAAAGTCAATTGGATACGAGCCACGTGTATTTTCTGTCTTGGAAGTATCGAAGAAATCTGGCACACCTTCCCCATCAACAACAATGTTTTCTAGAACAGTCCCACGTTTTCTTGTGGTTGAGAATATTTCAGGTTCATCTTCTTCGGAGAGGTTGATTAACTTAGCATAACAGCCACCTTCGAAATTAAACACTCCATTAGCGCCCCAACCGTGTTCATCATCTCCTATGAGGGAGCGTTCAGGGTCAGCAGACAATGTTGTTTTTCCGGTTCCAGATAGTCCAAAAAATACAGCAGTATTGTCTCCAGTAGTATTAGCACTGCAGTGCATTGGCAATATGCCTCTTTTTGGCAGCATGTAGTTCATAACACTAAAAATAGATTTTTTTATCTCTCCTGCATATCTCGTTCCGCCAATAATTACTTCTCTTTGGGCGTAGTGAACGATAACAAAGCATTGAGAATTAATAGCAGAATCATCAGCCTCAAAATGAGGCGCATGGTAAACTGTAAACTCAGGTTGATGCGTTGCCAATTGCTCTTGATTGGGGCGAATGAACATGTTTCTAGCAAAGGCGTTGTGCCAAGCGGTGTGATTAATGACGCGAATAGGAAGAGCTTCGTCTAAATCAGCTCCACAGTATAAATCTTGAATAAATAAGTGGTCTTGTTGTGATAGGAAATCGATTACTTGTGCCTTCAATCTAAAAAAGGAATCTTCGTCGATAGAGACGTTTACCTCACCCCAGTTGACATCGTCCTGGCTGCTTTTTTCATCTACGATAAATTTGTCATTTGGCGATCTACCCGTCCGCTCGCCGGTTTCGGTCACTAAGGCGCCATGTTTTGTAAGAAAACCCTCGTTTCGTTCAACAGCCATATCTACGAGAGTTGCGACATCGAGATTCCAATGTTCTTTCCCATTGAAGAGGATTCCACTTGACTGAAGATTACCGGAGGCGGTACCAGTTGGTTCTGCCATGAACATGCGTGATAGAACCCCTCTTTGTTGCTTCCGCTTTATCGGCCTAGAATTCTCATCATCTATGTGGGGTAAATGTAACCTCAAAGTCCCAGTGGGTTCAAATCCGTATTCCTTGAGTCATAGTTGTGTCGGATGAAGACGAGGCGGATGCTTACATCGCTAAACGTCAATTTGAGCGTAGCGAAAGTATCGATGCTGATACATTCTTAATTTCTGCTTCACAATCACCACCAACAAGCCAAGACAAATCTGATGAAACCATCGAAGATAGCATTGTTTCTATTGCTAAAAAAGGAGAACGAAGACTTCACTTTTCCCTAATGGTTATGATGGTAATCATTTGGACTGGAATTGGGGCAATAGTTGGCATTCAACTTGAACCCATATTCGCCACCATCGGTTTAATTTCAATGGTAATTTATGGATTTTATCTTGGTGAGAAATGGATAAAAATACCAGATATGCGTATCTTAGGAGTAACGTGGGTAATTATCTCAATGAAATTACTTTACGGGCTCATGCTTGATTTTCATCATTGGGGTTGGATTTCTGCCTCCCAGTTGGTGGGTGCCCTCTTGTTTTCAGTATGCGTTAACGTGTTTATTGGTCAAAGACATGATGAGGATGCAATAGCAGCTCAAGCAGCACTCATTTTGCTTGCCATAGCAAGTGGAGCAGGAGCAATTTTTGGAGCCATTGGTGTAGCCTTCTTGATCCTTATCGGCACGGCTCTACTACATGGGCTTGCATTGAAACGAAAAAGTGGAAATCTTGCTTCTTTGGGTATTGCGTTTTCAAATTTATGGATTGGTATGCATGCTTTGAGTAATAATTGGGAAATTTTTGGATTAAGCATTCTACACTTTGACGACCCTCTCTTGTTATTTTTCCTTGTTTCCTTTATCTCTGCAATCAACGCCTATATGGCATACCGATTTGCAAAGAGCAATAATTGGTTTAGCCAGTTTTCAGCAACGCTTGGTTTAGGCAAACCTGGTCTTTGGAGCGTGTCGGTTGGCCTCGGCATGATTGGTGCATTGATGGTAATCGCCGCAAATCGCGGAGATATTGGCTATTCAACATCACTTGTTCTGGTATTATTCAGCGCATTTGGTGCATCTTATCTTGTTGTGAGAGGCGTTTCATGGAAGAGGATAGAACCTTTCTTACTTTGGCCAGCACCAGCAGTAGTTGTACTTCTTGTTCTTTCTTCTCGGGGGTTATTGTCGCTTGTAGAGCAACAATATAGCTATGATTTATTTGCAATTACGTGGCTTCTATTGACGAGTATCGCTTTCTTGAGAGAGCAATCTTCTGTATCAGATCATGTGTTGTGGCTGGGAACAATCGTCACGTCACTCATCATCACGATACTCTTTCCTGCGCAGATTCCTTCGGGTGGTGATTGGTTGTTGGGCAGTCAGTTCGTCCTGTGGTTCGGACTTGGATTACTCAGTAATCTGAGAAAATCGCCTTCTCTTGTTGCCACCACAATTCTTGGTCCGTGGATATGGTTACTTGTCTTTGCTAGTGAAATAGAATCGAGAATAGTGAGCCAAGACCTATTCGAAATAATATTCTCTCAATGGGGAATGTCTTTATTCATTTTTGGTCTGATTGTCATACAAACAGCTCTACAATTGAAGGTCAAACCCTCAGCATTGGAGTTATCAATTGCACGAAGCAAGTCTGAATTTTCAACTCAATTAAACAACAGTGGGGTCTTAAAAATATGGAATCTAAGTTTTATATTCCCGCTCATTACCCTAACTCTTATTGCTCATCCAGAATCTCTACCATATCTTGGGTTAGTTCTGGTTTCAACGAGTCTTTTACTCCTTCATACCACAGCATACTTCTTTGGAAAACACCAAGGCAATCCACGATTAGTTCTGATTACATGGGCGGTCTTTGCTTTAATGATGCAATGGCGTTTTGGTGGAACTGTGGTCTTCGTCATACCATGGTGCATTGCAGTGTGGATGCTTGTAACTTGGTCAAAAAAACAAAGTTTGGCCCGACCAAAAGTTGAACAAAAGCATCCACCTTGGCGATTTTTGCTTCCGTGCTTTTTCATTCTCGGGGTGATGGTGATACTTTCCATATTGACTGGAAATAATGAGATATCCATCCATCAAGAAATACGTTTGACCCCAGACACAGACCTTTTTCTTTCATCAATCATCTTCTTGATTTTTCTCATAATGTTTTATCTGCCTACCCAAAAGCACCTCGTCAACCCCGCTCCAGTAGCATTCGCAAGTATATTTTCACTGGTAGCATTTTTCCTTGCAGCATTAAATTTGGAGCAGGTTTGGTTATCTGGAATTTTTGGGATTGTATTTATTGCATCTGGTACCTATCTTGGAATGAATTCTGAAATCAGGCGTGTATTTCATCAAACTAAACCCTCAAATCAGCCTCAAGAAGAGTCAGAATCTGTACAGAAGCAAGCCACGTTACAAATCGTGAATCAAGACACCATTGAATCTGTTTTCCAAAATCAGAGACGGAGTCAATTACTTGGAAAATCCACGATGAAATCCAGTGATGAGAGCCAACCAATAATTTTGTTGGTATTGCTATTTATTCTGCTGACATTCACTGCTTGGTATGCATATTTTTACGCAGAAGGAGTACTTTCCTTGATATTGTTTGTCTCTATATCCGTAATTTTTCTTGGAACTGGAAAGAGGGATAAAGATGGAGGTGAAACAAAATGGGCAAATATTTTGGGCATTGAATCTCCTATTTTCCTCGTGCTGATTGGCATCGGCGTCATTTTCAGCCTGTCGCGGTTAAGTGATACGCAAGTCTATCCAGAAATGCAATGGGGATGGGCTATTTTTCTCATATTTTCTGTTTTGGTTGGTTTAATTGGTTTACTCAATAATGATGATTTAAATCAAAGAATTCCTGCCACCATAGAGACAATCCTGTTAATCGGTGCAGCGTCAAAATTCCTCACTGTGGTAATGGGTATCGATCGATTTGTAATTGATTTGTTTGCATTCGACGATTTATCTTGGCAAGGCTCATTTGTTTTGTTTGAAGTGTTTTTATTCGGTTTGGTTTTTCTCGATGCTCATGTGGAACAAAAAAGACATGAAAAAGGGTTACAAGATCATAGAGGAGCTTTTGGTAGGACGATTATACTCTTGATGATTGCAATTATTTCAATAGGACCTGCTCTGATTTTGGCCGTATATTTTTCAGTAATTCAATGCTTGAAATGGCTTCAACCAGCAGTTATTGTTGGAGCGGGCGTTTCACTAGTTTGGAGCTTTTTCCTTTTATCAGCCACGGCATCATTATTTTCCTATATTCTACCATTCTTTTGTTTCATGATCGGTTTCATTGGGATCACCATCATGATTTGGAGTAGTTATTCCAATCAAGGATTATGGACCACTTCTGGTTTGTGGCTGGCCCATTTATTGGTTCCACTTTCTTTTGGATTGATGAGCATGGCTATCGATGGCATGGTCGTTACTGGGTTGTTACTGGTTTCATGTGCTTCATGGATAGCAGGTATCTGGTCGGATAGAAAATCACTGAGAATGATTGGAGCAATTGACCTTTTGTTTTCATGGGTCATTGCTGCCTTGACTATCATAAGAGGTATTGATTCAAACATGCTATTGTTGATGCTCATTGCTAGTGCTCTTTTGTTGGGTTCGGTCACTTGGATGACTCAAAAACACCATGCTCAAATGGATGCTTAATCTATTCTGGACATCTGTTCTGAGAGGATTTGTTTTATTTTTTCCAAAGTCGTCAGAAATATCTCATTGCTTTCACGCTCTCTTAGCCGAAGACTTATGCTAATCTTTTCTTCAGTTCCGGAATTCCTAATTCCAATTGAGAAACCTTCTGCTTGCATTAATAGAAGATTATTCTCACCATCGATATATGTCCGTTTTGCAGAAGGGTGATTTGACTGGATTAGTTTTTCGATATTTCTTGATAATTCATTTTCACCATTCCAAAGTTTCCGATTGAATGGTTTAATCGAGATGCGGTTTTTGAAACCCGTGGATGGGAATTCCTTGAAAAATCCATTTACAATTACCTGAAGGAGACGTATCATACATCTCACCCCATCTCCAACCAAACACCATTGACCTTCAATTAATGGGTGTTTTCTCGGCATTACGAGATGTCCAGAGTCTTCTATTCCAATCAGTAATGGCAATATTTTCGAAGTTTCTTGATCACTATTTTGGCTATAAGCTTCCATAAGGGCATAAGATAACCACCGATCTCCTACAGCAGTTTGTATAACTTCATTCTCACGATGTAAATTCTGGATGTGGTGTTTGAGTGCCAGATCAGACTCGATTGAAGCCGCTAGAGTAGACTTTGATGCCATGTTTCGGGTGATCAAATATCCCATAAGATCTCCATCTATTACTTCATATCCGGACTCATGAGTAATCACCCCTAGACATCTGTCACCATCCCCATCTAGAGCCATACCAACAAGAGATTTGGGAGGAAGTATGCTAGAATCATGAGTTGTAGAAATAGACTTTATGAGGAGGTGGGCTTCTTTTTTTGCATCATTAAGAGACCATCTCTGGCCTGGCGATAGTTCACCAGCACCACAGTTTTCATTCAAAGCCTTGGCTTTTTTTGAGACTTCAACGGCTTCGATACCTGAATTGGTAAGGTGTTTGGCAAGCCATGATGCCGCTGCACCCTTGGATGAATCGATAAAAAGAGGCCTGCTAATTTGTAAGTGATGCTTAATCTCAGATGTTTGAAGCAAGGTTTCTATCTCTTGTTGATGAAACCCATCAGCATCAAATTTTTCATATGCCGATAATGGCTTGTAGGTATTTGGTATCAATTCCCCAATTTCTTCTTGCCACAAATCATGTGCTAATCGAGAGATTTCTAATTCTTGTTCAGGACTGGTTTTTAGGCCATTTTTGTTAAAAATTTTAATTCCCGAATCTTGGACAGGATTATGACTAGCTGTAATCATACAACCAAATTCACATTGATTTAGTAAAGTTGCTCCATGAAGACCAGGAGTCGCACAAATACCGGCGAGAATCACTTCGATTTCCTCATCATCAAGAGCATTCGCAAGTGCTTGAACAAGTACGGGATTATCTGGCCGATTATCCCATCCAATAATCACGCGTGAGTGTTTTTCAACCTTCATGGATAACACATGTCCAACCAACCACAGAAGGTCAGGAGTAATTTTCCGTTCATTCACTAAAGCATCGACAGGATCTGAACATGATTCTAAACACACTTTCCCTCGAATCCCATCAGTCCCAAATAACATGAGATTCACCTGATTTTTCCGTTAGGAGGATGAATCCCAGAAACTGTAAGATTTGGAAATACAGAACAACCTGCCCCTAGAATGACGCCAGGATTGAGCACGGCATTACAACCTAATTGGCATTTTTCACCAATCAATGCTCCAAATTTCCTTAATCCAGTTGGAATTCTTTGATCAGAGTGCCGGGTATGTACTTCCCCACCATCATTTCTCAGATTTGAGAGTTTTACTCCTGCCCCAAGGTTAGCTTCACTTCCAATAACCGAGTCACCGACATAATTGAAATGAGGAGCTTTGGCTTTTGGAAGCAATATACTATGCTTAACCTCACTGCAATGACCAACCACGGCTTGAAAACAGATCCAGGAATATGATCGAATGTATGCACCTTGGCGAATAATCGCTTCCGGACCGATGTATGTCGGCCCAATGATGTGAATCCCAGGTTCAAGGGTTGCACTATCGTCGATGTAAACCGGACCATGATTTTCATCAACGGAAACATCTGAAGGGTAATTTGAACCCAATTTTTCCACTATTTTTTCGAGCTGGTTTTTCAAGCCGTATTGTTCTTTTGAATTGAGTATCAACCAAACAGGACTTAATTCTAAATAAGGAACTTCTCCTTGGTATTCATTTTTTCTCGGCCATAATTCATCTGCCGAAGGCAATAAACCCAAATCCATGTATTGTCCAACACGGCCTACATTTTGAATTTTGACCCGATTTATGCTGGAGAATACATCCTCTTGCCGGTAGAGTGGTCAAGTTTGTAATTGATACTCATTTTCATATGTCTTGGAATGAAGTAACCAATTTTTCTTGCGGTTAAGCCGTGATTTCTCATTTTCTTCTCATTGGAAAGATGATCGACGATATCAGCAGCTAAGCATCCGGGATTTTGCCTCACATAACCAATAATTTCATTTTTCAATCTCTCTAATCTGGCAGTTTTTTGCGAACCATTTCCTCGCATGATTTTCGTATTACTCAGGTATATATTTGGTCGATTGGGGACCCCCCCGGGACCCCATATTGAGCCCCAATTTAGCGTATTTTCAAGATATTATCCCATTTTTTTGATGAGCCTTTACGAAAGAAATCTTCATGAAATTTTCTTTGTCCAACGTGAGCACATCTAATGATTTTTCCACGACTATCGTAACAACCATAATTCGTATGAATCGGTACGAAAACTTCGGCTAATTCCAGCTCAGGTCCCTTGATTTTTGGCATGGGCTCATTGACTGTTTCATATTCTCCATCCCAATTCATACTGGATGTGGCTGGAGGGATAATTGTATATTCTTCGATAACTCTGATATTTCCCTCAGCTAGTTTTACCGGTTTCCATGTTCCTTGGCGCCCATTATTTAGCCAAGATGTCATGGTTTTCAAATCGGAAAGGGGAGCGAGAGTAAGATGGGTTAATTCCCACCATCCAGGGCTTGATGCTAATGTCACATGATGTACACCCGGCTGAACTTCGCGAGCATCTAATCCATCTGCCCAAGTTCGAGCAAGATGTTCCAATCGAACGGGGATGATTGGTAATCTTTCTATTCCAATGTCATTAAGACGGCAGGGATTAGATAACTCTCCAATTAATAGCATTGGAACACATTGATTGAGATCGATGGTATCATTTATGATCGAACCATCAGAGAGAGTATGCATTCCTATCCATTCTCTTAACTTAGCCAGATTCATTGAACTTGTATTATCAAGAGGCGGCGGTTTAAGCATAAAGCATTCATTCAATGTGTACAATATCGGGTTAGAGGGAAGTGGTAGGGGTGAATTACTTGGTGAATTTGGCCACAATCGAGGGCTGCTTTGTTGCATCAAGCACCTCGAGGAGTGCATAGTTGAAGATTTCTTTGTTAGAGCAGATAACGAGGCAAAAACCTGGTAATTGTGGCATTAGAAATAACCCCACACAAACACCCTTCATCGTCTACTACGGGTATCTGATTAAGGTCGTGCGCTAATAGCAAAGCAGCAGCATTGAGAAGAGGTGTTTGGCGATTTACTTTAATCGGTGGTGAATTAATTAGAGCATCTGCTTGTATTTTATGCATCCATGCTACATCACGATTTACAGTTTTCTTTGCGATCATTTTCAAAATATCTACTGCATGNNTCCGCCCCATAGGNATTTTTTCATCATCAACAACAAAAATGTGGTCCCAGTTTTTACTTGTGACCAACTCAACAATTTTTGCCAGNGTCGTATCAAATCGGACAAAATGGGGCTTTCCCATAACTACTCTGCATACTAATTTTCTAACATTTCTTTTTGGTGTGTCAGAAGANTGAAGGCGCATGCCGCAACCCGAAATTGACTTTTTTTGNTTACGAGATTTTAGCAGATTCATGNAATCACTCAGCGCCGGCCCACNACTACTCTTATTTGAACCTTCAAGTGGCATACCCTCTATTTTTGCCATTCATTTCAATATGGAATTGAGCCAACATTCATCAGCGAATCAACTCTGGAGGGGCNCATGGTTGCTTTACCAGAGGGATTGTTGGGAAAATTGGCCCAACTCAGTGGNTATGATTTAATTTTAGAAATGGATAAAGTTTCGAGAGAAANTGGTATCACGACGTCTGAAATAGAAGCACAAATTGCTCGCTTCAAAATCGGAGGCANCCAGCAAGACCCGATTATTCACACGGAAGTGCACGAAGAAAATGTAAATCTCAATGATTTAAATCCAGTTGGACGCTCACCAAAATTTATTCAACAACCCCAGCAATATCGCATGAAGTATAACCCCGCATCAGAAGCCAAGGAAAAACAAATGCAAGTCAAACAAGCCATATTGTGTGAGTCTTGTGGTTCACCTTTGGGCATTCCAGATATTAGGCCAATTGAAATAAAATGTCCGAGTTGCGGCCAAACTGAGATTTATACAACGTAATTAGATTCCCCAGTATTTTTCTCCTTGGGCTTGTCTTGCTTTTAGTGCTCTCACAATGGTGGTTGTGATCCACAATAGCGCAATCCACATCATCGGCTCAAGTAAATCATCAAGAATACCCCTCACGGAAAATTCATAATTCTGACCAGATAGAACGTTGGTTGCTATTTCAAGACCCTTGTCAAGGAAGGAAAAGATAACCATCGCAAAAACACCCATGATAATCAGTCTTCCAGAAAAAGAACCCTTCTTCAAACGGAGAAGTAAAAATCCNGCTGTTGAAGTGAGGAAGGCAATGACAATCCAAGCGAGTGAGGAGTGGAATACTTTCATCCATAGGATGCCAACTGTAGTCGTTCCTGCATGGGCAGAATATTCAGAAAAACCTTCTGCTACAGCGAAAATAGCACTAAACACGGTGGATGTCCAAAGAAGGGATGAAAACATAGCCGCATCTGCATTTTCTCTCATCTCTTGGACGACTCTTCCGACAGTTTGTTCCAATCCAAGTCCTTTAGATAGGATAAACAAACCAAAAAGCAAAGGCATGCTTCCAATAACCACGCTCCCAATATCATTGGGCAGCATGACTCCTAAACCGAAAACTGCGAGGATGATGCCCATCGGAACAAGCATTTTNGCTCGCCATTTTGGGTCTTCCAGTGCTTTGACTATGTAGTAATAGGTACCTTCAATTCCTTTGGATTGTTTGACAATAATTTTTTCCACATGGTCTACTCGTACTTGGCTTGAGATAATTGGTAAAACCGACTCATCTTCAGCACCATCTGTAATTACAATTGCTTGGTCGGGTTGAAACTCGTTTACTACTTCCTCTAACTGAGCCGCAATAGCACGGTCAGAGCGCAAACCTACCTTTTCATCACCCGTGAGTACGACGATTTCCACATCGTCATTTTCACCATTATTTTCAACAAGCGCATCATGTTGGTGAAGTGCACCTAATATCGCGTTTGTATCGCTTTCTTCCGGGTCTGCAATTCCTAGTTTTAAGGCTGCAGTAAGTACATTTTTTCTACCAATGACCGGTCCACGAATCGCAGTTTTCATGCCAAGGTCATTATCCCTGTCCACTGAAATTACCAATGTTCTAACCATGATGGCGCCCCGACTAATCGCTACTAGTAAGTCCGACTTCATCAATCATCGCTTTTTTTGGGAGAAGAATCTTCGGTTTGTTTTTCTTCTAATCTTCTCCGTCTTTGTTTTGCTTTTGTGTACTTAAGAGGATGGTCCATCCAGGTTTGNTCACATAATCGATCATCTCCAACCGAGACAGGACAATTGTGGTTTAATTTCAATTTAGCACAACCAGATGGCGTGTATTCATGCTGGTAAACGTGTTCAACTTGGTAGGTAGTCACCGATTCTGAGAAGTCTGGGGCATGTCTGAAAAAATCAACACAATTGGCAATCGGTAAACCCAGTGTCCGGGCTATTGAAGCAAGGAATAAACGCCCGTAATGATTTACATTTACTCCTTGACTTAATTCTCCAATGATTTGCTTCATACAAGGAGGCCACTCGCCTTCTCCAGCTGTTACAAGGCTGATCGCTTCACTCTGTTTTGATGCCATTAAGCCAACAACCATTCCAATATGTTCTGCTAATTGTACTTCTAACTCTGGTGTGATGTCTTTTTGTTTTTGATTTGCATCTTTGACAATCGATTGTTTGATCCTTTCTCGAAGTAATCTAGCAACTTTGTTTTTGGAACTATACCCCTTTTCATCATGCAAACGAATCCAGCCGTCCGATAATTCGCAATTGGGCAAACGCCACCTCGAGCCTGAAATGNTTGGACAAACTTCTACAAAATCNCCNATACCAATGTACCACTCGTTGGATTCCGCCTCGAATTTTATTTTTTGAAAGTACGTCTTTGAAATGTCAGAAACCATGTTNTCGACTTGCAATAATTTTTCTGCACGCGAAGCCTCTGCTTGAGCCCACCTCGAAATTAATCGCTCATCTCCGCTNGCGCAGACGACCAACCTGGCAAAGTAGAAGGAAAAAGCCTCGACNAATCGTCCATGATCCGAGTGGACATCCCCCGTTCCATATACATCTACGCCTTCTTTATTGTCTACAGTATCAATTAATCGCATCCGTGCTCTTTTTCTTGCATTTTCAAGCATACGTCCTTCAATTAATTCTTCTAAGTCGATATGGTGTTTTTGAGCCAGACTACTCATCCAAGCACTGGCTTGAGGAAGAAAGGGATATCTCGCGAGAGCTGCTTCACTCTCAATAACAGGATATCGTGATGGCAGAGGCATCACTGGACTCATGTGGAGAGGGTTGATGTACCTTATTGCTTGGGAAACACGATGGAAGAACCNCGACAGCTCCTGTTGGATTTTTCTCCTCAAATTGAATTTCAAGATCAGATTAGAGATTATTTTGGTTGGGAGATTTTTCATGATAGAGAGAGCGCCAGGAGGCTTTCACAAGCTGCAAATCCCAATTTTTCAATCGATTTATCATNTTATGAAAAAATAGGCATCATTGGAGCCGCTGCATCAAAACAAGATATTGCTGACTCCGATTGTGATTTTTTCATCGTAGCGGACGGAAGTGTAGGCGCAATCGACGATNTATCNAAGGTTTTGTTCGTTGTTTCAGACGCAGACGGGTACCCTTATCTCAAACGAGCAATAGAGTCACGAATCCCCATTGCATTGCATGCACACGGCGATAATACGGAGGCTTGGGAATATTTACTTTCTCAACTTAGTGATGATTATCCCCTTATACTTACACANCAACTACCTGAAAAAATTGAGGGAATGATAAACCCTGGAGGATTTACCGATGGTGACCGAGCAGTCTGTCTTGCAATGATGTTTGGGCTTAAGAAAGAGGCGTGTGAGTTAATTGGGTTTTGTACAAACTCCGTTGGCCAGTGGAGCGGTGTGACAAATAAGTCCCTGAAACTCAAAAAATTGTTATGGATGGAAAAAATACTCAATGCTCATGGTTTTTTTATCTAGTCAAATAGTGAAAATTGTATTATAGGGCGATTCTAGACCCAGTAATGTCGTTCCTATGGTACAATTAACGGAACAAGAACAGCCAATCCCTTCCATTGATGAAGTTGGCTTGAAGGATTTTACAATAAAAGGNCGAATTATAGCCATGGCAATTCGNCTTTTGACTTTAGTATTAATCTTCATTTCACTTCTCTATTCGACAGATGGTGTGTTTATTGTCGTGCTATTATTNGTGCTTGTTGTACCGTTTGAGAAACTCTTTCCAAGGCACAAAGGGCAGAGATTACGTAGAAAATATTTGACTACGGACATAGGTTATGCACTCATCTCACCATTGATGGCAATTGTAACCGCCATCGTTGCTATATTCATCGCAGTAATCAGTTTGGCATGGGTTCCAGGACTATTGATCCGTCCATTTGTTCAGCAAATTCCATCCGATTGGATGCCACTTATTGGGTTTCTATTATTCGATTTCCTTGTTTATTGGACACATCGTTTTTATCACGAAATACCCGTTATATGGAAGTTTCATGCAATCCACCACTCTACTGAGGAATTAGATTGGGCGAGTGGATTTCGGGCCCATCCTCTGGATGGTACAATCATTGCTCCAGCGTTTGCTTTTTTGATTGCAGCAGGATTCAGTCCTGAAATAACAGGCATACTGGCAGTGATTCAAATTTTGCTTGGATTATTTTTACACGCCAATGTCAGATGGGAGTTAAAGTGGTTACATAAAGTTGTAATCACGCCCGAATTCCACCATTGGCACCATACCAGTGAAAAAGAAGCTATTTGGACCAATTACTCCACCTTTCTACCAATCTGGGATATTATTTTTGGAACATATTACATGCCTAAAAATAAACGACCGGTAAAATATGGTGTCAATGAAGACATACCAGACGGTATATTGGCACAACTAAAACATCCCCTCTCAACATTTAGGAGCCCCCTCTGGTATTTGTTACACCCAATAAAATCAATGAAACAGATATTTTCCTTTGTTAAAATCTTATTACATTCCATGTGGGTCTCCTTGCGAAGAAAAAGAGGAACAAAACCTTGGGATATTTACCCCTCTAAATCAATGGCCCGTGACTGAATCAGAGAAAATCGGCCAAGGATAATTGCTTTGCTTTATCATTATTGAATAAACTCTCAACGCTTTCGGCCAACCACTCAACATTCTGTTTTGTATAATTATCCACTCCATATGTTTTCATGACGTGTCTCGTGACTTTGATATACTTACGAACAGCACCCTCCGTCACAGTAAGCGCCAATTTTCCTTGGCACAATTTCTCCTCTTTTCCTCCGAACGGGCCGCGTAATTTTCCTGATTTTGTCTGAATGCATTTTTGCGCTAAAGGCATTCGCCGATATGAATGACCACAAGCCAAGCAGCGTACTTTCTGCTTAGTAAAGGCGACGAGATTCCCTCTTAAGTCAGGTAAAAAGTGAGATCTAATGACACTACTTGCAACAGTGCGAACGTCAACGCCACGCAATCTCTGTCCAAGTTCCAGTTGACCATTCATTTTGTCAACCATCGTTTCAAGAGTCTTGTATGCAGACAGAGCAGGACCCTCATCAATACTTGTCGTGTCATGGGTGAATCCGTAACCTCTCAGGGCAAATGGTGTTCCAAGCCTCTTTTCGACATAATCGGTTAATTCTTTGATTTCTCCCGGTTGCTTTTGTTCAAGAGTAGCCTCGTAAAATGCACTTGAATAATACCACGCTGTATCCACATTCAACACTTCTTTGTCAACTTCGGTAGGGTTTAATCTCGTTGTAAGAACAAGAGGTGCATCCATTTGTCCTCCCCTGTTAGCTGGTAAAATTTCCTTGCTAAAGTTGAGTAAACCATCCAGTAAAAGCATGATGGCATCTTCATCACCGTCACAATTTCTACGCTTTGCGGCATGAAACATTGGGTGCGCATATCCTCCAGAAGAATTTGTCCAACCAATGATTCGTCCCAGAACGCCGCCAGAGGTATGCGGGGCAAGGCCAACGATGAGCTGTCCCACAAGGTCAACTGGGTCTTCTACGCGATAATAAGGTTCCATCTTGTAAAAACGTTCAAGCAATTCATCGGTAAATTTCGCAGCTCTTATGAAGAAATCAACGGCGTTCTGTGCAATGATGAAATCTTGTGGATAAATTTCTAACATTTGTGAATCCGATTCCAAGGGGCGGCCATCTATATCATGTGTGTACCCCAATTGCTTTAATTTTTGATAAGGGACCATAATTTCTGAAGGCTTGAAATGCGTAAGTGGCACATCGCTCATATCATATCGGATGGTACCATCTCTGAAGACAGGAAGTTTGTGTTTGGCTCGAAGCATGCCTTTTTCCAAAGATTCAGGAATCTGTTTTTTACTCATCAGTTTTTTTGCACACTTCATGCCGTCAGGCACACGATCTAATCCAAGATTTTGACGTGCTGCTTCTGCAAGTTCACTGACATCGAGAGACTGTAATTCACCAAATCGCCGCCCCCTCTTTTGTTGTTCATTTTCTAATGGTTTGGATTTACCACGACAAATCTCCGTCCGTCCTTCTGTGTTTATCTTTCGGTGACAAATTAAAAGTGGAGTTCTAGCGCCACACTTTACGCATAACCTTCTACCTAGTTGTACACGTATATCTTTCTTTGAGATAGCATTCCTAATCAAACGCTGATTTCCACCAAATGTATCGATAGGAAATAAGCTATGGACAAGGTTTTTTTCACGAGGAGCGGCTTTTTCAGGGCGCCCCATTCTTGCACCAATTCGAGTTGAAGCCCCGTGTTCCCACCTTAAATTGCTAAGTTTGCGAATGAGCCACTTCGAGCCATGGGCCAAATGATGGTCCTTGATTTTCAGTGCATTTTCTAGTTTCAATGCGTCAGCGGGCCCTTCATCCAGAATGCCTAGATAGGCATCTTTGCCCAATTTATCCGTTTCTTTCATATTGAGTCCACGTTGCCTTCCTGCAGTTTCTGCAGCAATTTTCGCCTCAGTCCTTTTTTCGTGAAGATCTGCTACCCTTTTGGCCTCAGTATCTAAACAATGCTTTGCTTCTTGGAGTGCAGTAATGCGTTGACTGAGTAATTGTACTCTTGGAGAGGTGTCCACAATAGAATGATCATTGGTTTGGAATCCCAAACCTTCCAATAACGCCTCCCACCCCTCATCGACAATCACGTCATCTCCTTCATGACGATGCGATATACCAAGGAGTAGAAGACAGGATTTAACCAACCCATGGATTCGTAAAACCCATGAAATTTCACTACTTTTGAAAATGATTTCTTCGAAATCATATCGAGGTCCAGGATAAGTTAATTCATTCAAAGGCAATTCCTGCTCTGGCAACAATTCCTTCATCATTGAAGGGTCCCATTTTGACACTGCTCCTCGAAAACGCAAGAATTTAGTATTCATTTCCGTGTTATCCTCGATTTCAGCTTTGCTTGTTTCGAAGGCAATAGCGTGAATCCACTCGAGTGGCAAATCTTTCCACCAAGGGTTGAATGGAGGCGGGAAAGAGCACCCAAATCGTTGTACTAATGACATATTTTGACTCCATGACAACTTTAAATTGCGTATTGCATTAAACCATA
>PABV01000044.1 GCA_002699425.1 Methanobacteriota archaeon
TTCAGTAATAGATTCGTACAATTTACACTAATTGTTCCAATTTATATCGGTTTTGCAATTTTGATTGCACCACTTTGGTTAGGTGTAAATCAAGACATCAGTAATATTTACTTAGTAATGTATTTAGGTATTACTTTGGTAGTTTATGCATTTACTAACTTTTACTTAAGGAGTGCAAAATGATGTTGTACGGACCATTAGTTGTATGGCTTGGATTGTCTTTTTTTGGACCTTACGATGTTACTCAAGGTATATACTCAAAACTTTTGTATATTCATGTGCCTACTGTCTGGGTTGCCTATCTTGGATATACTCTGACTTTTGTATACTCCGTTCTATATTTTTTTACTAAAAAACATAAATTCGATTCATTAGCAGTATCAAATGCAAAGTCTGGAGTTGTGTTTACTGTTATTACCCTACTAGCAGGTTCATATTGGGGTAAGCAAACTTGGGGAACTTGGTGGGTTTGGGGTGATGCAAGACTCAACTTAACAGCTATTCTTTTACTTGTTTACTTAGGATACATTGCATCTAGACAATTCAATAAAGATTTAGGAAAGACTGCAAGAAATTCATCCTTTATTGGAATCTTTGGCGTTATTCAAATTCTCACTTACAATTTTTATTTCGTTTTTATCTTGTCTCAGATAGCCATCCCAGCACTCTTCATTTGAATCATTAATGGACTCTCCGTTTCCAGTTCTGTCATCACAATTGTGCGTTTCATCATTAAAATCCTTGTACTGAACATACATAGTTTCTTCTTTTGGGCAACCATCTTCAGTCATTGCATACTCATATGGGCAGTTGTCGCCATTATCTCCAAGCCCGTCACCGTCTGAGTTATATTGCTCATCTGGATCTTCTGGGAATGCATCTTCGTTATCGCCGACGCCATCGTTATCGGTGTCATATTGCTCATATGGATCTTCTGGGAAAGCATCCTCGTTATCGCCGACGCCATCGTTATCCGAATCATATTGCTCATTTTCATCTTCTGGGAAAGCATCCTCATTATTTCCTACGCCATCACCATCATCGTCATATTGCTCATCAGGATTATCTGGGAACTCGTCCTCGTTATCTGGCACGCCATCATCATCGGAATCTGGACAGCCGTTTTCTGCTTCTCCATACTCGTTAGGACACGCGTCCTCATCATCGAGTACGCCGTCTTGGTCAGTATCTTGCGCTGAAACTACCGGCATCAAAGATACAGATATCAGCATCATCATCGTCAAAAATAAAGATTTCAGTTTGGTCGACATGTTCCTGCCCAATAAATAATCGCTTATAGTTCTAAGGCAGTCGAATTAAGCGGCCCCACCGCGATTCGAACACGGGTTCGTGGCTCCGCAAGCCACTGTGATATCCAGGCTACACTATAGGGCCTGCTTGGCCGACCTACCCTCCGGATATAATAGCCACGTATGGTTAAACACGCCATGAAAAAATAGGCCAATCCCTTTCCACTGCAAGTTTTTTTAGAGGGCCTTCGGGATTGACTGCAACCGGATTTCCGCATTTCTCCATGAAGAATGAGTCGGCAAAGGTATTTCCATATGCCCAACATAATTCCAAATCATGTTTATTTTTCACAGCATCTTGCTCAACAACAGGGACTTTTCCCTTTCTTCGAGGAACTGACCAACCCTTCTCAGAACCAGAGATTACACCTTCTCTTACTTTTGGCCCACAGCCATAAACGGCATCCATGCCCAAACATACCGACATAGCTTCTGCCATGGGGGCAACGGTAGCGGTTACCAAAACCAAACGGTGACCTTGAGAACGATGCCATTCCAATCTTTCCTTTGCTTCTTTGGGAACTCTGTGTTGTAGTTTCCCATCAACTAAACGTTGAGAATAGGCTGAAAGAACATCCCATTTTGCCAAAGTGAAATGGCCTCGGTTTCTAGCAGCATCATACACAGATTGTCGACGAATGAGTCCGATGAAGAAACGTATGAACCATGCTGGCAACCCAACAAAGAGGCGCCATGGTCGGCGATAAAGCAATGAAGCCGTTAGGGTTTTTTCCGAACTGGCATCAAGCAGAGTGCCGTCCAAGTCAAAATAAGCGGCCACGCTGCCCATATTACCCCCATAATGGCTCACCTCATGATGCTGTCGTTTCATCATGAATCGGGCCGTAAACTCTTCTACCTGCACGGTGGTCATGCCACCATGTCACATCTTGGCGAAGATAGCGGGGGATGAATGAGCCAATTTTTCTTGGAGTTAATCCGTGATTTCTCATATTTTTATCCAAAGAGAGGAAAGCAACTATCGATTGTGCAGAGCACCCAGGATTGGAAAAAACAAATCGTTTAACTTCGCTCATTAATCGAACTAATCTTGCCTTCTTTTGAGAATTCTTTCCACTTGTAGGCGGTGACATAAACTATCAAATGACATTCTTCCCATATCAAAGAAACAGGGGGGTTCCCAATCGCGTTTGGATGGAAAGAGACTTCAATAACTATCCACTCGGTTCAAACGGTCGGCATGGTAGACACAGTTTCAGTCAACCGAATTAATGTTCGAGATATGCTTTCTGTTGACATAGAGGTATGGATGAAACATCCCGATGATATGGATTTCAAACCAAGACTAAAAATTGTTGAAAATACACTGATTATTTCCAACGGAGAATCTCATGAGGCGTTAACTCAATTTGATTTAGAAGATGAACACATTCTCGTCGCCCAACGTGATCGAAGGATCGAATTAAGAGTGAAATTTCAAGTCCACGGTATGCATGGTAGATTGAATATAATCAACCCAATTATCGCTGATGGCAAGGCAAAAAAACTGGCCACGGCGAATTGGAAAACCGTTCAGCCTGTTGCTTTTGAATAGAATTGTTCAATTCTAACAAAAACCTGCAACCATGTTTTATTGAAATTCATTAATACGCAATTTCGCTTAACATTGGCACCTGAATTTTTACCGTGATCTCAAGAGTCCAATTATTACCAGTATCCGGATCTGGAAGAATATCAGGAAGGAGTGAGTCAGGGTCAGATTGGTCAGCAATGACATAACAAATCCAATCATCTTGGCCGAACCTCGCATCTGATTGCGCCATCAATCTCAAAAGTAGATCTTCTTCACTATCAGATTCATATTCACCATCTTCGCCGATTGGGTTTAGATTATCATCTTCCAATTCTGTTCGAGGGTTTTCGTTTCTAGTGATGTTGCCAGGAGAGGTTTCATTGCTTTTGGTATATCCATCAGAAGGGATTCTAATTCGCAATGTGAAATTATCTGCGGGTTGGATATCGTTGGAGTCAAGAATAAGTTCAGCATAGTAAGAAATCACTCGGCCTGATTCACCAGGCGTGATATTCGAAGACCAGGTCTCTCCTTCTTCGGTACCTGCGTTCCAATCCCAACTAAGGTCTTCTGTTTTCCAAACGACTTTGTATTTCCTTGTTTGAACATTTAGAGTGAAAATCTCCGAAGCAGTCCCGCCTTGGCCATCGTCAATCGTTAGCATTCCATTTATGGTCATGCTTTTTTCTGTTTGAATATTTACAACTGCTTCAAAAGCATCGATATCATTACTTGGATCGCCGTCTCCATCACTGTCGACTTGAAGATTCAAATCCCACATATAGACCAAATCACTACCTTCAGCATCATATGAATTACTTGCATCAATTCTGACGATATCACCCGCACGAATACCTTCTGGAATATTCAAGTCGATGATTGGCGGCCCATTTACTGAAATTGTCACGGTGGCAGTATCTTCACCGCCTTGGTCATTGACAACCTTGAGAGTTACAACAAAAACACCCGGAGACTCAAACAAATGAGTGGTGTAGCCATTCAATGTGGATTGAGTTGAGCCATCGCCAAAATCCCAAAGAAATTCGGTGATAAGTCCCTCGATTGGGTCCGAATCTCTGCCATCAAAACCGACTGTGTCGCCAACTTGTATATTGAGAGGGTTTGCATTAAGCGTGGCCCTTGGTTCTACAACTGAGTCCAAGATTTCTGTGCATCCGGGAACCAAGAATAGAACGATGACAAGCAAAGGAAACAAGGACCTTTTGCGTGACATGATTCTTGGAAATTGAGCAAGTATCTAACCATGACGCTTTAAACTCTCATCCAAACTTCAAAAATCAACTTCTTGAGAAACATCGCCAAGGATTTCTACCCCTTCGAGCATAGAACTCATTTCGTCGATGTTTTCTACTTCGACGACATTTACATCATAATTTGAACTCATTTCTTCTTCCAATAAGTCATCGGCATCAACCTCGCCAACATCATATTCTTCTCTTGGGTTCTCAACTACTTCCTCCTCAAGCGATTCCTCATCTTCTTTCAACAGGTCCACTGCAGAATCCAAATCAGTTTGCATCGAGTTTGAGTATGCTTCGGCTAGTTTTTGCTCTGTTTTGGCTTCTTTTTGCTCAAATGTTTCTTCCGGTTCTGGCTCTGGCCTCCGGAACCAATCTTTGATGCCCATGATGATAAGTTGAAGTTGAACATCCATTACCCTTTTGGAGAGAAGTTGAAATCCCCCCTCTCAATGTTAAACCATGGTCGGCGAAATTCTTGACGGTGTTCGAGTAATCGCTCTGGACTTGGAAACTACCGGGATCTCTACCCGAAATGACAGAATTGTTCAATTTGCGCTTATTGGTTCACAAGCAAATGGAGAGAAAATACAGTGGTGTGAGTTGGTTAATCCTGAACGCGAGATACCGATTGGAGCAATGCGAGTGCACAAAATCACAAATGAAGATGTCCGACATGAGCCCGTATTCGCTACATATGCTCAAAAATTATCTGAAATGATTCATGGAGCTGTCATTGTTGGACATAATGTCCGACAATTCGATCTAGGCATGCTCGATCAGGAGTTTTTACGTTGCGGAAAATTACCACCAAAACCAAAAGCTATTCTGGACACTCTTGAAATCGTTCGAAAATTAAAACTCCCTCGGTCGCATCGATTGGGCGAACTATGCAGAAAACACGGAATCGATCTCCAAAATGCCCATGACGCTGCTGCAGACGCTGCTGCCAGCCTTCTCTTACTGTGGAAACTCATGCAAAATCATCCTACAGCCTTTCGAAAACCACTCGAAGAATTAGAAGAATGGATTGTTTCGAAATCAAGGCCCACACAAGAAAACCAGTTAGGAAAGGGCCTTAATGATCTAGAACCAGTTGATGCAATTGGAAGAATAAGAATCGATGATGATGGAAATATGATCCTCGCTTTTGGACGCCATCGAAGTAAAACAATTGCACAAGTAGAAAATGATGATCCGTCATATGTGCAATGGCTACTTTCTGGCCAAGGAGTGAAAGATGAAGATGCAAGAAAACGTATCAAAGAACATCTCTCAAGCATCAGGAATTGGTGAGAAGGGGAGCACATCACACCAGTGGCCTGCACGCAAAGTTTCGCCTTTTGTCATCACACCACTTATGAAAACGGGGCCTTTATGTCCTTGTTCAACCATGACTTCGTAGACTTCTTTTGCACGATGATCTAAACGGAGGGCTTTTCTTTCTCCTGTCGGAATAATTCGACCACTCGTATCCAAAGCCTCACAAAATTCAGCAATGGCTAAGCCATTAGTTGTTTGATATGAATGTATCAAGACAACCATATCAACAAAATCTGATTTCATATCAGAAGATTGCTGCCAATTCATCCAATGAGGGCACCATGCTTTCCAATCACAAAACCCTCCACAAGATGTGGGGCCAGGTGTTGCTTCAAGCGGGTTTTCTGTCAGGTGACTGGATTCCCATGCTCGAAGAGCATCCTCCATTACAGAATCACCCTCAGCCGAATAGGCATGAGTGTTTTCAGTGTACCAGCCTTGGGTTTTGACAGGAGGTGCATTCGGATTATTTGACAACAGAATGTCACGATACAAAAGTAACTGCCGCTGAACTTCCGGCTTTAATTCATTTTTTGGGGCTCTTCCTGTTTTCAAATCCGCTACTACCCATGAAACAACCTCTCCGCCCTGATTTTTTTCTGCCATAAGCAAATCCAATCTTCCCATCAGCTTATCATCCGATGTTCTCAATTCAGCTTCAACTGCTAAAACGCATGAGAGAACTTTTTTCCACATTCCGACCGTAATATCCTCAAGTGAGCATGTTGGTAATTTTACGAATTCGAGAAGAAGATGAATTGCCCCTAATTGATGTTTTTTCGCTTTAGAATAAGTCTCTTCTTTCCATTTTGGACGACGAGGTGTCTTCATGAATACACTTTTTTCTTCCTCCCATCGGTTCTTGAGGAAATCTGCGGCCAATGATGGCATCCATCTGACTTCATCATCAGGACGATTTGTAAGGTCGATTTGTGCTAAATCCTCAATCGATGCATGGACTGCAGTACCTAAACTTGCAGCCATGCCCGCTTTTTTTGGAAGGCCCTGGCGACTTAACCAATATTGGCGAGGGCATGCCTCAAATCGGTTCCAGGCTGAAGGTGAAAGTGTATGGGGGCGGCTGTTAAGACCGGGCATGGTGCGCCATTTACACAAGGGTCATCAAGACTGCTCATCGTTCAGCCTAATCGAGAGCCTTCTCTCAGTGAGATTCATACACCAATAGCATTTGGAGGAATCATGGCAAAACCGAATGTGAAAATTAATGATTCCGTCGATACAGAGAATGCCCTTGTGCTTTGTTGTTTCCCTTCAGTTGGCATGGTTTCGAGTGTGATTGCCCATTTTTTGATTGAGAAATTAGAATTAGAATTCGTAGGCGGAGTGGTCGACCCTCAATTACCTCCAATGTGTCTGGTAAATGATGGGAAACCGTTGCCTCTCATCCGAGCATACGCCGGAAGTCCTGTGTGCTCAACAAAATTACCTGAATGTGACAAGATTATCCTTCTTATGTCAGAACTCATTATTCCCGAGCCCTTGGTCCAAGGAATTGTTGACGGGATGCTTGAATGGTCCAAAGGGGCCAACTTATCAGGAGGAGTCTTGATTGATGCTTTCGCTAAAAAAGGCATGAAAAGCTCAATGGAAGGTCAGGAGCCAGTGGTTGAGTACGAGGGTACAGACGATGTGGATGTTCTTGGCGTAGCCGCTACTGAAACTACCCAGAAGACGCTCGAAGAACTCAACATCCTTCCATTAGAGCAAGGTGTCATAAAAGGAGTTACAGGATTATTATTGAGTGAAGGCAGGAGAAGGGGGCTCGATATAATGAGCCTCATGGTAGAAGCAGATCCTCGCTATCCTGATGCACGTGCAGCAGCGGTGTTAATCTCGCATCTCAACAAATTTCTCCCTGCCATTGAATTAGATCATGAGCCTCTCATTGAAGAAGCGGAAAGAATCGAAGAACAGGTAAGGCAAATGATGGAGGCTACAACAGATACCAAAGGTCCAGATAAACCCTCATCGATGCTCTATGGCTGATTTTCCGGCCATAATGAGCCCCATAATGAGCAAAATAACACTCGCCCAAACTGGAAACGCATATGCAACATCTTTTGGTAGAAAAGGCGTCAAAGATTCCCCTCTGGTGTACATGCCTCCGAATGAGGCTGTGATCAATATGAGACATACTGCTGTCATCCCAAATAAAGCGTGAATCCGATTCATATGGATCAATTGATTCTGGTATCGGTTCCATAGCAAACCAACGGAAAGGCCTACTGCTGCGCAAGAAAGCAAAAATTTGTTGAAAAGCATCACGCTCCCCTCTGGCCCGTTTGGAGATGCAGATATACCACTAAATATGGCCAGAGGCGTGAACATCAACCCTGCAAATAATGCCCAATGAGCCACTATATCGCTTGAATGTATACCTTTTTGTAAAAACAGCATCAAGAAAGCAATACCACTCAAAACAAATGTACCTACTACTAATTCAGTTCCAATAACATGGAGAGTACTCCAAGAAATCATTCAGAAATCACCTCTCAACTCAAGGGTATCTTCTGATTTTTCTTCATTCACTTGAGGTATAACAAAATTTGGATCTTGAATCCAGGTTTCTTTTTCTCTTGGCTTCAGATTCTGTACTCTCGTCACAATCCCAATACAAAATATCAACAGGGCAATTCCTTGAAAATACATCGAGGAAGAAGAAACTGAGAACGTAGGTTCGTTTGCTATCAATTGAAACCAAGGAGTTGTTTGATTGGGGCCTTCCCCCTGCAAGGTTGCACGCCATTCAATGAGGCCGGGGTTAATTGCTGCAGGAAGAATGAAAGTACCGTTCACAACCTCCACAACTTGAATTTCCCCTCCTTCTAAGCGCCATTCAACTTTGGTCTCTGTTACATCCTCGGTAAGCAGAGTAATCGTAGTTTCCTCATTAATCAGTCTAGTTGTAGGGGTATCAAAATTTTCAGATAAACGTGGGAGATTGTCTGGAGGCGAAATAAGGGAGAAATAGATAATTTCTGAATTCTTATGAAATGGAACCTGATTGCCTTCACCACCATGTTGTATGCTACCCATCAGTGAGTACGCCCCAGGCTCATCTGGAGATTTCAATATCCAAGTAAATTGCTTAGCATCTGTAGATGATGACAAGCGTGTTTCGACATAATTATTCACTCCTCCATTTGGATCGGATACAATTTCCCACCCATCATACATCACACGGTCTTGGGCACCAGAATTATCAATCAGTAAAAACACACCAAGTATTCTTGACTCAGAATCTACGGGGAAACCTGAAACGTCAATAGTCACAGATGTCAACAATCCTGCCCAGGTGGAACTTGGTGAATTGATGGAGATTTCGGCACTAGATGTTGCATTCTGAGAGGCATCAGCATGGCAAGAACCACCGCATTGGCCTGAACGTAAACCATCTCCGTTCCCGCCTGGTTGGGCGATTGAGAACTGCGAAAAAAGCGTCAAAATAATCAGCATCAAGACGATGCGAGAATTCAATCAATCACCACGAGAAATAAATACGGTAGCCACGCCAAATAACCCAACCAAGATAAGGCTCAAAGAAATAATCAATCCTATATTGCCTTCGCCGGCAGCAGTATCTGAGTTGAGGCTTGATGCTTCTATGCTGATACTTTGAGATGGTGCGTTTGCATTGACTGCAACCCCATCAACGATCGGAGCTACTTGATATGAATAATCACCGACAATAGGAGGATAATCTGTAAACTCGTTCCCGAATACCTCCGCTATTGAGACATTATCTCGCAAGACTTGGTACGAAGCATATTCGCCTTCCCATGTGATTGTCACAAATCTATCGAATTTTGAAATTTGAAGATTTGTAGGCATCACTGCTTCTGTTGAGGATAAGGTGTATGTGGCTGTATCTTGGCCTCCAAATTCGTCAACGACCGTTAACGTGACAGTATGGGTCTCTTTTGTTGGAGTGAATGAAAACTCAGATTCTGTATCTTCAACTACTTGGTCGACTTCCCAAATAAATTCAGTGATGAGACTATCAACATCAGATGATGTCGAAGCAGAGAAGTTGAATGGGATGCCGATGATTCCAGCCGTCGATTGAGGCTCAATTACAGCAACAGGCAAGACATTCACAACAGTGAATGTTGCCTGTATTGACTCGCCATTATCCATGCCATCATATGGCGTTAAGGTAACAGTCCACAAATCCAAGGGAGATAAAGCGGTTGAAGGCACGAGTGACAAATTTGCATAATCGCCTTGTAAGAAGCCATTTTTGTGCCAATCTATTTTGATTTCAACTTCCTCTCCTTCAACATCATTGGATTGGAAAGCAATATCTAAGTCTTCAACAGCACTGATATTTCCTCCTTGAGTTAACAATTCGACCGTAGGAGGGGCATTTGCCAGTAATTTTGTAATCGTAAATGAGTCAGACCAATCTTCACCATCATAAACAGTCAATGTAAGTGAAATAGGGTCGCCCTCAACATATCCAGGAGAGTCCCACAAAACCCATGATTCTGAAACCTCATCGATACTATCGCCGTCTGCATCTGTGAATGTGTAATCATAAGTGAGTGTGTCCGCTTGGGTTGCATCTTGGGGCAAGATTTCAACCATTGTTATCACAGGTGCTGAATTTATCACTGCCACAACTTGAGATTCAAGGGTATTTGACCATGATGTGCCATCAAAAACTCTCACAATAGCCTTCCATGTATCTCCCTTTGTAGTCATATCAGATGTAATGGCCATCATATCATCATACTGAGATTGGTTAACATCATTTTTGTGCCAATAAACGTCCACCACGGTAATTGTATCACCATCTGGATCTGTAAAACCGTATTCAATCATGATGTCAGTAGTAGTATTTACCTCAATGGAATCAACGGTTATCGATTCCAAAACAGGGGGCTGATTGTTCGATTCAATGGTTACTGGAGGAGTCGTGTACCATGAACTCAAATCAAAGGAGTCTGTAAATTGAATTTCAGCATGCCACTGGTCATCTGTACGAGTGGCAATGTGCGAGATACTTAGCGTATCATCGAAAGTAGACTCTCTTACATTATCGACATACCAACGTACTGAAGAGACGCTGACTGAGTCTTGATCGGCGTCGGATGTCGAGTAAACAAGCGTAAGATTCTCTGCTGAGTTTGGTTCGTTTGGATTGATCATAACATTAGATGCCGTTGGTGGTGAATTAATGATTGAGACTGTATTTGATATCTGAGTATCCCCCTCATCTTCTCCATCAGATGGAGTGACTTCTGTATACCACTCTTCTCCACGACTTGTCAAAGTAGATGAAATTGAGGACTGGCCTGACAGAGAAGGTTGCTCGATTGTATCCTTATACCATGTGATGATTGAACCAGATTCCGGGTCGTTATCATCGTCTTGATAATCGTAAGTCAAGGTAAGCGTATCCAACGTATAGGCAGGAGAAGGAGATAGCATGACATTTGCAGCCGATGGAGGTTGGTTTGCTGGCGTATTCTCAGCAACAGTGTATTGGGCTGTATCCCAAGAGTCGCCGGTTTTATCTCCATCTGAGTTTGCGCCTAATCCTGCGACACTGAAAGTGGTCGTTCCAGTTCCTGCGGCGGGTGCTGTCCACTGTAGGCCCCAAGATCGTGAACCTGAATTGTGAGTATGAGTTGCCTGTTTTGGATTATTCGGGTCTACCTTGGCTGTTTGTATCCCGATACCAGTAGATAATTGCCCGTTATCAACTTCGAGATTGAAACCTCCACCCCCAGTTCCTGAAACGGTTACGCCAATGGAATATGTTTGCCCTGGAGTATAGGTGCTAGGAAGGCCAGACATACTTACCGTAACCGTATTACCATTCGAATGACAGGAACATCCACTGGTCCGATTATAGATTCCGTTTGAACTACTCTCGCTCACAGGAGCAATAATCGAGGCAAATAGCAAAAGAGCCAAGGTTGTCCAAACTTTGAGTTTCATAAGGGATGTTTTGAACTCAAGTAATTATAACCATCTGTTTAATGACTCAGTAATCAAACAATGTTGGTTGTGCATCCAGGAAACCGGATGATGTTTCTAGTTTTTCAGATAATTCTTTCATCAATTTTTCTTCACTCCAGATATTTACTGAGAGGTCTTTTGCTTTTTCAAGTTTTGAGCCGGCTTTTTCACCTGCAACCAAAACATCAAGATTTTTACTCACGCTACCGACTGTTTTTCCACCTTGGGATTGAATCAAGGCTTGTATCTCTTTTCTAGGAGTAGACAAAGATCCAGTAACACAGAATGTCATGCCGTCAAATCGGCCACTGGCAGGAGGCGCTTCTGGCTCGATACGAATCAATTCCAACAAACTTACAACCAGACTCATTCGTTGATTTATTCCTTCAAAAAATATGTCAGAAACCTTTTCGCCAATACCATCTATTTCAGTTAAAGAATCACGTTGGGGATTTCTCGCCCATTGGAGTAAGGAGTCGATATCTACAAAATATTGTGCGATGGATTGAGCCACTTCAGGGCCAATTCTTGGTAAACCGAGGGCATGTAAAAATACTGAAAATGGAAGGCCCCTTTTTTTCTGAATTTCTGCGATAATATTTGTCGCTGATTTCAAACCCATACGTTCAAGTGGTAACAAATCTTCAACTGTTAGACGATATAAATCGGATATGGTTTGGACGATGCCTGAATTGAGAACTGCTTCAATAAATTTCTCTCCAACTCCATCCATTTCAAGCGTTCTGCACCAGTAGACGATGGCGAGGCTCGATTTTGCTGAACAAACATCTGAAGGACATCTCAAGAAAGCCCCATCCTCAACAACTCCTGCGTCACATGAGGGACATTTTTCTACGGGTTTTATGGGAGAAGTTGTTGGAAGAGAGGCGGAAAATGGCCCCCCATCTGCATGTTTTCTATTTTTTAAATCATCTAATGTTGCTGGACCAAGGCTTTCGATAATCTTTGGAATGACGTCTCCTCGGCGAACAATTCTAATCCGGTCCCCGATTTTTAACCCAAGCCGAGTGATCTCTCCAACATTGTGTAAAGTCACATTTTCTACGGTCACTCCACCTACCATCTGGGGGGCAATTCGGGCCACGGGAGTAATGGCACCTGTTCGACCTGTTTGCCAGTCGACGCCCATCAACACACTGATCGCTTCTTCAGGAGGAAATTTCCAAGCCAATGCCCAACGTGGGTGATGCGCAGTCATACCTAATTTTTCTCTGTATACCAAATCATCAACTTTGAAAACAAGGCCATCGATTTCAAATTCAAATGATGAGCGTTTCAAGCTCCATTCTTTTGTGTAGGCAATCATTTCTTTGTGAAGTTCTTGAGATTCAAAAACCCGCCATGGCGCAGGTTCAATTCCTGCCTTCTGTAGCCAATGCAATAAATCACTATCAAAATGAATATCCGGGGATTCTTTTGGGAACTTAACATCATACGCACAAAATACCAAATCCGATGCTTTGGCCTTTCCATCTCCATGCTTTTGACGTAATGCCCCCGAACATAGATTTCGAGGGTTTGGAGATACCTCTCTGTATTTCTCCTGGTAAATCGCAAGAGGCATCACTACCTCTCCTCTCACATGAATGGTGTATGGATGTTTGAGTCGGGTTGGGATGTTTGCAACTAATTTCGCATTCAGAGTAACATCTTCACCCCGCTCTCCGCTTCCCCTTGTCGCAGCACGGTGAAGATTACCTGCTACATATTCAAGCGATAATGCGGAACCGTCAAGCTTTGGCTGTGCCAGATATCTTTTGCCGCCAGATGTGGATTGATGAATAAAATGAGAAATATCCTCATCTGATGTTCCTTTGTCAAGCGAAAGCATTGGAAAGATATGCTCTACTTTCACCGTTCCCGGTAATGGTTCTGGTCCAACCTCGTGTAAGACTGGATTATGAGGGTCTAATTGCTGTAATTCATTCCAAATGTCATCGAATTCACGGTCAGAGATTTCAGGAGCGGCGTGATTATAATACAATTCGCGGTGATATCTTATCGCTTTGGCTAAGTCATTGATTCTCTCATCGCCGACCATGTTTGTACACCACCGCCAAGGACTATGAATGTCACGAAAATTCCAGTCCCAATAATTCAACATCAGGTAGTGGGCAGCGGGTCATGATCGCTTGAGATAAGATACGAATATGGATTTCTGCTACTACGTGAACAACAGATTGGAACATATGACCTGCATGAACAACATTGTCGTCATCAGACCAACAACAATGTATATGCGTGAATGCCTTGCCATCCTGTGTTCTAGCAATGTTTCCAGATAGACTAACCAATTCAGAGGGTGAAGGCAATTCTCTTCGAATGTACACACCTTCTTGATTCATGTATCCATACTGGGTATTTGAGGTTCTTCCAATGCCACTAGTTATCGCAGCAGCATCAAATCCAATCTCATCTGCAAGGTCTTGCAAAGAGGCGTGGATTTCATCACCCGGGTCTAAACGAACAAAAACGTCTTCATTACTCACAGTCCACTGCACAACAAAGCCTGATGTTGGCCATGTTTGAATGTATCTTATTGTTCCTCTGTGAGAAGACTTCGGATGTACTTGCGAACCACCTCTAGGTCCTCAATAGCCCCTCCAATCGGAAGTGGAGCAAAAATCCACCAGCCCTTACGGTGTAAAATTAGTCTTTTTTTGGGTTGACGAATAGGTAATCGAAGCATGTCCCAGGAATATTTCTGTCCATCTGCAAATAGATGGGAAGCCGTCACAGCATATCGCTTTGGAACCAACAACGATATCAGATGAAACGCCAACAATATATCCCAAATAATGAGCCAGTAAATGGAGGTGTCTGTTACACTGGCAAGGGACCAAGGTAAAACCATCATTGCAGCCATTGAAAACAGATTGCCCCATTGTCGAAAGGCCTCATGATTTGAGACTGATGACCAAGCAAAACCCCCATTTGCCAAGTTGCCTAACGAAGGAATTTCCTTGGCAGAGCGCCAAATCATCCACCCATCCCATAAAACAATAATACCGAGGGAAAATACGACAAGGGTCGCAAAAAAATCGGCACTAGGTAGGTCTAATTCACGCATTTTCTTCCTTCCGCAATCTCGAAAGTACAAGTCCAACGAAAATGATGAAGACGCCAAATATCAACAAGAATGGAAATGAGGTGGCTTCCGTATTTTCTGATATTCCTGAATTCACATCCAATACTCCGTCATTATCATCATCATCATCTTCTACCAAATCTGTTGTCATGCCCTCTGGACAATCAATGCGGTCTGGCATGCCATCTCGATCTGTATCTAAGGATGCGCATGGGTCAAATGGCCACGCATCAACGTTGTCTGGAACCAAATCATTGTCGTCATCTTTGTCATGAACATCTGGTCCACAATCAATACCATTTAATGCATCGAACCATGAATCTTGATTACATACGTCCGTCCAATCGCCATCGCTATCCTTGGGTAAGACTTCAATCAAAATACTATCAGAACTACTGCCTCCGTTCGAATCCTGAACGTGTACTGAAAGAACATAATCTCCTTCTTCAACATCTGTGAAATTGGCTTGTAAACCAGAGATTTGTTTGGATATTGCAGAAGAGGTGTGATTCAGATACCAAAATACGCCTAGTTCTTCAGGTAAATTATAATCGTCAGATGCTTCCACTGATACAGGAATTGACTGAGAAAATTCAAATTGTGTACCTTCTGCTGGCGTAATAATTTCAATTACTGGGTTTTGATTAAGTAAAAATGATACTTCAATCAAATACGGTGCTGTTAGCCCGGATGAAAAACTCTGCCTAAGTGGAATTTTCCCGACATATTCTGCACTAAGTATAGCGCCTGAGATTACCGTATCTCCTTGAGTTTCTACCAACATATACGGCATGAAAACGAGTGATGCCCCTGTGTAAGTAGCATTCCAATCAAGTATATCTGTTTGGAGTTCGAAATTGAATTCCGCACTTGGAATATTGGTTGGGGTGATATAATGAGATGACCAGAGCACTCCTTTACCATCGACCACATTCCAATTTTCGATACTGGAATTGTATGCATTAACCTGTCCGCCATCAAGTTGAATAATTCCCAACAGGGATGATGAATAGATATCAATATTCATATTGTGAATGGACAAAGACGTTTGAGCAGACAAATCGCTATTGATAATCTCGATTGGCTCGAGGGTAAGATCACTATGTCCATGGAGATTGAATCCTGTGGAACAATTTTCGACGGTAATATCATTAAACGAAAGCGTACCACTGCTTCGTGGATGTTGAACGTCAATCCCCGTTCCTCCGTTCAAGCAATCAATGCTAATTTGGTCAATGGTGCCGCTTGAATCATCAAACGTAATTCCAGGAGAGCCTGTTATTGTCAAATTTTGGAATTCTACCGACTTCGAATCAGTAATTTTAACAGGGTTATTTGAAGAAATAAGAGCATTCTTGACCAAAAATTGGTCTGAAGAATCTAAACTGATCACTGCGCCTTCTCCAGCAAAGGTTTGAGCATCAAGATTTAACACATGCCCAGTTGCTTCAAATAACTCTAACCCGATATCAGATTGGCCATCGAGTGTGATTCCGTCGAGTTCCAAATGAGATGACTGAGTCCTCATAACTCTGTCCCCACATGAGTAAAGTGCTACATTGTCTAATGAAATTTGTAAATCGGTGTAACTGACTATACAGCCTCCTCCGGCATTTGAAAGAATGGAGTCCGTCATTTCGAAAGTACCTGATGCGGATGAATCCATTTCAATGAGTGCATTAGATGCCCCTCCATTGAGGATTTCAACATTATACAATTGGGCTTGAACTGGTCCACTCAGACGGAGGGCTGTTGATGCTTCGGTGATTCGTGTATCTTGCAATGTAGCAAAAGTTGTCAATTGATGTCCGAGATTGAACCCTGCCCATCGAGAACCACTCCCGGTTGAAGAGATGACTGCGTTTCCAATATCTGCAATACCGTAAATGGTAATCGATACGCCATCACTAACCCTTAATTCAGCTCCATCTTTGATAATNAGTGAATGTTCAGCCTTGATGGCTAAATTCTCACTTAAGCGATAAGGACTCCATATTTCTTCTAATACAACAGATTGATTACTTTCTCCGCCTTGGAGTGTTGAAAACATAAATGTGTGAGACATTGATTCATTTGCATGCCAAGAAATACNATCGATAATTCCTCCTTGCTCATCTTCTAAGGTAACCAAGGTACTTCCGCCGTATGTTGTTCCACTAGAATCAATCACAACAGAGGCCCTTACATGTCCTGTTAAACCAAATTCATTGGTTGTTTCATAGGTGATGATTCCGTTTTCATCCATGAATCCAATTTGTTGACCTTNTGAGGCTAACCCCTTGTCAAGAACCGTGACTTGGATGAGATCATACCCCTCAAACTTGGCATTCGAGCTTGTTAATATTGATCCTGTGTTGCTGAAATTATACATTTGGAATGTACAATCTCCTTCAAAATGCATTTCTCCTGCTACATCAATATCAAAGAAGGTATTCCAATCTGTACACATGAATTTTGCATCTTCTTCAACGTAGAGTCCCTCAGATTGAAGAGCATTGCCTGAAAAGTACAAGTTTGCTCCCTTGAGTGTACTTTGCTCCGTCGTTAAAAACCCTGAAATTGAGAGATTCGAATCAGCGGGCATCATCAAAGTTGTATCGACCAATTCCAAAATTGCATCAGCACCTACGGTAATGTTCCCAGTAGCCACATGAGGTGAGCCATCGGATTGTGATGTCAGCCTAATGTTACCTGAATCAATAAGCCAATCCCCGTCTGGTATCAATGGTACCTCAAAATTTTGCGGTTGATTATCAAGAGTCAAAGCTTCGATGGTACCAACGCCCTGGTACTCAATCGCAATCCACATAGTCGTTGTTGATGTATACGGGACGGTAATCTGCCCATTAGATGGGGCGGTGTAGGCCAATAGCCCCCCAAGGTAAGAAACCATTGCAGGTAAGGGATTATATGATAAATCTGTCAAAGTGATGACTTTGTCATATAATCTTACAGACCCAATACCATCAGAGTCAATAAACAGATTTCCATCATGATATAGCATACCACTACCTGTCGCCATCGAATCTGANATGACTTGTGAAGTCCAGTATCTTACGATTATAGTTCCGGTATCCATTTCTATGGCAGTTTGATGATATTCTGCGTGCCAATTTTCAATCCCCACGGAACATCTCTGGGCATCAATTCCCACGGGCGTCCCTTGAGTAAATAGTGAATTAGNGATCTTCANCCTTGCACCCTCNAACATATCGCTCACACAATGAATTGCTGAATGNGTTGANTANCGAATNTCCAAATCANCTGATTCAACTTGGCTNTTNAANATATCNANNCCNTAATCAAAACCTGAAATATNCATCTCNTCAATTTGGACAGAAGANAGCCAAGCAAATATNCCAGCAGTNGTGCCTGGCGTTGAAGANATCGGTTTGTTTANTTCAATATCAGATAANTTATGCAAGCCATCCAAAATGTGAATACCCCTNTATCCAGANGCGCTTAATTCGATCGTGACATTATCGATAGTAGACGACATCTCGGACAGNTGGATGCCTGTATCNTTTGCAGAAACGTATGCATTTCTAAGATCAAGATGTATATCTCCACTTGCTGATATACCGAATTGATCTGCTGAAATATTTTGATTTNGTAANTGATATTCNGCNGTNCCTGAAATNGAATATGCCTTTGTGACATTTTGTATCACNGTTTCATCNAACCANACTAANCCNGATGCNGAAACATCAANCACATTCATTGCNCTCTCTATTCCTNTGAATTGTNCATTTTNAACNTACAAATCATGAGCACCATCAGCGTGGATAAGTCGTTCTCCCANAAGGGAAATATCTTGGAAAACATACCCCTCACTATCTTGGGCATCAATNCCNAGNATNGTTTGCCCAGAAAGNCCGATTAGTTGNCCAGTTACTCCAGAACTNACNTTANATGANGTNGATACATTTTCTACNTNNANATTCTCNACTTCGGAAANACCANTTTCCGCATCAATACCAATNCCGACATTTGAGAAAGAAAGTGTGTCTGCTAACAATGTTCCAGTGGAATATATTCCTATGGTTGTTTGAGCAAAATCACTATTGTTGATTGATAAATTNCCGGTATTCCTAATACCATAAGCACCTGTATGATTTGCAGTGAACATAGAAACCGTGGCTTCTCCATGGAGGTCCAATCCAAGCAAACAGTTGGACAACTCGAGATTTTTTGCCTCTAAATCCCCATAAACTGAAAGACAGGAGCTTGCATTTGATATGGTCATATTATCCAGAATTGCATTTCCACCATTTCCGATAAACAGCCCATCCCAAACACCGGGCATGTAAGCATTAGAAACGTCGCCAATTTTCGAAGGTGTGCTGGAATAAATAGTGGCATTATCACCGATCAATGTACCATTTACGTAGATGTAGTATTCTTTTGCATCAATTAGCGTACCAGGGGATATGGTCAAGGTGTCNCCTGTCGAAACGGTATAATTACCATCCAAGACAATCGTACCATTCCAGGAAACGTCACCAGAAGTTTCGACGTCGTCTGCTGACACAAGTGGAGAAAGTAGAGTAATCAACATTATTTGAGCCAAGAACAGTGCAACATACGCTCGCATATCTCTTGGTATCCACTCCCACACATCAAGATACCCTCTTTAAGACAAAAAATCAGTTGCAAAAATTGGATTTTTCAAACATGATCTTTTATCAATGTAGCCATCGATTCTATTTCTGTCATCGAAGTGTTTGATTTTACACCCACGAGATAATTATCGACTCCAATGTACNTCTTTTTGAATATGAGTAAAGTTGAGTTAAATCCGGTTACAATTTCTCGCGGCTTTGTTAGCGTGATTGTGTCACACCCTGTTTCAATAATCCACAAAGCGTAATTTCGCACATCTAATACAACCCGATGATTGGTTATGACTAACGATGCTTTTGCTCTAAATCCAATTATGAGCATCACGAATGTAGCCACGGCTACGATCATGCGCAAGAGAGGGTTAGGGTTCACAAAGCCCATTATTCCACTTACGTCAGCACGGATTGTTTCNCCTTGAGCGAGCCATTTGTAATTACCAGTGCTCACAGANGTNGTTACTGCCATGGCTTGTGGTTGTGCAGNTTGAGTTGCTATGGCTGGCTGTTGGATTTGCATTGNAGGTTGTTGTGGAATTGCTGCTTGTTGGTGAGTGGCNGNCATTGGTTGTTGNGGGTAGGGTTGTTGGGGTTGAGAGTAGGGCTGTCCTGGAACTTGCATAGTGGCTAGGAATTAGATGTCATTGAAAGACTTTAGCCCAAGAGAGTGGGCCCGCCCAGATTTGAACTGGGGTCTGACGGCCCCCAGCCGCCAAGTATAGGCCAAGCTAACCCACGGGCCCCTAAATATGTACTAGGATTTTTTCCGGTATGTACTAAACGGAGCCGCTTCATGAATCAACTCAACGTGACCCAAATACATTCTTCGGCAGCAATATCTGTCCAGCCCAACTTCATCCATAGCTTGGCTAACCTCAATACCTGCTGAAACCTTGTCATTAAATTCATCCCACTTGTGGGCAATAAGCCCACCGCAACTGAAACAACGTATTGGTATAATCATAATATCACCTGTAAGATTTTTGCTTTTTCTTTCGCGCACCGCGACCAAGTTGGTGCTTTGGTTCTTTTCGACGTGGGTCGTTAACAAGTAAACTTCTGTCAAAGCGAAGGTATTCATCGCGGAGCTCCTCATCTAGACCTTCTGCTCCTCCATTATAATGGACTAATCCTCGTGCGATTGCTGTGCGAATTGCATCTGATTGACCCATAATGCCGCCGCCGTGAGTGGCTATGTTGATGTCAACTTTTGCCAAACGGTTCATTGCCTCCGCTATCACCAACGGCTCCATTGCTTTTCGCCTTGACAAATCTGGTTGAAGGATTTGAATCGGTTCGCTGTTCACTCTCACACGACCTTTGCCTGCTTTGACGGTTGCTCGTGCAACAGCAGTTTTCCGCTTTCCAGATGTGTTTACGACCTTATTTTTCTTCTTCTTCGCCATCAGGATTCACCTCCATTCCATCGGTGTGCTGGCGCTCCTAAATTTGCACTTATGTCGCCTAGTAAAACGTGACGCTGTGGAAGACTTCTTCGGATTGAAGATGCATCTCCATGCTCGTGTCCTTCTGGTAAATCTCCAGATAGATGAGGAGGACATCCAATTTCAACACGAAGTGAACGGAGGGCTCTCCTGCCGCTACTTTTCTTCTGATATGGCAGCATACCTCGAACTGCTCTCTTCAAGATCATGTCAGGCATACGAGGGAAAAATGGTCCTTTCCTTGCATGGTTAAGTTCGTATTTCTTTTTGTACTCGCCAAAAACACTGTCTGGGTGTCCAGATACAACTGCTTTTTCTGCATTGATAATTACGACCTTGTCTTCATTACCCGCTCTTGCAGACTTGAGAAGTAAGTCTGCCACTTTGCTGGCGAGCCTTCCCAAAATCAGCCCATCTGCGTCAAAGACATACGTGGTATCATCCAAGGATAAACACCTCCTTGCCTGATGGGTTGTCTTTCATTAACTCATGTAAACTAAGGGTTTCTCCCCCTGCTGCTACAATCTTATCTTTTGCTGAGGCGCTGAAACTGTAAGCGGCGACCTTGTGGCTGGCATGAACTTCACCGCTTCCCAATAATTTACCAGGAACAAGAACAATTCCGCCTTCAGGGGCATGTCTTGTTAAACGGCTTAAATTGGGCTGAGCCCAGTTCTTTCGACTCCTTGAAAGTCGTAATGCCACATCTCGCCATACAGCAGCGCCCGTATCTCTCGACTGTGCCTTCAAATCGCCAATCAAATCGACGAGGTGTTGGTTTGTCTTCTTATCCGGTCTGCTCATATAACTCCCTCGATGCTCTAAGCATCCCGGCGACTTGCCATTGTGTTATCAATGCACCGACGCGATTATTTTGGATTCGTAGGGCTTATTCGTACAATATATCGCCTTTCGCATCCAGTAATTCTACCGTCAGCCCCGCAGCCCTTGCTTGAATCAGAATTTCATCGTGAAGCGTGTCTGAAAAATCATCCAAAGTTTGAAGATTTGTAAAGGCAGCAACATCTGTAAGTTGGTCGATGAGATGATTCAAAACACAACTGACGCCGTATGCTTGTCCTGCACGAAATGCATGATCGACCCCGCCTATTTCAGGGTCTTCGGCTCTCATTCGAATCATTACTTGCTGAGAATAAGCGACCAATGCTCCATAAATAGATTCCATGATTTGAGCTGCCTCCAAGTCGCCCAGCAATAACTGAGCATTAGAGAGGGCACTGCGAACTGCGCCACCGTAGGTGGTGTGTGCACCAATCAAATCCGTACTTTCTTGCTGCATGGCTTGGTCAATAAGAGATTTCCAGTCTTCCATAAGCCATCCAAGGCATGACAGGCCATCAAACCTTTGGAGATTTAATATCAGATTTTGAATCCTGTATCTTCAGCATTTTCATCCAAACCAGCTTGAATTACAGTACCATCGGCGGTCTTGAATTCTCCTGCTTTCGTAAGTTGGTCGTATAAAGCCGCATTATGTTCTTCAGTCCTTGAAACCAATCCTGTTTCTCCCAAAGCCATAGTAAGGCTTTGTGTAATGCTTCCTAATGTTGCTATTGCACGGTCTCTATGCTCTACACCAATATTGTGGTCGGAATATCTAGCCTCTTCGAAGACAGTGAGGAAATCGGCAAGTTGATCGGCGGGTAGCATGTAAAATGCTTTCTTCACCGCAGACTCAAACTCTCTGGTCGTTTCGTAAACTTTCTTCATGAAACCATATCTTCTGAAATGCTTGACTAATTGCTTGTAACAATCAAAGATGATAGCAATGTATTCGTTAGCTGCTTGCAATTGCAACATGGCATCGGTCAAAATACCTCGCAGCGCTTCTACCTGCCTTCTGGCTGAAGTTCTTCGATAGTACATGATTCCTGCAATGAGAGCTGCCATCAACAGGATGATTGTTCCCATAATATTGCTAGGTGTAAAGAATCCTGCCGCATTATCAACAATGATTCTGGGCTCATACCTTAACTCGAGCGTTATGTTATCTGCTGACTCAGTGAAAAGAGTTGAACCAGGATAATAGGCAATGATGCGCCATAAACCTGAACAAGGATCGCCATCACATGTTTGTCCCGCAAAAGACCATGAGAATTCTGCAATCCCTTGTTCATTGGTTATCGACTGATTTCGGCCTTCTGAGCGTACCCATTCATTGGTTGTCGTGTCCCAATATTCTCGGATAAACCATACTTCTTGATTCTCGACTGTTCGATCCATTCTTTGCCTCAATAAGCCAACTTTACCACTGATTTCATCGCCTTCGATAAGGCCTCCTTCGCCGGTATTTGCCCAAGATTCTTTAAGGCTCAAATCGACTTTCGATCTGACTAATATTTGTAAATCAACGTAAGTTCCATTCAAATCATCATAAGAATCTTTGTCACATCCTTTCGTGACTTTCTTATCTGGTTCGTAAGCCAATCTTAAGGTTCTAAATCCTTCCATTTTTCCGCCGATAATTTCGACACCACGCACTCCGCTTTCACTGCTATACCATTCAATAGTACCATCTCTTTCATTTGTTTTTGCTGTAGCGATTGGAATACTGGTAATTTCAGGATCCATGTAAATGTTCAAACATCGACTGTATCTTGGGGAAAGCCCGTTCGCTTGAGCAAGTTGAGCATTGATATGGAAAGCTTCTTTGAGATAAAGCACATAAAACGAGGTCCCGTTTTGGTTTGAGATATAGTTTTCAACACTGTTTCGATATGGTCCCACTTCTGTTATTTGAAGTGTAGAGTTACTGAAAATGATATATTTCTCATCAGGCAAAGATGTGTTGAGGTATCGATATGAATCTCCATTTGCATCTGCGGAATATTTGATGGATACAAGTGCTTCTCCTGAAGAAATGCCTTCGAGTGGACACATAATATCGAACAAACCATCGTTATCGGTTGTCCCTGCTCCACAATTAATGATATCACCGCCGCTAGCCATTCTAAATTCAACAAATATCTGACGACTTGTTAAATTAACTTGAGTTGATTCATCAATTTTTGCAAACAATCGTCCTTTCACATTCATATCCTTAGTGATGACTGTACCATCTGAAAGGGTCTCACTCGTGTAAACAGTTTCCTTGAACGGTTCTATTTCAGTTTCCCCTAATAATGCAAATCCTGTACTGGTGTGAGACATCACAATTCGATAATGATCATTACCGATGAGGTCTAAGCATGGATCCCATTTTGCATTCTGGAAATTCAAAGTTTCAATATTCAAGGCTTCGCACCCTTCATTTGGCAAATTTTCCTCAAACCTCAAGATGATATTCACAGGACCAAACCCATCCGGCAAGAAACTATCTGGGTCTTTCCTAAGTAGCGAAGGTGAAAGTGGATTTACATCGGCTTGTAAACAATCGATTTTTTCGTCTCTAGAAAGTCCATCGCCGTTGGTATCTCTATCTGGAATGTCGTCATTATTACCATCATAAAAGCACAAATGGCTATCATCTGCTTGCTTTTCAGGGAGAGATATACTTCCACCATTTGGAGATAGTGTAGCCACAAGTTGACGATGATACTTTCCATCAAAGTCAAGCCCTTCATAAATTACATCCACAAGTCCACCTGCAGGAGATTCACTTCCTTCGAGCGAAGCACCCCCATAATCTCTTTCTATGGTACGATTATCATCATAGATTTGTGCTGTGAAATCCCATTTATCGCCGCTCCGGAACAGATTATCTTGTCCTTCTTTTGTTGAATCTGTTCCAATGACTTTCATAATTGTCCTTGATACTACCCAAATGGATTGTGCTTTGGAAGAACCTTTGTACAAATTAGTTCCTGAATATTGGAATGTCAGTGTGTAATTGCCTAAATCGTCGCTGGCGTTTACCTCAAACGGAATTTGTACCACTCCATTAGAATCAGTGATGTTCACTCCTTTTCTACCATCTGCTGACCAAGTCCAGTTTACAGGTACATCTCGCATTGGTTGGAGGGCATTATCGATCAATTTTGCATTAATTGTTGTCGTACTGTTTCGATAAAGTCGAGGTACACTCTGCATTTGGAATTCGGTTGTACCAACAACTGTCACGTTAATGTATGCACCGGTTTGTGCTAAATCAGAAGTATTGCCTGTGAAGTAATAAGCCCCGTTGGTGAAATCTACTCTAATTCCAAATGTCCCCGCCGCATATTGACTTGTCCAGGTAAAATTGTAATTATATGTTGACTCAATGCCTCCTTTCGTGAGACATTCATCTACTGACCCTCCTCCCCCGGGAGTCATTTGAATCAAATTTCCTTGGCTACCATAGCACTTTGGTGCGTCGACGAAAGAAGTTTCAGCAGCGCCAGCGAATTCTAGATTCCTATCTACATCTACTTGCAATGCGATTTTGTCAGTCGTCCAGGGGTCTAACGTTCTGTTACTTACTTCTCCTTTCATAGTAAAGGTTGTACCTGTGTTCATCTCGGGAACAATTTCACATCGGATAATGCTATTCGGGTCATCAGGATTAACAGGACCACAAGGCGGTAAGTCTGAATCTCCGCCATTTACCATCTTGATAAACCAATGAGTGGCATTTGCAGAAAGGAAGCCTCTGAGGTTGGCTTTCTCTCCAGTCAGTGTCTCAGGATCACCGTTCCACAAACTTGGATATGGTTTGAATTGTTTAACATCATTAAAAGAAAGGCCTGCAGCGATAAGTGCTGGTTCGTGGAAAATCGTAGCCCAACTGCCAAAGGTTCCATCAAAATTATTGATGCTTGCATCCCAGAAATATACTGGAGATATAGCTTCCAAAGCCATTTCGCCATTGATGTTCATTCGATGCATAACGCGCATGTTTTGTGGGTCCGTCGCTGAACCAACAAGGTGTGGGAAAGGCCATTCAAGACCATTCTTTTCCGGCCATTCGCCTGCCAACTCAGGTGTAGCAAATCCAATTATCTGGATATCTCCTGCGGGCAGACTGGTATTGGTGGCAAATAGATCAAACACGGTTGCATTTCCGTCAGGCCCTGTTTTTACCTGATGTTGTTTTGAAGTATTATCCCAGATAATTTCTTCAAACGCACCTGGTATAGCTAAAGGTCCGTTATCATAAGTGGAGTTATACTGTATTTGCGTCCAACTTCCTGTTGCTCCCGATGATTGGTTAAATGCTAATGTCGCCAAACCGACGCCATCAGTCCGATAACCACCGGCAAAGGGCCCCGTGAAATTTGTTGGTGCTGTAATGTTACCAAATAAGCCACCTGTAATTTCAAAGGTCATGGGCACATATTTCAGTCTGTTATTGAATATACCTCGCTCGTAATCAGCCGTGTATAAACTGTAAAACTCCAACCAAAATGGCTGTTCATCGCTACGGAAATATTCCCAAACATCGCTCACTCGTGCAGTTAAATTGGCCTTACAACCTACACTATATTCGATTGATTTTGCCCCATTGAAAGCAAACATTTCTGTTACCTCTGCATAAACCCTGTAAGTATTATTATCGCCAACATGTAAATCTTCAGGGAATAAGAATTGACCTACGGTGAAATTGCCACCAGCATCGGTCAATACATCGATGGTTTCTACAGCAGTGGTGTTATTTTTTGCCCATTCAATGTGAACCTGAACGGGTAAGTTTGGAGCAGGTTCCGGCTGTCCAGGATTACTGGGATTTATCCAATCAACATGGCCAAAGAATAAGGCTGGTTGTTTTGCATCTAACCAAAGCGTATCTGGAGTCTCGAGTGTGATGAATGTCGCTGCTTTGTCATCTTTATCTGCTAAACAGTCGTTATCATGGTCCCAATCAGATGCGGGTTGGGTATTCCCGCCAAGAAGTGTGCAATCCTCTCCCTCTTCGAGATGATCATTGTCCAAATCTTCCCATCCGTCCCAATCATCATCTATGTCGATACCGTCTGGTCCGGTAAATGGGTCGGATGGATTAGCCATCGCCTCTCCATCTCCAAAATCATCATGATCCCATGGATTTGTAGAGTTACGATCNAAACGTGTTGGCCACAATAANACTTCGTCTTTATCTTCCATGCCATCTTCATCATCATCTTTATCCATGTCGTCTCTTAACCCGTCATTATCATGATCGAAAACTGAGGTGAGTCCTGCTGAATCAAATTCTTCCGTGTTTGTAAGTCCATCTCCATCAAAATCATCATCCATCCAATTAGGAGTCCCGTCGTTATCATAATCAAATGGGGACTGTTCTTCTCCCCAGAAACAACCAGGAATGAGTTCTTGNTCAGCGTCGCTTAGATTGTTNTTATCATCATCCCAATCTTCAGCATCTGGAACTCCATCATTGTCGTTATCCACATCATAATAACTAGGCGAACGGAGGCCTTGAGAAAGAATNCCTTGNTCCCAAACTGGCTGATAGAAACCATTGCCATCAATATCAGCGTCGTTACCATCGTCATCATTATCCGCACAATTCTCTCCACCNAAGAACAGCGGTAAACCACTGGANGTTAATCCNTTATTTTGGTTAGCATCATTATCTAAGTCATCATCGGAATCGATTTCGAAAAAGTCCCAAAGCCCATCGTTATCATCATCTACATCNGCCCAATCATAAACTCCATCGTAATCTTCATCGATATCGANGGTNTTNTTGGTGAAATCTCCATCAACGTCTCCATCAACGTCATTCTTTATCAGGTCGGCCCCTAATTCATCAGGGAAAGAAGTCTCGCCAGTGGCTGCATCCGATTGCCATTGCCAAACATTAAGGATAATTCCTAGCCACGTCAAGAAAGCGTCTCTGTTATCTACCATNTCAACATAAGGAAGCGCACTTACTGGTTGATTTGGATCATTGTCAAAGAAATAATGCCAGCACCCTCCTTGAGCGCCCGGAGTACATGAATAATCGATATTATCACTTACCAGAGGTCCTTGGTCAATCACAGCATCGGGTCTTGTCGAATAAGGAGAGCCNATCTGTGCTCTGACACCGTTCAATGGCATTTGATAAGCAATAGCGTAGGTATACCCGCANGTAAAGCCCTGGCCGAGGTTGCCTGCAACCCATCCACAGCTTGTCATGTTGAAGGTGCCTCCAAACTTAATGTCATCAACATCCATAATCCCGTCGTTGCCCTCATCTTGATCCCACCAATCTGGAAGCCCATCGGCGTCTTGGTCAACGTCTAAACCATTGATGAGTGAGTCTCCATCGGCATCAATATCCCAATCATTCCCACCATTATAGGATGACCAACGGGCAAATAAAAACCAATAAAATTCGGGCACCTCTCCATTAGTTACTTGGGGNGTGGTCGGATCAAATCCATTGTAATTTAGACCAACTTCTGCAAATGGATTTGTCATGAATATCATGTTCCAATATGCATCATAGCCATCTTGGTAAGTTTGGGAATCTAGCATTCCATCCAAGACCTCTCCGTCCTCGAGNGGGTAGNAAAATTTGTAGAAAGAATCNCTTTGGTCNTAATCAACAATTCCGCAATTGCCATCGTCTGGGTCAAAAAGATCGTTCANTCCATCATTATCATCATCCCAATCAATGTCGTTTGATAAACCATCACCATCGATATCTGAATCGAGGTTATTTGGNCCATCATCNCGATACTTACTTCCATCAATATCGTGTAAATCAGCATCATTATCGAAATCACAATCCCAATCTATGTCGAGGACATCCATGATGCCGTCACCATCATCATCCACATCATCCCANTTAGATATTCCATCGCCATCCCAGTCGTTAAAACTTGCAAATGAGGCTCGCATTGTGGTACACTTTGGGTCAGGGTTTGCGGGAACGGGNTTGGATAAAGTGGGGCAATTCCAAGTGTTGGTTTCAACTGTTGAATTCAAAGGGAATGAGTCGTTTTCGTTTTGGATTTGATCATTGTCCATGTCATATGAAAAATTCAATCCTTGTTGGTTAGTACTGGCTTCATCATCTGGAAATAGCGTACCTCCCATATCTGGGTCTTTCCAATCCCAAATGCCGTTATAATTTTGGTCAAACGCTCGCCATCGGTCGTCATCTAAGTCCTGGTCATAATCGATTTCGCAATCGATATTTCCATCCCCATCNCCATCTTTTCCTGGGATTTGGTATGNCGTCTGATTCAATCGATTATAGTCATTCAGACCGTCAAGATTGTTATCAACATTCCAGCAGACGTCGGGTATGCCATCATTATCGTCATCGGGNTCCCACATATCCAGCAATCCATCGTTATCGTCATCGTTATCTGCACTATCTGGTGTCTCGTCATTATCATTATCAGGGTCTAANAAATTAGGACTTCCATCATTGTCTAAATCCCCATCGACAATTGTATCGAAAGCAGGCGTTCCGCTTGCTCCATCACCATCTGCACCACCGGCCCAATCAAAAGAGTCNGCGGAATCAACTCGATCTGCTTCCATTTGAACGAAATTAATCCCTGCTGAGAAATCACGATAATCTGAGAAGCTCCAAGCAATCGCTGCGGAATACAAGGTTGCAGTANAGGCAATATCATCTGAAAGCGTAGCATTATACGGATGCTCNTCTACTAAATCAAGAACTCCATCATTATCATCATCATCATCAAAATAGTCCTGTGCTCCATCGCCATCAAAATCGCATGGCCACTTGAATTGGTCAATACGTCCATCATTGTCATCATCTTCATCGTAACTTCCTGATGATGCACCATCTGTATCTTCGTCTGGTACCCCATCATTGTCATGATCAAAAGGAAGTTGATCTACACGATAATTTGGACCAACTGGCTGATTTGTAAATGGATGGATGGTTGAGGGGACAACATATCGGTCCATGGATACATTCATCGGGTCTTCATCTGGATATCCGTCATTATCGCTGTCCGTGGATTGGCCTGGCCTGGTGTAATCAATCGGTCCCTCAAGAATCCCATCGTTGTCGTCATCATAATCAAGATGGTCGAGCAAACCGTCATTATCGTGGTCATAAGGGTCAGTCCCAAAACATCCATCAAATCGCTCTAAAAGATCAAGAATGCCATCATTATCATCATCATTATCATTGAGATCATCAATACCATCATTATCGTGGTCGGTTCTTCTTGGTTCTTCAGCAAGTCCGTAGATAAGAGGGAGTTCTAAATTTAGTGCGGAATAGTCCGAAACTTTGCCTTGCATTACAGCTGGATCATTCCACATTATGTCCCATGCAGCGGGGTGGTCGTCGGGGCGCATAAGCATGATCTCTTGTGGCGTTAGTTGACCTTGGCCTTGTTGAGTTAATTGCATGGAGGTGTATGACATTCTCTCTTCATCGACGATACTTGTTACGGGTTCAATATCATCGCTGATTGCCACGGTATATGTCAATAACGAAGTGATAATCATTATCATCACCATGAAAATAGACAAGGTTTGTTTCTTATGTTGGTCCATGTATTCTGAAAATTGCCTTGAGCTTAGCATTTCATCTCACCTATGTTAGAAAACGTGGCTTGGTATATCAAAAGAACTGTGACTTTTGCAAGAAAAATATCACAGGAAGGAAGGAGTATCATCATGAGGATTCTTTCGGGGGCGAGCCCCCAAAAGAATCGGTACACCATTATCGGTTTATACGCATTATCGTAACGTTCACTCAAAGTTGTTCAAGAATATCCTCGATGCCGTCGTTATCATCGTCGTCATCAAGATGATCTTCCATATTATCATTATCGTGATCGAATTGGCCTGTCAACGGGTTTCCATCATTGTTCTCAAACCAATCTGAAAGACCATCATTGTCATCGTCGGTATCGGTTGCATCCCAAATACCGTCGTTGTCATGGTCATATCGGTAGTTATCAAACATGTTAGACACATAGTCATCAACATCCAAGATTCCGTCGTTGTCGTCGTCATCATCATCGATGTCGTTCAAGCCGTCATTGTCGTGGTCTCGGGATCGATCTTCGCCCTCATCCATAATGCCGTTTTCGTTGACATCTTCCCAATCATTACGATTGTCGATGCCATCATTATCGACATCAAGGTCGACGTTGTCTGAAATGCCATCATTGTCATGATCGTAGATGTTTGTGTTGTCGTTACCGTCTGTTGTTTCATCTTCATCATTGATGCCATCGCCGTCATCGTCGTTATCTTCAGCGTCATCGATTCCGTCATTGTCGTGATCGTTTGGCTTGTTATCCAAATCGTCGACTATGCCGTCATTGTCATCATCGTTGTCAAGAACATCGGGGATTCCATCTCCATCGTTATCGTTGTCATTCTGGTTATCCAATTGTTGGCCTTGTTGTTGTTGGCTCTGTTGGCCCTGCTGGCCTTGTTGGCCGTTTTGGGTTTGACCTTGTTGTTGTTGGTTTTGTCCATTTTGATTTTGTCCATTCTGATCTTGACCGCTTTGTTGACCTTGCTGACCTGCTTGATCGCCACCTTGGTTCTGTTGACCTTGGCCGTTATCTTGCTGCTGACCTTGTTGACCACCTTGGCCTTGTTGGCCTTGTTGACCACCTTGACCTTGTTGGCCGCCTTGACCTTGTTGACCTTGCTGACCTGCTTGGCCTTGCTGGCCTTGTTGACCACCTTGACCTTGCTGACCTTGTTGTCCCTGACCTTGTCCTTGACCCTGGCCTTGTTGTTGGCCTTGTCCTTGACCCTGTCCTTGACCTTGTCCTTGACCTTGTCCTTGACCTTGTCCTTGACCTTG
>PABV01000045.1 GCA_002699425.1 Methanobacteriota archaeon
TATCTGACGCCTATGATTGCTCCTTCTGCATTGTTGTGCGCTCGGTTGATACCGAACCTACTTGGACCAAATCATTGGATGAAAAGAAAAAACCAATTGGCGGGCATCTGCCTCTTAATCTGTATGTTTTGTCTGACAATTCCACGATTACTTTGGCAAGGAACTCGTAAACCCATGCCAACATCAAGGGGCCTTGCATTGAATGGAAAATTTGACCTCACATATTTCTATGAATATACGAACACTCCTACTTGGATCTTAGATGCACAATTTTTCTGGCACCCCTTTTCTGAGAGGTTAACGTATGCAGGTTATGAAGTGGTAGCCCTCATTTTTTCACTCATAGGAATAGGCTTACTAATGTTGAAATTACCAAACAAACAAGATGTTGAAGAGGAAGGTTAGAATTCGATTAAACGCCCTCTTACAAGGTCACAAATCGCTTCACCGACATCACTGCACGATGCAATACCGCCTAAATCATAGGTCAATTTTGAGTTGTTTTTTAGATGTTCAGCAACGGATTCATCAATAATTTTACCAACGTGAATTAAATCCTCATTATTTTCTTTGCGACCTAACCAATCCATCATCATTTGAATTGAATTAATACTGGCGATCGGGTTTACCTTGTTTTGTCCAGCATATTTTGGAGAAGAACCGTGAACTGGCTCGAAAAACGCATGGTCATCACCGATATTTCCAGATGCAGCCATCCCCATACCGCCTTGAAGCACAGATGCCAAATCAGTGGATATGTCGCCAAATAGATTTGATGTAACAACGACATCATAATGTTCTGGAGTTCTTGTAAGCCATTGTGTAAATGCATCAATATACCCGTAATCAATTTCGGTATCAGGATATGATTTTGCAACTTGGTCAAAGGTTTTTCTGAACAATTGACAACCTCTGGTAACGTTACTCTTGTCTATGCAAGACACTCTTTTTACACCATCTGCTGGTGCCCCATTTCTAATTTCAGCCATTTCAAAACCCATTTTTACCAATCTTTCAGTTCCAAATGATGAAATTGGGCGAGGATCATAAGCGACTTCCCCCTTTAGGTCAGGGAATTCAATTTCAGGGACTTCATATTCTTCTAAACCTTGAGCGCGATGTGAAGCGCGTTTCAATAATGAATAATACAATCCCTCAGTATTTTCTCTCAATATTGACATATTCACCATATCAGGTGCCCATATTTGTCTGAATTTACCGTGTACTTTGTGTGGAACGCCCTCATAGAGTTTGATCGGTCGAACATTAGCATACAAATCAAGTCCAGAACGTAGCCCTAGGATTACCGAGCCACCGGCCAAGTCGCCGTTTGGTAGGTATGAACCTGGGTGCCCGATTGCTCCGAGAAAAATAGCATCGGCATCATTTTTGCAAAAATCAAAAGAACCTTCCGCCCATTCAACTCCGACTTCCTTGAAATGCTGTCCTCCACAATCAATCTGAGTGAGTTCAAAGCCATGTTTTGAATGTTCTGAAATCGTCTCAAGTAACCGAACGGCTTCTTGGGCCACTTCTCGACCAGTACCGTCACCGGGAAGAATCGCAATACGATGTTCGGTCATGGCCTGTGCAAATGATACCACTACAAGAACGAAACCCTGAGAATAATAAAGCCTAATTTTTCACGTCGAAGATGCCAACAGAATATGAGGTAATTTCTCCAGTAAAGGCGCTAGCAGCAACGGTGAGTGGGCTTGCAAGGTAGAGTTTTCCAGGGCCAGACCGGCCTTGGAAGTTCCGATTGATTGCAGAGACAGTAACCTGCTTTTCGTTTGTTGAAACACCAGGACCTGCGCCAATACAAGCACCACAACCGGGGTCAATCAATTTTACACCGACTCGTTTGAACAAATCATGCCAACCATTTCTGACGGCAAAATCTTTCACATGCCCACTCCCATATTGAATGAAAAACTCAACATCATCTCTCACCATGAGCCCCGCCTCCTCTGCGGCTTGGCACACCTTTGCATAATACAATACGTCATCTATCTTGCCAGCGGTACAAGATCCTCCATAAGCGATATTGATCCTAACATTTCCAATATCGCTTATCTGTGCGCCATTTGTTGGATCACTTGGAATTCCTTCATCAGGGTTACCTGGGTGCGCAACCATTGGATTGATTGATGAAAGATCAACAATATGGATGCCACCATCATATACAGCATCCTTATCCGCAGATACTGTATTTTCAATCATTTGAGTGCGAGTTGAGCCCACCATTCCCTCCATCCATGCATATAAGTCGTCATCTGCTTCACAAATGCCAGTTCTTGCACTGCACTCCGTAGCCATATTGCATAATGTGGCTCGCTCATCAATCGATAATGAAGAAAGCCCAGGTCCGCCAAACTCCATGCAACGATTAAGTGTTAATTCTTCTCGAGCGTGATGTGCAAGAATATGCAATATGACATCTTTTGCAGTACAGCCGGGATTTAATGAACCTACGAGTTCGAAGCGGATCGATTCAGGGACTTTTACAAACGTGAATCCTGAGTATACAAGGCTTGCATATTCAGAGGAACCAACGCCGTATGTAAGTGCATTAGAGGCACCTCCCATGCATGTATGGGAATCTGTAGCTTGGATAAAATCTCCAACATCAATGAATTCCTCTCGTGCAACTTGATGACATATACCGGGACTGATTCCGTCCACAGCAGAATAATCTCTTACACCAGTGTGTTTTTGGAATGCTTGCTGTAAATCTCTCAATGTTTGCACTTTATGCATAAATGGTACGAATTTAGGGTTGTGGTGTGCGTAGAGTAAGTGGTCTTCAAACACAGCAAATTTTTTTGGATTTGGTAATGTATAATCGCTTCCGTATTCTTCTGAGAGGAAGGTATGAACCTGAGCGGTCGTAAACTCATGAGAATATCCTCCTTGTACCATGGCGATGACTGCATCGCCTGGTTTTACACATTGTCCTTCTTGTTGACCGATCAAATTACGAGAAATTATCTTTTCAGCCATGGTCATTGCTCGTTTTTCTGTTTCCGTGGGGGGTAGCGCAATATCCTGGCTCTGCAGAGATTTGGCAAAAGGAAAAAGCCCTCCATTTTCTAAAATTAAGCGAGTCACAGGGTCATATTTGGAGGTGAATTCATCAATATGTATCGTCTCTCCGTTTTGTAATCTTTTGAGCATTTCATGGTCACCCATCAATTGACCCAGATTGATGTTATTTCTTTCGTGTATGGGTGCAAAAGATGCAGCAAACACGTACCGAATGCCGCCCCATCTTTCACATTGAGCGGCCGTTTCTCGACTTGAACCAGTACCTTTGCGATATCCAGAAACAATCGCTTCGAATCCACCATCCTTCAAAGCATTCTCCGAAAAAACCCTCATTCCATTGTGCATGAGCCCCGCATAAGCGTTTTTTGCAATTTCAGCAGGATCATGGTCAAAGCAAACCCAAGCAGGAGTCATGACATCTGTGTTTATGTCATCAAGGAGGTCTTCAACAGACAAATCATCCATTCGAAGATTGAGCCCTTCATACAATTGTTTCCTGATTAAGTCCAAATCCTTTGTGAGAAACAGAACTCTTTTTGATTCAGAAAGGCGAATGTTGTTGGATTGTACGCCGTTCATGTATCCTCACTACTCCCTTCGAAGAAGGATTTTGGCTTAACCGATTCGGATGAAATGACTCATCAATGATGAGGTAAACCTCTTGAATTAGTTGATTTGAATGACCATTAAATTTAAAAACCAGACCGAAGGCCTTTACGTTAGTTCAACTAATAATAGTTGCTATTGGGTGAAGACATGAGTGATAGACAGCAAGTAGAAGATACTGTGAAATGCCAAGAATGCGGAAGTAGAAATTTAACGCGCGACGAAACCCGTGGAGAATTGGTTTGTGATGATTGCGGGTTGGTCCTTGAAGACAATGTTATTGACCAAGGAGCGGAATGGCGAGTGTTCAGCCCAGAACAAGGTGACCAAAGAGCGAGAACAGGAGCGCCGATGACCGTCATGCTTCATGACAAAGGACTGAGTACTGATATTGATTGGCAAAATAAAGATTATTCTGGAAAGACGATTAATAGCCGATACCGATCACAATTTTATCGAATGAGGAAATGGCAGAAAAGAAGCAGAGTCTCCAATGCTACTGAGAGAAATCTAGCAATGGCTCTTGCTGAGTTAGACCGTATGGCCAGCCGTTTAGAACTACCTAAGTCAGTGAGAGAAGCTGCTGCTGTAAATTACAAAAAAGCAGTTGAAAAGCGCTTGATCAGGGGACGTTCAATTGAAGGGGTTGCAGCAGCCTCCCTTTATGCCGCTTGTAGACAGTGTGGTGTTCCACGAACCTTAGATGAAATCGGACAAGCAAGCCGAACAGGCCGAAAAGAAATCGGACGAACTTACCGTTTCATGGTCCGAGAACTGAAGATGAAAATCATGCCTACCGGTCCTGAAGATTATATCTCTCGATTTTGCTCAGGGTTGGGCCTTGATGCAGAAGTTGAAGCAAAAGCGCACGAATTGATTGCAGCAGCTCAAGAAAAAGAACTCACGAGTGGCCGTGGACCAACAGGTATTGCCGCTTCCATCATCTATATCGCAAGCGTTCTTTGTGGTAAGCGCCGAACTCAAAGAGAGGTTGCAGAGGTTGCTGGAGTTACTGAAGTTACTATTCGAAACCGATACAAGGAACTTATCCAAAATCTCAATATCGAATTAGATATTTAATGATGAGCTGGGTATATGAAAAGCCGTCAAAGGGTTTCTGAGGAAATCTTGCAATCATTGAGGAGAACGCTCGCTGAGTCTTTGGAGAGAGGGTGCCTATCTTGGCCCCTTCCACAACCACCACATCAACACGCAGATTTACCTGCCAAACACCCGCAAGATGCCCGTGATGTTTCAGAACTTGGATTGAGTTTGGTAAATGCAGATCGAGGCATGTTTGACCGCCACCTCAAATTGGTCGTAGACCTCATCGTTCCCCACAGGATGAATCTAATGGATGATCCTTTTGAGGTTCATGAAAAATGGTTGCTCAAAAGAGTAGATGATCTGTCAGAACGCATGCTTTTTGCAATTTCAACAGAGTGGTTAGCACAAGCGCTCGATCCATCTTTTCCAGACACGGAACGCTGGTGGCTTGCAATCGCTTTGATCAATGGTCTTTGTATTGTACCGTACGGTCAATCAGTTCATCAAGGCTATCATTTGGTCGAATCAATCGCTCTGGGACAAAGGCCGGGCACATGGCATACACAACCTGAGGACGGTCCTCACAATTGGGCTTGGAATCCACACACAGTGACCAGTCCGATTGGTTCAATCGAAGCCCATGAAACAGGCATGAAGGCTGCAGTTTGGCTCATGAAGAGACTTGAAGATGGTGATGAAAACCGTCGCCTTCTTTTGATTGAATGGATTCGTCTTCTTCTTGAAAGACCAGACTTATTTAGCGACCTTGAACTATCTCAATTCCTCAAACGTCGTTGTAATGACCCATCTGAAGATGCGGCTAGTCGCGTTGTAGGTTGTCTTGCAAAGCTGATTGAAAACGATAAACAAGCTGGGCTTGAATGTGTTAAGTTACTTCACAAAAGGAATGAATTACTGGTTCGAAGAAACATGGCCGACGTTCTTACTCGGTTATTTAGACGCATTGGGTGGGATGCCGTTCCACTACTCGAAGACATGCTGAATGATGAAGATGAGAGTATTCGGGCAGTTGCAGCATCGACAACAGGAGATCTCAGATTTTTAGATGCGGAAATGTGGGCAGATAAATTACAATCTTTGTCACAACATGATTGCGCAGCTGTGCGAAGAAACATTGTCAACAGTATTCGGTTTTATGTTGAAATGTATCCAGAGGATGAACGAAAAATCATAGAAAAACTTTGGGCGGGTCAGGATGAAGTTGTAATGACAAGACTGCGAGAAATGCTTTTGCGCTTTGAAGAAACAAATACAGAACTCTTCTCCCATCACATCAAAATTCTCGAACCCCTTGGATTAGAATCTCTCTGGCCACCTCTTGATGCTCGTAGGCCTGACCGTTCAAAATTATGGCTGGATTGGCTTGATGGAAAAATCGAATTACCCGAGGCGCCCATGCAAGCACAAACCCACGTTTCCGATTTTTCAGAATCAGAATTACCATCTTTACAAGATGCTCAAGCCCATCTTAATGCTTGGATTGGGGAAAGTGAAGAAGAATAATTGCTTACCCAATATGTATGGTATCATTCTAATTTACGCCCATGCCAAAAACATAAAAACAACAATCAAAAGTACTAACGCGAGAGTAGAGGATGCTCCTATCGTGATTGAAGATTTACCTCTAATTTGTCCAAAAATTATCAAGACAGTTGCTGCTAATGCGCATAATAGTACTGCAATAAAGAAATAACCTAACCCCTCCCATCCGCTTGGATTGACAATAATATCCGTTAGTATGAGAAAAATTATACTCACTAAAAATGGAGTAAGTAAACCAAACCAAAAATATATGTTCAAAAACTCATATAATTCTCTTAAGGTATTATCTCCCCATTCAAATTCATCTCCACAGTGAGGGCATTCGAACAATCCATTGGCCTTGTCCGGCAACTCAACTAGCCCATCACAATGAGGACAATGAATCTGTACCATGCAACTAACCTCTCTCACATCATGATAATCTTTATGTGAAAATTGGTCAAAAATAATGAATTACAACGAGATTATAATTGCCCCTCAAATAAAATTGTTTTGCACACATCACTGGTTATTCTTCTTCTTGAAGAGGTCCATTAACGACAAGCCAGACATAAAATCCGTTGAGAAGAATCAACCAACCAATGAGATGAACAATGAGTCCAGCAGGCGCAGGCATGAAACTTATCTGTCCGATAATGATCGAACTTGATATGGTTAAAATTCCCACAATAATTACCTTTTTTGATGAGATTCGAGGGTTAGACCACCGTTCAATAATTGGAAGGACACCTTTAGAACCAAAGGTTCTTCTAAACCATGCTAGGTATAAGCAGATTAATCCTGCAAGTCCGATTGACCCCTGGGTAAAGGAAGAGGCTCCCCATGGACCTGGGACGGGCAAGTCAATCAAGGTTTGAGCGACACCTATGGAGCCAAAAATGACCAACATTAACCAATTCGGTTTCTGCTCCATACAACCCTGAAGCCATCACGCTTGAAAGCCTGCGCCCTCTAAGACAATACATGGCCGAAGTTTCTGATGCGTTACTAGTAGCAGGCGGACTTGGGACAAGGATGCTTCCGGCAAGCGCATACCTCGCAAAGGAAAATCTTCCTCTTGTTGATATTCCAATTCTTGTTCATCTTGCTAGAGAAGCCATATTTGCAGGTGCAAAAAGACTGCATATCATTACATCTCCAGGTAAGGATTTGCATAGCATTACTCAAAACCACATGCAGTTGAAAAAAAAAGCCCCTCATGTTCGAGACATGCTTCTTTTTCCAACAGAAGAAGTAGAAGTATTCACGCACGTTCAAGCTGAGCCCAAGGGATTAGGAGATGCAATTTACCAAGCATTGGATAAAGTTGAAGGGGCTTTTTTGGTTTTACTGGGTGATAATTTAATCATGAACAGCCACCATTCTCCAAATACCTATCATCCCTCAAATGCAAGTAAATTACTAGTTGAATCCTATAGAGAAAAACAGAAGCCATGTGTGGGACTAATTGAAGTTGAACAGGTTCAAGATTATGGCATCACCCGGTTAGAAGATGATATGATTTCTGAGGTGGTCGAAAAACCTCATCCATCAATGGCCCCTTCAAAGTGGGCTCTTTGTGGGAGATATTTATTTCCAAGTCACACCAAAGAATTACTTGATAAATATGACCATGAAACACACGGCGAATTGCAATCAATTGCTTTACAGCAGCATTTTATTGAAAATGAAGGCCTTGTTGGTGTTCGTTTGAAAGATCATCAATGGTATGATGCAGGGCAGCCAATGCCTTGGCTAAAATCACAAATTGACCACGCCTTGCGCCGAGAAGATTTAGGCACTGAGTTGAGGGCATGGCTTCAGCAAAGACTTCAACGCTGACCAGGTTTCCAGAAACTAAACGGGATTGGGTCTTGGTCATTGAGAACACGAAAGGCCAGATGGTCCGCTCGCTCATTCCACCGATGCCCCTTGTGAGCTCGAACATGTTTCCACTTAAGGTGACAGATACTCGAGACCTCATTCCACAATGCTTGAACATGTGAGGCTAATTTCAGATTTGCTTTTGCTCTCCAGTTACCGCTTGCAATATTGCCTGCATAGGTTGAATCAGTTCGAACCAATACCTCTTTTTCTTCACTGTGTTTTAACAGCCACCGAAGTGCTTCTGCCATGGCAGTAAGTTCACCTGTATTGTTTGAGCCAACTTCGGCACCAATGAAATCATCTGCTTCAGGATTGGTTTGTACGCGACCATAAAATTCGGTCAAGATCGTCCCTGTTCCTTTTCCAAGCTCATTATCACCAGTCACAATCACGACACTCCAAGAAGCGGGAGTTTGGGCATTGACATTTTTGTTTTCTAAGCATGACCCATCAATATAGGCCATCAGCAAACCATCACTCGCCGATTTCGCTTCGATAATCCTCGGGGCTGAGTAATCCCAAGACAGCATCCATATCTTCGAGTTTCATTTTTACAATCCATCCCTCACCGTATGGGTCTTCATTCATGAGTTCTGGAGTATCATCTAAATTTTCATTGACGGCTGTAATCACCCCAGCCAAAGGGGCAAAGATTGGTGATGCAGATTTTACAGATTCGACGATGGCGAATTCACCCATGTCTTCGAAATCATCCCCTTCTTCTGGCAATTCAATGTACACAATATCGGTTAATGCGTTTTGAGCATGGTCTGTAATGCCAATCCACACTTCATCCCCATCGATTCGAATCCATTCGTGTTCTTTGGTATAATACAGATTTTCTGGAACTTGGCTCATCCTTCCACCCTATCCTAGGGAAAACAAACAGGGTTTCAAACTTTATTCTACATCTATTTCAGTTGATACTGACAAAATGGACATATATTGAAATGTGGTTGGACCTCTTTTTGGCATGAAGGACACTTATTTTGGACATTTTCTCCTCCAACCATTACGGAGTCATTGAGAATGGTATTTCCTACAGTACCGATCGAGACCATTGGTTTGTCTTTATTCTCCAAATGCATCGCACGGACCCTACCTGCTTCCTCGTACATACCTAATCGTTGATACTCTTCAGCAGCAGCTTCAAAATCACGAGCCTTTTCCAAATCTTCAGGCCTTGAGCGTGTTTGTTGTTGATTACTAGCAGGCGTTTGTTGAGCGGATATAGGTACTGAAGCAGGTTGAACCACTGGTTGTATGATTGGTTGGACCACCGTTTGGACTCTTGGTTGAGGAACAATTTGTTGCACCATCATGGTTTTTTGATTTCGTGCNCTNAATGCTAAGACNGCAAAAAGCANNCTCCCACAACAAGAAAGTGAACCAGTCATCGCTAAACCAACATCTTCATTTCTTATCTCAAAATCATCAGCCAACTCAGTACCTTCATCACTACCATCCAAACAATCATCCTCACCATCGTTGACATAATCGACAGGGATTTCTTCTCCATCATTACATTCAAAATGAGTAGGGTCATTTGCTACGTCAATCATCATCATGAGGAAGAACGCAGCGAATAAAATACCTGAAGTCTTCCAATACTTCGATTTTTTATTTGGCGGGCCGGGTTGAATGGTCCGCTGCATGTCACTAAATCTTGGTGTGGTTTTTCACCATTTTCATTCTTCTTCTTCTTTTGTTTGCATCACAGATGCTTCCAATTGNGCCCAAGCATCTCCCATNTGCTTTTCTTTATNATCTTCCTCAACCTTTTGTTGTGATAATTTTTCGAAATCGGAATCAGAGAAATTTGGAAACCATTGCTTGAATGGACCAACTTGATTCTTTGTTCCTAAACCAGCGATAAATAGTGAAGATGCGAGTAATGGAATGGACCAGTAGACATTGAAATTTTGGTAATCCATTCCTCCACTGCTTAAACTTAGACCAGTGGCAAAAATTAATCCTAAACTACTGGCAAAAAAAACCCTCGTNGCTTTTCGGGCTGGGGTCATGAACTTGCTTTAACAATCTCTTGAATCAATGTAGCGGTGCNTAATAGGTTTCTCGCACCAGTTTGTGNATCTTGTAAGGAAGCAGGGCACGATTAACNGGCGTAACTTCAAGAATTCTTGCATCATCTCTTCTTCTTATGTCTTGGAGTAATGGGTGACGNCTTTTTTTGTGTAAGGCCAACAAGGTAGGNTTGTCAACTTCAAGAGCCCCTCTTACGGTTTCAACAAAATATTCTGANTCAACTGCAAACTTTCCAATTTCATCAATGACTATAACTTCACAATAATCTTTAGCAAATTCAATCGCAGGAATGGCAACNGATTCTAAAGCCTCCGTATCAATNCCATATCCAAGAACACGAGTCCTTGAATCATTGGCTTTGTGGGCGATAGTTGCCCTATCTCCTGTTTTAATGTCTATGACCTCAAATCCAATCCGTTCCGAACCGTCCATAATTGGCTCAGTTTTCATGCCACCAATAAGTTCAACATCTGAAAAGTCTCCTCCTCTTGAGTTGATTTCTCTTTCTCTTTCTTCGACAATCATTTCTAAGATCTTTGTGAGAACAGCGGTTTTTCCGCTTCTTGGGAGGCCTGTGATGCCTATTTTTGGATGTATTCCCATACGCTCACCGGCGACACCAAGTCCCTTTGAGATAAAAAGGCATGGTATCGGTTGAAAAAATTCAATCCATCATAGAACTAAATCAATAGCGGACAAATCATTGAAAATCATCTCCTTCCATCGGNGATCCTACAATGTNCCTGCCTTTTGCTTCAAGTTTCCACATGTTGCGAACCCAATTGAGCAATTGTTTCAATCGCGCATCACTCACNCCTGCTGCTGCTGCGATTTTTTTGAGAAGAAAAATTTCATTTTTATCATATTCTCCATCTACAGCGGCAACAATCGCCCCATTTTTGAGTGCAAGCCGGAGTTCAGCAGTATCCATTTCTTGAAGTAGCGAATCGAGTTCGATTGGGTCTGCAAATTGACTTCTTAATTCGGTTCGAACATTCGGGTGAATCATCATTAGGCCCATGGCAGATTCGATGGCAGCAATTTCCTCGCGTACAAGTTCACCATCAGCACTAGCGATAATAATNAACAAATTAGCGTGCCGTTTTCGGCCGTTTTCACTAAGCAATTGGATGCTATCGGGAAACACAAACTACCACTCATTTAGATAATTCATTTAGAAGTTCCACACCAGANTGCATCCAAGCATAGCCCTCTGCAGTCCACTCGAGCAATCGATCAATAGTGTNATCTTGCATATCGAAGTAATTGGCTATTTTTTTGAGTAATTTCTTTTCTTTCTTATCCACATTTCCATCAGCCGCCGCCATCATCACTGAATCCCGTACGGCCAAACGCCCAGCTTCGTGGCCTAAGCCGGTCAAACACTCCTCAAGTGATGGAGGATTCTTCAGGTAAGTACGTATTTGATTTCTCTGTTCCGGCGATAAAAGTGCTGTCCCCAATCGTTGTTCGAAAGCCGCCATTTCTTCTACTGTCAATTCATCATTTGCTCTGGCCATAACGGCAAGCAATTTTGCGTAAGCAAATCGTTCTGTACGGGGTAATTGATGCAGAGTATCTGGCAGCATGGCAATTGCTAACGTGTGGCATTTATTCAATCAATCGCTGGATTTTATATCGAAATAGTCTCAAAGGGGAACCAATAGGATGTACTATGCACCCGTCTTTGAATGTATTAGGAGAGAAATTAGAACCATGTTCCTTCGACCCGTTGACCGGGTGGTATCGAGATGGGTGCTGTAATACCGATCAAAACGATGCAGGCTCCCACACAGTTTGTTGTGTTGTAAATGAAGATTTTCTCGAATTTGCGAAGAGCCGAGGAAATGATTTGATAACACCCGCTCCACATTTCAATTTTCCAGGGCTAAAACCCGGCGATGCGTGGTGTGTTTGTGCAAGGACATGGCTTGAAGCGGTACAGGCTGGGAAACCATGCCCCGTGAATCTTCAATCTACACATGAAGAAGCGCTTTCAATCATACCAATGGAGATNTTNGANTTAAATGCTCTTTGAATCTGTTCGATGCTTGAATGCAATTTTGTGTAGACCGATATAGTCAATAATTCCCCAAATTGCAGCGTTTACGGCCCAAGATATGCGATGATTAAAGCCCCAAATGTTCACAAATAAGGTAAATGTACCTGAAGAACCAATGAGTCCAATNGTGTATATTGTTAAGGCGGCTGACAATGTCCATTTAACGGATTCATCAGTATAAAACGTCCATCTGCGATGAGTTACATGTGCGAAAACACTTCCTAAAATCCAAGCCACAGCCCATGAAACATTTGGNCCATAAACCCAAGACTTTGTGAGGAAATAACAGGATTCATACAATGCGTAGAATACNATCAGATTAACGAATCCAATTAACACATATCGTAAAAAAACGTTTTTTGGTAAAGAAAAATACATCATACTAATCATCATTTGTGACAACATCACTCGATTTTCCCGTGAGTATTTTTCTCAAACGATCATTATCTTGTTGGATTGCATCCATTAGAGTATATTTTACATCTAATTGTTCAGCGAGAACNCCTAACGCTTGCGAATCTTTAGGCAAGCATTTACCGCCAAATCCACGGTAAAGTCCGAAAATAGGATCAAGATGTGAATCACCAATTGGTTGAGCCTGTTCCGCTGTAATGATGTCTCGGATTTTGTACCAATCTTCGCNTAAGGCTTGACAAATATCAAAAAGTTGATTTGCAAAAATAACTTTCATCGCATAAAATGTATTTTTTGTATATTTTACTAATTCTGCTTGAGTCGGAGTAACCTGAAAGGTCTGGTCCGTTCGAAGAACTCCTGCTTCTCTGTGTTGAAGGAANACGGTTTCAGCAACATCTTGGTGATGTGTTCCACAAACCAAAATATCTTGGTTAGCGAAATCTTCCAATCGTCTTCTTTCGACCAAGAATTCTGGTGAATACGCAATTTTTAGGTGAGGAAATGACTCATGCCATAGTTGGGTTGTCCCGGGTACGACTGTGCTTTTTATCACTGCAGTGAAGCCATTTGGTAATTGGTGAAGGACATCTTCAACAATACTTGTGTCGCATTCTCCGGTTTCAGGATGAGGAGGGGTAGGCACGGCGATATAAGCAAAGTCAACATGATCGATTACATCGTTAATTGTTGTATTTCTTGCAGGGTCATGAACATGTAACTCGTGGGCATGCTGAAAACAGTGTTCGATTGCTCCACCAACCATGCCAGCTCCAATAATTCCAATTTTCATATGCTCACCTGTGCGGTTGTGGATTTAATTTCTGGTCAAATGCCATTTTTCCAGCTTGAAACAATCCTTCGGGAGTTCCACAATCTACCCAAGTATCTTCTCCATTACTTTGGATTTTTGCAAGTTTCTGTCTAACATAATGACGGTTAACATCTGAAATTGAGAACGCTTCTTGATTATTTTCAAATTCTTGGTCAAGTATGTTCCAAAAATTTTCATCATAGAGGTAAATGCCTCCAATTGCCATATTCGAAGGGGGGNTTGTGGGTTTTTCAACGATGTCGATAACGTTTTCANCANCATCAAAAACAGCCACCCCAAATGCTTCAGGATTTGCCTCTTCTCTTGCGAGTAGTAAACATCCAGGNGGGTTTTCTGCTTGAGTGAATGCTTCAACTTCTCCCTTCAATTCCATCGTGGTGATATTATCTGAGAAATAAATGAGTAAACGACAATTTTGGTTATGAGGTCTGGCCAGATTTAACGCATGATGAACTCCCTCAGGCTTTTCTTCTAATACATAGTGAATCCTTTCTCCTGGCAGGCCACAACCCACATGATTTGCGATTTGACCCATAAATCGATTAGCAATGATGGTGATATCTTTTATCCCTGCACGACGAATTGTGCCAAGAGCGTAATCGATAACTGGTCTGTCAAATAAAGGCAGTAATGTTTTCTGAGTATATTTAGTAAAAGGATGAAGTCGAGAACCGTAACCTCCAGAAACCAGTATGGCTTTCATTTTCATCGTCTTAGCCACCTTCATCTAGCATATCATTTTCTCTGTCATTTTCGGGTTTTGTAATTTTTTGAAAAACGCCCTCTTCTGCGTTTTTATCAAAATATTCGGTAGTCACAAGGTCCCCCAATCTTTTCACCCCATGCTCGATTAAATCTTCATCGGCCATTTCCGCTTGCTCCCATCGGTTTTGAGCCATTTCTGCATAAGCGTCATCAGCCTCTTTGACAAGTTGCTCAGGTTGGGTTAAATCATCCTCCATTCCTTGGTATTTCTCCCCCTCTAAAACAGCATCTCTCCTCATCATCTTTTGGTCTAAATTGTGGTCTTCTCTTCCCCAAGTAGGTCCTTTTTCATCCTGTCCTCTTGTCATAATCTCTATTTTTTCGGCATTGTTTAATTTTGCGTGTAAAATAGCATGAATCTTTTTCAATTCTCTAATGTTTTCATCTTCTACCAAGGCGGACATGTCTAATTTTTCAAAAAAATCCTCATCCCACTTTCGATCAATGGATAATGCCTTGTATGCAAATTCACCTAAAATAATTGGAAAAAAGAAGACTAACCATGAATAGGCTGGAAAAAAATCTTGCAACCCAAACCAAATAATTACAACAATAACACTAACTATTAATTCATTTTTTCTAAATTTTGAACGTAATTTCTTTTTGTAAACCCAATGTTCTTCAATGGCCTCCATCGCCACCCATTCTTGATCAATAATCAATCGAACACCATCAATCCTCAGCCACAAAACAGTCTTCTTCTATTTCGAACAATTGGTGGCTCATGATTAAGTAATCAATGGCTTCTTCACACTCTTTTTCACTTATTTCCTGCTTTCCGAGTATTTTGAATAGTTCTTCAGTGGTTACCCAAGGCTCAATCTTGTCTTTCCTTGCCTCGGCTAAGACTAGTATTTTTTGAGCAGTAATTGCCAGTAGAGGATCATCAGCCCCCTCGTCTTGCATCAGATTAAGGAAAACAGATGCGGGGTGGGCAAAATCCTCATCGTCTTGGATTTCATGACGCTGCCTTAAATGAGCCATGGTTTCTGATAAGTCAAAACAGTCAAACAGATTTTTTTGCCCTAGTGGTAATTCTACAACTTCTTTTTTCGTGCGATTCGATAATTGGTCAATTCGATGAATCTTTTGCGCAAGATGAATTCTCTCTCTTTCAAGATCATGTTCAATGAGCCTTAGATCTTCATCAGCCTTTTGTTCAAGCCATTGTTGAATAGAAAATTCAGGGTTGATACCTAGCATTACTTGGTATAGAGTTTGAACGGATGGAGGAAGACATTCAATATCAAAATCAGTGGTTGAACTTCTCCTGTGCTCATCTGACATGAATGTTGGTTATCATGACGGACGATAAGGGTAATTGTCAAAAAAGTGAGAAAAAATATTTTTTTTAAACAAAAAATCTCACAAGAATCGATGTGTAATATGAGATAAAGCATCTTGAATGAAGAACTCATTTTGATAGGTTTCCGGCTTTATCGGTGAATTAACAAAATCAAGCAAATTATTACCCACTCTAGTGATTTCATCAATGATTGTCAGGCTTGCTTTTTGGGCACTTCGTGAAAGCGGATTTAAGTCAACTACAATGACAAACTTACCCATTTTTCTCAAGGCCTCACATCTATCTCCATCTTCAAGGGGTACGAATACGACATCACTTTCTCCGATTCCATTCCAACAACAAGACGCACGAGGTCCTTTCAGCCCAGGTATTGAATAATCAGGCGATTCCCCCAAGATTTCTACATTTAGATTGAGTTCATTTTTTCGTTCAGACAAATAGTTAATCAGGGCTTGCATTCTTTCATTTGTACGATAAAATATATTGATTTCAATAGGACATTGAAGAAGGTCTGCAATCTGCAACATTATATCGGCAGCCAACGCTGTTGTATTTCCATTTAAACAAATGATGGGTTTTGTTGCATTTTGCAAGGCTGCAGCAGCAATTTTTGTTGCAAGTCTTGCAGAATCGATTGTTTTTTCGCCGAGAAGATAGTCAAATGCCTCCCCTCGTCCATGAGCAATCATTGCACTATTTGCTAACATGCCTGCATTTTGGGCTAACTCGAGTTTGTGTCTGAGCCATAATGATTGATATCTAGGGTGACTCGGGTCGGCTTCAAACTCACGCATCCCTTCACCTACTCAATCAAAAATCATGCTCAAATCCATAGGGGCCGTGCCGCGATTAATCGCACTTGTAGAGATTACATCAGCTCCACAAAGTCTCCAGTCTTCTAATGTTTGAAAGGTGATACCGCCACTGATTTCAATGAAAACGTGATGCCGGAGGTTGGCTGTATCAAGCTCTTCAATTACAGATTTACATTCATCCGGTGAGAAATTGTCTAACATGATTACTAACCGAGGCAAATTTTCAATCATTCTTCGTTCAGACCAGGTGAATGCAGCAACAATCGCTTCTTTTGGCGTTTGAACCTCAACTTCAAGGAAGGCACCAACGCCCTCATAATCTACTGATTTCAAGAAATCATTGAGGTTTTCATTTCTGGATATTCCAGACATACTGTTTAGGTCGTTTTCTTTGATCATTAAAGCGTCTTTCCTCGATAATCGGTGAGTCATTCCCCCTCCCATGTGAACTGCCCATTTATCCAACAAACCCCACGTTGTTTTTCTTGTACAAGCAATTTGATGCGGGGCGATAGCAGACCATTTTTTTGCTTCTGTAGCAATCCCAGAAAGAAAACCGAGTATGTTTAATATCGATCTTTCCAATAAGAGTAAGGCTTCAACAGGCCCTGTAATATTTCCAATTTCGTCACCAGCATTGACCTTTCTGCCATCACTGCAAAGCCAAGAACAACGTAGCTCTCCCGCCCATATTTGAAGCATGTAATCAATCATCGAAGTGCCAACAACGACACCATCTTGCCTTGAGATAATTCTTGCTTTACCATTTTTTTGTGAAGGCCCAAAAAACGGGCTTTCTATGCCATCATCGGATAGGATGGTTGTCGACCATCGGTCCATGCTCGATAACAACATCCGAGACGGCCCTGAATCTGCCTCCCAAAGAATATGCCCCCTGTTATGGGGAACCCGCTCACTCGCTGCCACAATAACTCCTTGAGGCGAGCAGACTTATGTTTGTCTCCTATTCCCCCAGCATGCATCGGGTTCTTGTGGTGGGTTCAGGGATTCAAGGTCTGAGCAAAGCCATAAAGCACCATCTACTTGGACATCAAGTCGTTATTTTAGAAAAAAGAGAGCAAATTGGAGGGAGAGGTTCTGCAGATTCCATAAGAGGCTTTTCTTTAGAAAATGGTCCGCATTTTCTGTTGAAAAATGGCCCTTTGTATAAGTTAATCAAGAAAGTGGGAGGCATTAAGCCAATGTACAGACCATTATTACCTCAAAAAATACAAGTTGTAGGTGTTGGGAAATTACTTCCAATAGATTCACCTTCTGCATTGCTACAATACAAGAAAGGGCTGGACAAAACTCGCGAAGATGCAGCGACCTTCACCTCAAGTTGGGGGCTTGATTTACCAGCGAGGAAAAAAGCACTTTTCAAGCAAGGTTTACTGGTTCCAAGAACCGGATGGTCAGGCCTCATTGGGCGAATAGCTTCAGCAATTGATGAAGCAGGAATCCCAATCCAAATGAATTGTGTCGTTGAAGAAATAATTGAGGGAGGCGTCCGACTGCGTGATGGGCGTAAAGTTGAGGCTGATTCAGTATTCATGTGCACAGGGCCTATCTCTGAACGCAAAGCATCTACAATTGACGTAGTTTTGTCATCAAAACCTCTCTTGGGATTGCATGGAGTCATTGAAAATGAAACAGCGATTTTTGATCTAGCTGCCATAAACAACTCAAGAATGCAAGAGGGCAGTCATCTCTCATGTATTTCTTTTNATGGAGGAGTAAACCATTTAGAAAATTTCCTGGATAAAAGAGCAGCAGGCTGGCGAGAACACATCCTTGCAATTAAACGCAATGAAGCCATCTCCATCACAGATAATGGTGGATTAAGTGATGCGAGAATCTGAATAACCGTCACAAAGTCCCAGTCACATGCGCATTGTTTCGTGGAATCTTAACGGGCTAAGGGCAGCCATAAGAAAAGGCTTGGTCGAGTGGATGAAACAAATCGATGCAGACATCTGGTTATTCCAAGAAATTAGGGCACTACCCGAACAAGTTTCACCAAACTGGCAAGAAGACCTTGGGTTTCAAATGATTTGGCATCCTGCAATGAAAAAAGGTTATTCAGGGGTCGCATCGCTGTCCAGAATTGGTATTGAGGAAATTTCAAGAGGAATATCGACGAAACTTGACCCAAATGATGACGAAGGAAGAGTACTTATCTCTAAATCAAAGAATTTGACATGCATTAACATCTATCTTCCGAATGGAGGGGCGAATATTGAAAGGCAACTATACAAGGACCAATGGTTGGAAGATTTGTTAATTTGGGCAAAATCATATTTTGATTCAGAAGATCCGGTAATTTTGGTTGGAGATCTCAATATTGCACACACGGAAAATGATATTTGGAACCCCTCTGGTAACCGGAATACCTCGGGTTTTCTCAATCATGAACGTGAATGGTTTGATCGTTTTTTGTCTTCTGGGTGGGTCGATTTACATCGCCATCATTTTGGTCAACAAAAGGGGCCATACACTTGGTGGTCCAACAGAGGCCAAGCTAGAGCCTTGAATCGTGGTTGGCGTATTGATTATGTTCTTGCCAACCAAGCTGCAAAATCAGCGTTTAAATCCGCTGAAGTAAATCGCCAAGCAGGACTTGATTGTTCTGATCACGCGCCCTTAATCATCGATTTTGAATTCTGAGAACCTTTGTACGTAATAAAATTGTTCAAGAATCTTCAAGTTCACCAAATTGTTCCAAAACGAAATCAACTTTTTCACGCAGCACTTCGAAATCTACTTCTTTAAATTCAAATTTGATTTC
>PABV01000046.1 GCA_002699425.1 Methanobacteriota archaeon
TGATATTCAAAGTGGTAAAGACGTTTTGCAATTGTTCAAGGATTTGTGTCATGACAAAGAGCAGCCAATTTCTATCCTCCTTGTAACACACGATCCTGAATTGGCGAGTAAGGCAGATCGGATGCTTCTACTCAATGATGGGTGTACTGCGGCAAGTAATATTCGAGAAGCTTGGGGCCTTGATGGAGGTGAAGAAGAATGAGCGAGGAACAAACACCAGAAGAGGTCACTCCTAACACGAAGAAACCAAACTGGTTCCATAGAACTCGTCAAAAATTTAGAGATACTCCAGATAATTTTCGTCTGGCAGGAATTGGTGCATGGAGAGGCCGAGAAAGAGGTTTGGCGGTAGTAGCCGGCGTATTTCTTGCAAGTCTTGTCATCACAACTGTGCTTTCTTATGGAGTAGGGCTTTCACAAATCTTTTTTGCAGAATCACTTGATTCAGAACCCTTTGATGCGAAAATAGAGTTCGCACGAGAACCAGTTGTCGGATCAGGGGGTTATTCGAATAATACAACGGTTCTTGAGTCGGTTTGTGATGAACTTGCTCAAAGGTCAGAAATCAATGATTGTACCATCGTTTTGGGACGTCAAGGGATTCATGGGGGTGGATTTTTCAACGAGGACTTTGTTGTTGCTCAACCTCTAGAAATGAGGTCGATTGAGGCAACTAATCCATATTGGAACAATGTGAGTTTTTCATATCCTGAACTCGCTGATGGTGGACCTCCAATCTCTGACATGCGTGGTATACGTCTTCTCGGGCCTGAAGCATTTGATGGTGAGTTGGCCGAGCGATTAGGTGAACGTGTCATCACTGGAATGGGAGAATGGCCAAGTCCTGATGTCATGAAGGAGCAACGAGGTATTATCATCCCATCAAATATTGTTGCTGAAGCTAAGGCAGAAGTAGGCGATGTTATCGATAAACTCACTTTCGCTTATGTTATTGATGAACAGGTTCGAGGAGAATCTGGTATTAATCTCAATGAATTAGACGAATGGGATTGCCCAGGTGAGGTCGACGTCGGGGAAAACGGCTATGCATACTGTCGAATGACTATGGAAATTCAGAATCTCACCATTTTGGGAGTGTATGAGCCATGGGATCTAGGAAATCCAACCCTCGCGCCAAATCCAATTTTTGTATCATGGACTTCCATTGATGCAGAGAACCGATCCAAACTGATAGATAACGATCACATGTATCTTGGTATAGCCTTGGACAGATCACAACTTCCTACTTCTTCTACTGCTGATGCCGAGGATTGGTTGGAGGCCCTCAGCACCGAAATTACAGACGGAACTTATGCTGATGGCCAAGTCAATCTCTTCTACTTTGATATCGTGAGTGGAACCATTACATTCCTGAATATTTTCCTTGGCTTGATCCAGACATTTGACTACATTATCATGATCCCAATCGTGATTTTGTCACTCTCTGTTTTGATTTATGGACTGATTCTTTCTCTTGAACAAAGGCGCCGCGAAATTTCCATTCATCGAGTCATCGGTGCTGATTCAAACAATCTTCAGGGGATGGTATTACTCGAACTTGCTGTCATGAGTTTCTTTGCATGGCTTGGTGGTTATCTTTTGGCTCTAGCAGCAGTCCCGTTGGTGTTATCAAGCGTTGGATTCCTGGCTTTCGAAACAGGTGAATTCAGCGTGGACCCAAGTTTGGGAGTGGGGGCTACTATTTTCACGGCGGTCGCAACACTTGGTCTAGCTGTGTTGTTTGGACGTTCTAGAACAAGGGATTTTATCGAATTGGAAATCGAAGAGGGAGTGAAGAAAGAGGTTGATGTCAAAAAGCCAAAACGTTGGTTACATTGGTTGATGTTCCTCGTAGGAATGATGGCTTTTACAGATACATATCTCGAGATGAACGGCAGCGAAGATGGGTTAGTCGGGAACTTTTTCCTCGATGGTCTGTTGAACATTTTTGGACCTTTCTTACTGTGGATTGGCGGTGCATTACTGCTAGGAAGAATCGGAGCAGCCGGTCCCAAAATTATGATGTTACTTTTTGGAAAAACACCACTGCTCAAAGATGTAAAGCGTGGACTGAAGGGCTCTGGAAATACCGAGTCAGTAAACCGATTAGCAGTCATAATGTTACTGACACTTTCAATTGTTACCTTGGCGGCTGTTCAAGGATATACGGGCACGCTTGTTGATGAGAAAACGGCAACAGCTCAGGTGGGATCAGATTTACAAATTACAATGGAAGAGTCAAGTAATGCGTCATCGGTTGAATCTGTCATCGCAGAAATTTATGATGGTGACGTGACCATGGTCGCCACCACTGTTCCATCACTGGCTTTGAAGCCTCAAGAGGGTGGAGATTCATATCAAACGTGGGTGTTACTCAAATCAAGTGATGAGGTTTTGAGGTGGTCACAACAATCGCTACCTGGCGAAGATGTTGATGAGGCATTGACGGCTTACCAACAATACCCTTCATTTTCAGCCGGTGAGGACGCTGCGTATTCACTTGGATTGTGGGGTTCTGGTCGAAGAGGGGGCAGTTCGGATTCTGGAGATTTGTTGTTGGTGAAGATTGATGAAGATTCAAATGAGGCTTCGTGGGACTTGGATAAATCTGAAAACATTACCTTCACTTGGGAGGAAATAGAATTTTCAATCGATGGAGGAGACGTTCCTGAAGATCCAGAAGACTTTGACATCGAAGCTCTTCTGCAAGGGCTCCAAGATTACTCTTTGCTCACTGAAGTGAACCTTTCTAATGCTGATTTATCTGAACAAAATTTGTCACAAAGGGATTTTGGGATAGCCGATTTTTCAAATTCGAACCTTACTAACACAAATCTAAGTGGCACAAATCTTTCGGAAGCACTCTTGTTTAACACCTCTCTTGCAGGAGCAAACCTTGTAGGCGCTAATCTTAGCAATGTGGTTCTTGTAGATTTTAGTGGATTCGCTCTTCAGGGTACTGATTTGAGAGGTGCGAATTTGTTGGGTATGTTTGGCTCTTACAACTTTGAAGGTTCGTTCCTCAACGCCTCAACCATTTGCCCAGACGGAACTACAGGCGAAAATGGTTCATGTTCTTTTGACGCCAATCAACCAACTCCACTTGCTACACAGTTGCTGGCTTCAGGCATTTCACTCAACTTCAATATCACTGAACACAATGCCACATTGAGATATATTGGTGTGCATCGGTTCATTCCAGGTATTTCCTCTACAACCATGGCTGACTCATTGATCATTGGGCAGGATGCCTGGGTTTCGTTTGTTGGCGTAGATGCCTTCAGAAATCACACTGCAAATACTTGGATTGTTAACTTTGAAAACTTAGAAGGTGAAACCCTCCAAGCACTTCGTGCCAGCCTAGAGGCTGATTCACGAGTTTCAAGTGCCCAAGATTGGGAAACAGCGCATGAAGCCGTTGAGCGTGATGGCGGTCTCATTTTCGGGACACCAGGTTTGTTATCACTGCAATTTGTGGTTGCCTCTCTAGCGGCCGTAGCATCATCTTTTGTCTTTTTATCTCTGGTTCTCAATCAACGACAAAAAGATCTTGCAATCCTTCAGGCAATTGGGGCTAGTCCAAATCAAATCATCCGTTTGGTTCTATTTGAAATTCTATCTATCGTGATGGTATCCATGGTTTTGGGCGTGATTCTTGGCATGGGTATTGCGCTTTCTTTCAATGGTTTCTTTGCTATTTTTGGTTTCATTTTCCAAATATTTGGCGGTTCATCCACAATTATTGAAAGAGAACTAGTTTGGCCTTGGTTTGAATTGGTTATTGTAGCTCTCTCAGTGTTCACAGCCGTTGTTTTTGCTCTGTTGGTCACCACACGAAAGGCATTGAAATCTGATCTCGCAAGTGTGCTTAAGGGGGAGTGAAAATGGAGGTAGAGGAAATGATTCTTGAAGCAGAAGGTTTGTATCACGTATACGAATCAAAAGCAGAGGATGGGAACGTTGTTGCATTACGAGGTTTGCACGTAAAAGTTGCAGCAGGAGAAGCCGTGGCGGTTGTAGGGCCTTCTGGGAGTGGTAAATCCACATTGCTGAAGTGTCTGGGAGGTTTGATGAAACCCAGTGCAGGGTCTGTAAAACTCGCTGGGAAAAATATGACCAGGCTGACTGGAATGGAATTGGTTGAGTTACGACAGAAGACCGTGTCATTCATTTTTCAAGAGGGTAATTTATTGCCTCATCTTTCAGCAAGAGATAATGTTGCTCAACCCTTACGTCATCAAGGAATTTCAGCAAAAATTGCTCATCAAAAAGCAACGGATATGCTTGAACGTCTTGGGATGGGACATCGGTCTCATGCTATGCCGAAGTTGCTTTCTGGTGGAGAGCAGCAGAGGGTTGCTATTGGCAGAGCCCTCATTACGAATCCGCGTCTTATCTTAGCAGATGAACCGACAGGAGCGCTTGATCCTGTTACAAGCAGAGAAGTTCTGTCTCTCTTCAAGGACCTTCATAAAAATGAAAATGTTTCATTTCTCATAGTTACGCATTCAAAAGAAGTAGCAGCATTCTCAGACCGTTCACTCGAATTAAGAGACGGTCGATTTGTTGCTGAGCACGGTACGAATGTGAATGTAGAAGATCTTTCAGAAGGGAGAGAACTCATTGTTGATGACACAGGGACGGTTACTCTTCCACCTGACTTGCTTGTACAAATGGGAGGTCCTGGGCGTTACACCGTTGGGCAAGTGGATAGTGGCTTGCTCAATCTGGTAGGCGAAACCATCGAAGGCATTGGTGAATTAGTCCTAGCCTCTAGCTGTCCAGCATGTCGATTCAAGTACGAAGATGAGGAAACTCAACTTTGTCCCTCATGTGGCTCCTCAAGGCCAATGGTCGAGGCTTAAGCGGCCTTTACTCCATCCGGCCAAAGGACGAGTATCAAGGTTTGACCTCGGGTGCGGGGAGTATGCGTTGATTCAGGGTCCATCCAAACAATAGACCCCTCAGGATAAGTGCCATCTTCATCCCAAACCTCTCCTTCGAGAACAAGATATGTCTCTCCTCCAGGATGACTGTGAGGCATAAATGCATCAATGTCTACATCACTGATTACATCGTACAAAACAAGTGATGTCGAACCTTCTCTCGCCAATTTCCCTAGCCGGACTCCTGTCCCAAAATCTTTCCAAGATACGTGTTCATCAATCCATTCTCTGTTAATATCAAAATGGAGCCAATCTGATAAACCGTGCCAAAAGACCATGTTGTTGCTAGGCATTCTTCCTATAATTATTTACCCAATTAAAGGAACAAATTATTTTCAAATCCAAACATCATTCTCAGCGGTTAATTCGTTTTCTTTTTCCCCTGTATTGACGACACCTGTAGGCTCAACCAATAGTATGTGACATTCTTCTTTTGCAAAAGGACGATGCTGGACGCCTTTTGGAACAACAGTCATCTCACCGGCATGAAGTTCCATCGTATCGTCACTGAATTCGATGAATAATGTGCCATTTATGACGATAAATGTCTCATCGGTATCGGCGTGATCATGCCAGACGAAATCACCATTTACTTTAGCAAGTTTAAATTGATAATCATTCATTTGAGCAATAACTTTTGGACTCCAAAGGTCATGAAAAAGGTTGAGCTTTTGGTTGAAGTTCACTTTCTTTGTATCTATCATGTATTTTCTAAACGGCTTCTCCAAGTTATATTACTCTTTTTAGAAACAAAAACGGCACGCTTTTTTTGAACTTCCAGAATATTCAATCTTTTCTAACAACATAGAGAATAAGTCCAAGTGAGCCAAGTCCGGAACAAACACCGACAATAAGTAAGATTTGTTTAATCAAGTCGTTGTTAGAAGATTCCTTTTCATTGGTATCTTGATCGATTTTTTCGTCGTTACCAAATGATGAACCCACAGACGGAGTTGCATTCTCTTGATGCGTATCCTCTGTGACAAAAATAGTCCCATTCATCGTGCTCCCATCTGATAAAATGTCCGTATAATTGTATTCTCCAACGCCCCATGTTCCATTAAACCATACTGTGAAAGTAATTTTACAATCCTCGGATTCACTTTGATTCGTCGAGTTACAATCAGAAGATAAAATCCCAGAATCCCAATCATCAGTTCCGTTATACAGACCGTCACCATTAGCATCATAGACAATCCGATGTGTGATATTTTCACGAGAATCAGTGTTATGCCAAATAACTGAGTCATTGTAAAGTATTTGTGAACTATTTGGCGTGAGGCCACTTTGCTTAATCACAACCGTAAAGGTGTCTGCGGAATGACTTTGTGCGAGNCCNGGAATTAACATAATAATAACAAGCAGTGATGACAGCCACCTTATTCTCCTCATCATGTNAAGGCACTGTAAGGATGTAAATAAATAAGTTTTAGATTATGCTTCTAACCTGATAATTGAAATAATGCCGTTTTCTCGGCCGAGTCATGCAAAAAAGGAGACTCAGCCAAGACGATAAGGCTACAGACAAATTAGTTGTGCTGGGCCTAGTCAGTTTGCTTATGGTAAGTGTACTTTCCATTACGGCATATTTTGTTCTTGATTCGGATGCTGAAGAGATGCCAATCGATGAATGGGAATGGGTTGATCCTGTGATTGAAAATACTGAATACTTTAATCACAGTCATGGCGATTTGTTAGCACATCGACTGAGTACNCCAAATATGCAGTTAATTGATTATCACAATCTCAATTGTGATGGAAATGTAAAACCACCCCAAGAGCTTGATAATACCGCTGGAAGGCCTTGTTCACCAGAGTTCAAGAATGTGGCGCCAACCCCTGGTGATTCTTCAGAAATTGCCATTGAAGGTAATTTCATGGAAGACTGTGTGAAGTATCCTGACGGAACAGGTGGCTGTTACGCATATGTTTCCTCATACAACCAGTTTGAAATTCTCGACATTTCAGATCCAAACAACATTGTCTTGTTATCAACATACTATGCCGAAGTTGCAAGAATGATTGATATCAAAGTGACAGCAGATAACAACTGGGTTCTCGTCAATCATGAACTAACGAATAGTGAACTGGATCCAATTCCAAATGCTGACGATGCAAACAGTGGCGCGAATCGTTTAGATTTGATCTATGTCGGAGGATTATACAAAAATGAACCAGTTAAGGTTGCAGAATGGGATAACCCACCTGCTGGATTTCACAATCAAGATGTCCACGTGTACTGTGATTGGGAACCTGCAAACCCTGTCTGGGCTCAAGATGAATGCCANTTGTTTTTGTTTGGAGCCGACCCTTATCCAGAGATGGCAGAAGGTGATTCAGGTACATTCTACAAGGGAACTCAAATCTTCTATGTCCCTCTGGGGTTAGAGGGATTGATTCCGGGTGTGAGTAACTCGGATGAAGATGCAAATACCAGTCGTGAAATTCTTCGATGGGGTGGATATTCNCCTGAAGTTGAAACTACCTGCGGTGGTTCTTTGTTTAATCACGACAATGTCTTTCACGAGCACCCTATCACTGGACAGAAATTGTTGTACATCTCCTATTGGGATGCCGGATTACGAATTGTTGATGTTTCAAACCCACCAGATGTTGCAGACCCATTGGGGCTTTCATGGCCTCAAGATAACGAAGTTGGTCGATGGCTAGGCTGTCCTTCAGCCGATGATGGCTGGTATGGNCCTGATGGNGGAGGTCATGCNGACATGACTCCNGAAGANTGGGCTGGAAGTAGTGGAGCGTTACTTGGAAATGGNTGGATTCATTACGCNATACCTTACGATCATCTCATCTGTAACGGCATATCTCATATGGTTGCTCAGGAGCTATGGCCAGAAAATTGTGGTTCAGGACCTGACGACCCTACCTTTGGAATCAATTGGCGTCACTACACTATTATCGCTCCCGAATATGGTACCAACACTAATCACACCGGATTCTTATGGACGATTGATACCACTGACCCAGCCATGCCGTTTCTGGTAAGCAAGTGGAAACTTCCCGGAGAGAGTATCTTGCCAGATGGCAGCACGCATCCCAACCACTACATTCCAGGTGGTTACATATACAGTCCACATAATGGGGATACAGGAAATAATGGTCACGTTTACTGGACNCATTATCATGCGGGCTCTTGGGTGACAGACCACGGAAAAATNTGGGAGAACTTAGTTTGGAAGGATGGAACACCACAGCCGGAAAAAGGATTCAAAGCAATCGAGCAATTAGCAGAGACTGTCACAATTGGCTATTATCTTCCTGCAGGTCCAACATGGATAGAAGACCCTACCAATACTTTGGGTTACGATATGGCGGATTGCTGGGCATCTTGTATGATACCATTTGACTGGGGATTGCAATATGATCCTAGAGGATATATNTTCATNTCAGAGATGGTATCAGGGGTTTATGTGGTTCAAGTTGAGGAAGATATAGATCCTAATTTCATGTATCCACCAACCTATGTTGCAACAGAAGATGAATGATTCAAGATTCATGATTTTCCTGGATGCGATTGTTGGCNAGGTCGATATAATCNTGTGAAATATCAAACCCAACATAGAAACGGCCTGATTTCAATGCAGCCAAAGCGGTTGAACCAGCCCCGATGAAAGGGTCGAGAATCACGTCACCAGCATAGGTATAGAATTCGATGCTTCTACGAGGAAGTTCGATTGGAAATGGAGCGGGGTGGCCAATTCTTTTGGCAGATGCAGTCGGAAATCGCCAAATCGATTTTGTCAAATCAATGAATTCNTGTTTCTCGATGGTATTGATTCTTCCTTCTGATTTTTCTTCTTCGGTTCGAGGTAATGAGAAAGAACCCTTTGAAAAAATCAAGATATATTCATGAACATCTCTAAGGCAAGGATTGGATGCAGATTGAAAAGAACCCCAAGCCGTACTGGAACCGGCAGATGCCGATTTGTCCCATATGACTTCACCTCGCATAAGAAAACCGATTTCAATCATAATTGTGTTCACATATGTCGCAAGCGGGATGTAAGGTTTCCTTCCAATATTTGCGATATTGATAACGGCTCTTCCTCCAGGTACCAGAACACGATACACTTCACCAAACACTTCACGCAACAGTGCCAAATATTCTTGCAATGATAAATTTTCATCATATTCCTTTGAAACATTGTATGGNGGAGAGGTGATCATGTGATGAACGCTGTTAGAAGGGATTTGACTCATATTACGAGCATCTTGACAAATAAGTTGGTTCTTCAAATCCTCTGGGAATGCTTGAGAAAGACCGACATCGCTTTCCTTAGGGATATTTTCATANAACCTTGAATTATAATACTTTGAGGAATCATGNCCTTCTCTNTTTGAAACCCCAAATGAAGANGATTGNGTNCTCTTTTTTGNTGGANGTTNNTCTTTTTCGGGCATGAAANTCCACCATTCTTATTTTTTATATTCTACCNAAATTNCATCACTCATTTAGAGACATATTGACATTTCTGTGTGAATATAATGAACCACACATTCAGCTTTCATTTGCTTCACGTTGTTTTCGGGCATCGATAAAAGATCTCACACACAAGATGGTATACGCAATACCCGTCATCAGAAGCATCAACATAGAACCAGAAGCATAGGTGAGGCCATCACCGATTACCATGAAGAATCGAGTTCCACCTAGGGCGCATAACAAACCAAATGTTGCTGCAATATGCATCCAAAGTTTCCTTTTTTCTGGTATTTTCAAACTCAAAAAGCCTGAGATAAGAAGTGGTGCTCCAAGAAAAGATGGAAAGTAGGAAGTCATTGAATCGGATTCTGAAATGATTGAGATGACGATTCCCCACAGAATGAGAAATCCACCATAACCTATGGTCAATTGTGATAAAAATTGATTGTTTTCGTTTCCTTCGCTCATGATAGTGCCTTGTGGAACAGGCTTTTGAGGCTAACCCGTGGACAATTATATGACAAGGGATTTCGCAGACATCATGGCGAACCGAGCGGTGCTATGCCTCGTGCTTGTTTTGCTTGGAACCATACCTGTCGTCGAAGCGGGTGATGATGGTGATTGGAGGTCCCGAGAGGTGGATGTTCAATCATGGGAAGATGGCCCTGAATTAGAGGAAAGCCCTATGGATATACCCCAAGCAGGAGATGCGGTTTTTGTCATCAACGTCTCCTATGTTCCAGGCCACGGTCAAGCCAGAGTTGAAGGCTCAATCATCATCGAATTATTTGAAAAATGGGCGCCTAACACAACAGCCAATATGATCGAGCATATTGAGCAAGATTTGTATGATGGCATCTTTTTCCATCGAGTAATCGATGATTTTGTAACCCAATCAGGAGATCCAACATGTCGAACCGTCGGTGTATATCCTGGAACCAATCCAGGTTGTGGAAATGGCGGAACTGGCGAAACTATTGATTTGGAACTTCATCCAAATCTTACACACGTTGATGGTGCAATCGGTATGGCACGTGGCATGGATATTGACAGTGCTGATAGCCAATGGTATATCGCTGAAACAGAGGCACATAATCTCGATCCAGAAAACAGAGAAGATGGAGGTTATGCAACATTTGGAGTGGTTCGAGACGGCATGGCTCACGTGAGGGCGATTGCATTAACACCCACATCGGATGACCCCACTGGGTTTGCCAATGTTCAGAATCCAGCATCCTCTGCTGGACGACCCATATACGAAGCACAAATAACGGAAATTTCCATGCTTGGCGTGATACCGAAGATGAACGAGACTCAAGAAAATAATAATACTGTTGAGGTCATGTCAGCAGAAGTAATGCCTACTTGGGTTTTCTTAAGTGCTGGTACGCTCTTAATCACCTTGATAGGTGTCGCATCTCTCCTATACGCAAGAAAGGTCAGCGAAGAAGAAATCGAATGAACAAATCACCCTTCTACAGGGGTTTCTTCTGGAAACACAATCATGACTACTGTAATTAAGTCAATCTTTTGGGCGGAATTCTAAATCAAGAACAACGTGCCAGACACCTGGAGAGTAAGATTTGACTTTTTCAAAATGGTCAATAAATACGTTCCAATTTCCATATGATGCAAATTGATTTTTTGCTTGTTCAGGCCAGTCTTTGAATTGATTTTCATGGATATTCATGTGAACGTGGATGAATCCTCCAGATGGTTTCAGACTATGAACTGCTAATTTCCAACTCGCTTCGCTTGAAGGAAGTAATCCAAGTACAACCCTATCAGCTACTTGCTCAAGGAGTGGAAAAGTATCTTTGTTATCACCAGCATGAATCGTACAACGGTCTTGAACTTGATTCATATCAAGACCTAAACTTAAGCCTTCAAGGCTTTTTGGCGTCATTTCCAATGCATGAACATGCTTGACATCACCATGCACGAGCAATGGAAGTGTGTAATACCCAATTCCTGCATAAGCGTCAATCACCACTTCGTCTTTGGTCTGTAGTGTAGCCATTCGTTTTCGTTCGGTAAGGTTTCCAGATGAGAACATAACCGAAAACGGGTCAAAACAAAATGTAACATGATTCTCTTGGAATGTGACATTGCCTTCTGAACCATATAGTAACACGGCCTGTGATGTTCTATTGACTGATTTCTCAATTGGCGATTGATATCCGATTCGTTTGGCTCCCAATGCTTGAGCAATGGCTTGCCATGGAGTTTGATCACGTTGGCCAAAAGAATCCAGTGGAAATAGTACCAAGTCACCTAATCTTTCCCATTTTTTTGGAACAGGTCCACTTGGAAAAATTTCCCTTAACCGTAAATGTGGATCGACTCGGGTGGTGGCGTGCTCAAACCAAGTTACTTCATCTCCCTCAAAGAGCGGAAATAGAATGCAATCATGTTCTTCTCTTGGTTTAAACTGAGTATCAANAAGNTCAAGGNAAACCAATTTTTCCCTCATTTNTTTTGCCTCTTCACGTGGAACGGCAACGAANGGAGCCTGAGGCATGTTTGGGCCAAATCCAATAAGCGTCATAAATGTCCCAGTTGTAGGTGGGCTGTTATGCAAAGGCGAACATCGGTGTTTTTACTTGGCCTTTTTGTCTTCTCACTGTTCATGCCATTTGCTTCTTCCAATCACGATGGCACTACGCATGGAATGCTTATGTGTTTGGATTTGGATACAGNNGAATCAGGTTGTGACGAATACAAGGCGGTTCATGATGGCTCGCCATTGAATTCTCAGGATTATGTTGAATCAAGTTATACTTTTGAAATGGTGGATACATCTACTATTAATTTGGAAATGAATTTGGCCATTTATGAGTTTAATCGGACGACATTAGGTTTCGATGATATATTTGTCGACAATCCAGACGGCTCTGGAACAGATATATCCGTTTCTGAAATGCTTAGAAATACGGATATAGGAGAAGGTGGTGCTCCAGCTGATTTAATTCGTCACTTTTTTGACCAGAATGTTAATGGAGATCAGGTGAGGAATTTACTCGTTGGTTCAATGAACACCACAATTGGGAGCTTACTCACCGGATTTGGTTCAGTATCTGGATTGTCTACTGATTACATTGATGGCTTTACAGACGTAGATCTAGGTACCACCCTTTGTTCTTCAGACCCATCCTCCGATTCAANTTTTGAATCANNAGGTATGCAAAACAACGCTTTCGANCCCCCTATTTGCATCAGTTCAAGCGCAACAATATCTCTTGCCTCATCNACATTTAGTCTTGGAAATGTTTCTTCTGATGATTTAGAACGGGCTTACCGAGGCATGCTCGCTATGGGTACGACCATCGAAACATCATTCGATGTATTCGCAGATGCTGGGCATAAGTCCACATTTTCAATAATCCCCCCTGCATATGCCTCGATGGTAAGCCTAGATCCTACACAAGGTGGTGCTCTTGTTCCCTATTCATATATCGACCCTAGTGCGCCGGTTAATCAAAAATATTACACAAGAACGGTGGACAATTCAAGACTATCCGCACGTGTTGATGAACAGGTTTCGATGACGATTGGTCACTTATCTACCCCCTCAACCGGAGGTTTCTCAATTGACCCCGACAAATCTGGACTTGAATTGACGGTTACTCTTGACTTACGGCAAGAGTCAGCAGCAACTCTACAAGTTGTNGGAGCGCTCAATTACCTTGACTCTTCAACAATGGCAGAGTGGGGTATTAATCTTCTTGATAATGATTCAGCTGCAAATATTCCAGTGATTACTTCTGATGGAATACGGATGGCATACCATAACGGATTAGTCCCCTCTCTCGATGATATGTTGGCAAACTTCCCGATGGACGCTATCGGAGATTCAATTGGAGAGTTTGTGCCCGGCACAAACGTAACGATGGAATCAATGGCGTTTGTGGAAAGTTCGGATATCCCCGGTTACGATCCTGGAGGAAGAAATTATCAGCACTCAACCTCAAGTTGTCCCGATCAGGTCNANCCTGGGACGCCGCTGTACTTTTGTACCTCNGGTCCGAATGCAATGAGTGATTCCTATCCTATATACATCTCTTCATCGACTGAACAACCGTTTAAGATGGAATTATTGGATATGATGAAAAATAAATTGCCAGAAGACCCAACCGGACTAAGTGATGCCGTTGATGAAAATGATTTGAAACGTGTCCTTGATGCTGGATTGGTTATTGAATCAACNTTTGAAGCAGATTTCCTTTCGGGNATCACTGAAGGTTTGGATTTACCATCTTCTTCAATGACTTTCGAAATCCTCCTGCCGACTTGGATTGCTGCATCTTCTACAAGTGACCGGATTATTTTACAAGATAACTCAGAAGGTACTCCTCAATTAGATTTGGATCTAGGGGGTTCTGGTAGCTACAATTGGCAACACGCTATTTGCAAAGCCAGTAGTTACGAAGTTTCAGCAGAATGTGCCAATCCTCCAGTGCCAGATACGCTCATTTGTGAGGCCACAGAGAAAACGTGCGCCGTTTCTGAGATCGTATTCGATGTATCTCAATTTGATATCAATGAATGGACGCAATCAATATCTGTAACCTTCTATCTTGAGGCGGAGGTCGCCATCTATCGCTTGATGGTACCTGATGAGATTCGAGAGAAACTTTCCATGGATGGTACTTCAGTGGATTTGGAAGTTTTACCAGCTGACTTATTGAAATTGGTGCTCGATATCGTAGGCGGTGACGATGTTACCGAGAAATTGAATACGACAATCCCAATGGGTGAAGCAGGAGATTTGAAACTAGAAGTTTCATCGGATGGCTTCGAAACCTTTGCCTCGGAATTAGGCGGGGCAATTACGGCTAATATCCACGCTGCAGCTGATGATTTGGTTGCAGGCAGCGATGGGATTTTATCAAATGTTGATCTTGATGCCCTTGCTGTAAAAACAGATGTTACCGTCGGGAAGCCTCAAACTTCGATGTCTGATTATTATCCTATTGCCTTTTCAATAAGTATCCCTGAGGTAACGGTTACAATCGGAGTTGCAGATGGTATTAACGGCATCATTGGCGGAAACCCTACCATCGAAATCACCACGAAAAACATGCTACTTAATCCAGTTCAGCAAATATTAGACAATGTTGCCTCTGGTATGGGAAGAGGTTTGACGATGGGCTTTTTGAGTGCATCGGGCACAGGTTTTTCGACGCAAAATGTTGATCAAACCATTGACCCAATTGACATGTCCATCTACCAAGAAGCCGATTTGAGTTTTGATGGATTCGTTGAATTCTCACTACCTAAGGGGATCATGCTCGATGGTTTTTCAACAAGCAGTGGAAAAGCAACTTCGGAGATGGTAGACGGAAGGCAGAAAATCACTTATGATACGAGGGCATTACAAAGTGGAGATAGTATCCAATTTGCACTTGTAATCACATGGGGATACATCGTTAGNCAAATATGGATTTATCCTGCAATACTCCTTTCTTTTGTCGCTTGGAGAGTTTACAAACGAAAACAAAAGAAAGCAAAAAAGGCTGCTGCGAAAGTCAAAGCTCTGGAATATCGTGCCAAGAAAGGTGGGTTATCAGATTCTGAATTCACGGCTCTCGGCCGGGGGAGTGATTCCATGGGNGGAGGTATGGGTGGACCGCCGCCTGCCCCTCAAGGAGATGCATGGTCAGATATGGGTGGAAGTGGATATTCAGGCGGNGCTGTGGATAAAGANCTACTTGATCTGTATGATGATTGATCAATGCAAAGCATCAAAGATTCGTTGTGCGAGAGCCTTTCCGATTCCGTTTGTTTGTCTCAAATCTTGAACACTTGCATTTTTTATGCCTTGTCGCCCACCAAAATGGCGAATGAGCATTTGCAATTTTTTTGCACCTAATCCTTCNACAGACGTCAATGGGTCGGTCAATTTTTTNCTTCCTCTTCGTTTCCTGTGNAAATTATTCACAAAACGATGTGCTTCGTCTCGTGCATGCACAAGAACTCGTCCTCTTTTATCGAGTATAATCTCATCTCTATCGATTCGATGCACAGTTTCCTCTTTTTTTGCTAGACTTGCCAGTTGTAACCGATCACTTATTCCGTGTTCAAGAAGCAAATTGTGGATGATGGAGAGGTGAGTTTGGCCTCCGTCGATGAGAAGAAGATCAGGCCATTCATTCTGTTTTTTCAACCATCTTTCAACCACTTCACGCATCATTTTGAGATCATCCATAGCATTGGTCTTGACAATGTATGTGCGATATTCTTTTTTGGCCGGTCGGCCATGTCTTAGTGTCACACTCGCACCCACGCGTTCCTCTCCAAGAAATTGAGCCATGTCAAAGCAAACGATGTGATTTAAGGAATCTANATNNAGTAATTTTGCACCTTCATCTGCGGCTAATTGTTCGAGGTTACCTTTCCTTTTTCTGTTCTGACTTTGTAATTGAATAGCGGCGTTTTGTTCCGCCATTTTTCTCAAAGGCGCCAAATCCCCTCTTAATGGAGTTCTGACTTCGACGCGATTTCCTCGCCTGTCTGAAAGCCATTCAACAATAATCNCTGGAACGGGTGTTGGCGTAAGAATAAGTTTAGGTGGGATTCTTGTTGCATAATGTTGAGAAATGAAACTATTCACAGTTTCACCAATGTCCCCACGATGAATCATTGGCCATGTTTCCTGCCCCTTGATGATACCTTGGTTTGCATGAATAACCACAACAGCNCCTCGCTCTCTTTCCACGGCAATTCCGATTGCATCGCAATCCCGGTAAACGGTGGATGAGATGACCTGCTGACCGACAACNGTTCTTATCGCTTTTACTTGGTCTCTATATTTAGCAGCCTCTTCAAACTTCATGTTTTTTGAAGCNTCATCCATTTTCTGTGCAATCGATTCAATGAGTTCACCCGCTTTTCCATCCAAAGTGGCTCGAGCGTGGCGTACGGTCATTTCATAATCACTGTCATCGATACAAGGACCACTACACAATCCAATATGCATTGAGAGACATCCTTGGGGTAACAATTCCCTACAATCTCTTAATCCAAAATGCCTCCTCATCANTTGGACCACCGTTTTTGCAGCACCTGCATTGGGAAATGGGCCCCAGACCCAAGATGATTTTGGAGGTCGACGAGTGTAAAGTAACCTAGGAGTGTTTTCTTTTGTTATTGCAATGTAAGGGAAAGATTTGTCATCTTTGAGCATTGAATTGTATCTTGGTCGATGCTCACGAATCAATTGNCGTTCTAATATCAAAGCTTCCTGAGGGTTATTGGTAACGATGCACTCGACATCAATAGCATTCTCTACCAGGTCTGGAATCATTGCTCTATCTGGATTTTTTGCAAAGTAGGAACGAATTCTTTGTTTTAGATTCGTTGCTTTTCCAACATANAACACTCGCTCTTCGGCATTCTTAAACAGGTATACCCCCGATTTTGCAGGGAGATTCACCTCTCCAAGATTAACGGCCACATGGCNCCGAATGGTTGGATAAACATGAACCATCGCATACGCAAGATACCCAAACACATACATCCTTTATGCTGTAGTGTTTTGATATGAGTAGCAAGTTGGTCCAGAGGGTTTTGGATTGGCTTGGAAAGTATCCTCCAACATTAGAAAAAGCATGGGATGTTCCACGTTCAATTTGTTTGCCGGGCATTGCAGAGGGTCTTGGAGTTTCTAGATCNGCCTTGCATGCACCCCTGTCAAAATTATTGAATGAGGGGTGGATTTNGGAAAGGCGTGCTCATGTACTCAATGCTGGTACAAGAAGAAGAAAGGTATACCATCTAACTATTGAAGGTAGAAATAATACTGAATTTAAAGAGANCNTCACACCGAAAGGCTCTGGAATGCTGTACGGGGAACCTCCAGAATCAGTAGAACTCAAAGGCCGAAGTAACCTTCTTTCCGAGATTTTTAAAATCGAAGAACCAGTGATGATCTATGGCCTTCCCGGAATTGGTAAATCATCCTTACTNAGAGCAGTCATTGATCATCATCTGGATGCTGGTTCTAATGTTCGATTTGCAAGAGTAACAAAATTTTCGGATGCTGCTTCAATTATTTCCGCTTGGGGATATGAGTATACCTCCATTCAAGCGATCACGTATGAGGTTGGTAATGACGTATTGGTGCTTGATGAATTGCATGAAGTTAGCCCACGTCATGTAAAAAGTATACTTGAATTATGCAGAANATTTAGTCGNATTTTCATAGCAAGCCGTGCTCCTCCTCCATTCACAGATGGATTCAACCTCATTGAACTTCCTCCGCTTGAGTTATCTGCTGCTGTGGAATTACTTTCTGATGATTCGCTTGACAAGAGAGAACATGTATCTCGAAGGTTNGGATGTCATCCCTTGGCTCTTCAGATGTATGACCGTGAAATGACTTTGCCTGAGCAAGGTGAAGATATTCAANCATGGGTTGAGAAAGAGGTTTTTGATAAATTATCTCTTGAGTCCCTCAAGCTTTTAGATGAATTAGCAGCCATACCCTTGCCAGTGCCATCTCAACTATTGCGACAAGAATCACAAGTAGACGACCTTGATATGCATGCATTATTACGATGGGATGGTAAAAACATTGAGCTTCAACACNTAGTCAGAAATGTTAGATTTCCACACATCACTGATGATGAATTGGCGATGCTACTTCAGCACTGGCANACACAGGAAGGCTCTATCGCAAGGCTGGTAGAATTACACCTGCGAATCATTTGCGATGCTCAACCCGAGATGTATATACTAACNCATGCAGAAGAACTTATGTTACTTCATGATGCGGGNCTTGCTGTATTGGTTGATGATGCCATAGCCGTACGTCCAACCCCNGCTCTTTACAAACTGGCAACCATCATCGCAATAGAAAGAGGAGAAACAGAAATTGCGAATGAATTTTTGAAAAATATAGATGCACCAGACCTACATCTCAAGGTTCAATTNCTTCAAGATCCACGAACTGCATTGAATCGCATAGAGGAACAATTTCCTTCTGATATCCAATCAAAAGTAATGCTTTGTTCACGATACTTAGATGACCGTTTACCAGGTGAAAAAATTCAACCAAATGTGAAATCACTAATCAATACAATTTCTTTTGAGGATGTGGANCCACATCTTCGCACGCATCTTCTTGTGGCGATTTCTGTACTCAAACATACTCTCGCTATNCATGAGGGGGAGTTTGAGCAATCGTCAAAAATCCGCGAGGAATTAGCACGAGTATCAACACCAGATGACCCGCTGATACAAAGGCTATCACTTAGAGCTGAAATNGCACAAATTCCTGCAAGTATTGATTCAATGGTTACAATGAGTGAGAAAATTAAATCTCAATCTGGTATACACTACAAGATGCTGCAATTGGCTCTGGTTGAAAAAGCAAATTCTTTTGATCAAGAATTTGCAAAAAAAATATTGAATCAAATCGTATTTCCCGATGAGAATTCAATCATCAATCGCACAACTGCTCGGCGCGTGACGGCACTGATTTGGACATGGAAATCACGATTACACGAAAAGGGGAAAATTCCAGCGATGGCAGAGGCCATACATATGTGGAACCGAGCGTTTTGTCCGCGAGCAGCCGGTAATTTATCAGAAAGATTGCACCAAATGTTGTAGGTATTTACTCGGTATTTTTGACCGAGCATCAGAGGCAAAGAAGTAAATGGTTTGTGCTTTTACTTACTTTATGCATGAGCGGAGGCATGCCTTGAGGGCTTTTTTGCTTTCTTTCATGCTTTTGGGTGTTTTATTTCCTACCTCCGTCATGGCTNCTGGTGGCAGAGCCACGGAAACTTGGTCAGGCGATGTAACTCTTAGCGAGGATTATACCGTTAGTTTTCAGAATGAATTGATCGTCCTTGGGTGTACTGATATCCAAATGAGTTCTGGCGTTAGAATATACGTAGAAGGGAAATTAACAATACAAGGGACAGATACTTGTCCAGTGACTTTGAATAGCGATGGGATTGGGGGAGATCATGAAGGTATTCAGTTCAATGCCTCGTCTAGACAATCTCAAAGCACAATTAGTTTTCTTGAAATTTCAAATGCAATCTNCGGGATTACGGCATATGATAGCGACCCACAAATAAGTAATCTCACAATTATTAATCCAGATAACGTTGGTATAGATTTGTTTGATGGTGCAGATCCAATATTGAGAGATTTGGAAATGTTTGGAGCGGGCCAGGATGTTGTCACAAGTAGTTATTGGAGGCACGGCATTGGGCTTTCGATTGGAGATGAGAGTCACCCCTTAGTTGAGAGGGCCACGTTTTCACAAATGAAACTCAGAGCAATCAACGTGTGGGGCAATTCAGGAGGTGTGATTTCAGATGTTAGTATCGACAATATCACNGGCTCGATTTTGGCGGTAGCTGCCGGCGTTTGGGTTGAAGATAGTTCCACAAACTTTTCAAATTTAACAATCCAAATGGTAGACCAAGGTATTATCGTACAACATTTTGATGATCAATTTAGAACTACTCCTTACTTTAATGATGTAAAAATCATGAATGCGACATATAGGGGTCTACTCGTTGAGAAAAGCGATCACCAAAATTACACGAATTATCTTTCAGCCCAAATTGATAATCTCGAAATCTGGGGTACAGGTTCTTCAAATTCGCTGGTTCCCGGTGCAGGCCTATCCACCATTGAAGTGAATGCATCTGGAGCGCGTATTTCCAATGCACACCTTGAATCAAATGATGCTGTAGGTCTTCAATTATATCTCATAGACTCATATTCTCATTTTGATAATTTTACGATCATTAATACTGGCAAATCGGGAGCAGGTGCTCATTCAGCAGGTGTTGCTATTTCAGCAAGCTTTTTTGGTGCACCTTTCAACGATTTTGAGATTTCAGGCTCACCTGGTCCCGGGATTCATACTGCCAGTGGCGGAGGTATGTTGGGGAATAACTGGTATATTCACAATAACAGTGAGGATGGGATTTTCATCGAACGTTCAACTGTTGTGGTCGATAATTTTACGACCGCATACAATTTAAGATCAGGTGCTCACGTTTTTGATGCCAGATTTGTTACTTTTGACAATCTTATCTCTCATAATAACAGCGAAGAAGGTCTTTATTATCTGAACTCGAATGATATTGAGTCTTCTTCAGGAGATGTATCTTGTTGGAATTGTACTGTTTTTGACAATAATAAAGGTGTCATCATCGAAGATTCTGTAGATATTTGGTTCGAAAACCTAAAATCTCACAATCCACAAATTGGTGCTGCAGTATCTATTGATAATTCAGGCTTCACCGGAATTCGTGGTGGAAGATTTCACTTCACAGACACAGGAATTTGGTCCAACAATACAGCACCAGCATTTCAAATAAATGCAGCAGAGGGCGTTATCGACGGTTTGTTCATGAATGGGACACATCAAGGTTTTGTTTGGGATGGTGATCACAATTTGGAACTTTCATCTGAAATACACAATGTACGATTTACAGGGTCAGAGTGCGGATTTCTTAGCAACCATTCATCACTGCATGGTTCAAATAATATCATCTCTGCGGCTTGTGGTCCTGAAATAAGATTCGAAAATGTGCAAGGTAATTTCAGCGGATTATATGATGAGGCAGGCAGTACAATCATTGAGATTGATGAATTAACTCAACTCCACCTCTACAATCCCTCAAATTTAGCCCTCAACTCTGCCGTAATTGCAACAGGCGGAAAAATTGACATCGCATATGATATTGATGTTCACGTAAAAAATGGATTGTTGAATGGCATACCTAATGCGATGTTGAATATGTCTTTCTCTCCAGAAGTATCGAATGCAGCAATCCTATATTCAGATTGGAACGGTTTAGCAACCTTCTCTGATCATGTAACCCAAACCTGGACTTCAAATGGAGCAGGACCATTCACTGAAATCAGTTTAAATTGCAGTTATGATGGAGAAAGTCAAACAATTAACAGGACATTCAATTCCAATATAGCGATTGATTGTGTACTTCCTATAGAAAACCAACCACCATTTATCATTTGGGAATCTCCATCAGATGCGATGGTTTATTCAAGCCGTTTTGAAGTCCTCTTTGATGCATCCCAATCATGGGACTTGGATGATGATCCTCTTACTTTTTCATGGACTAGTTCTGTTGATGCAGATTTAATTTCACAGTGTGTGCCATCGCCAGGCAATCAATTCAATGGCTCAATATTTACGGCTAACATCGCAGAAGATGCATGTCTCTCAGATGGTATACACGTGATTACGTTGGAAATTTGTGATGACCATTCACATTGTGTTCAAGAATCTCGTACCATTGAGCTATCAAATCAACCTCCAGTTGTTCTTGTAAATACGATTCCTGAGTTAAATAGTGAAGGCAAAATCTCGACACCTGCTTCAGAGGATGTCTTTTTTGACCTCAGTGGAATTTTTGATGCAGAGGGTGATACTCTTACATGTACATGGGATTATTCAGAAGGGATCGAAAAGTCAATGGTAACTGGTGATGATTCACCATTTAACTGTTCAAGCAAAACGTTAAATTTTGCGCAGTTAGAAATTCCATCTTTCAATATCATACTGGAAGTATGTGATGTCATCAATCCATGCGTATCATGGCAAACGACCATCGACTTAGTGAACCAAATGCCGACCAGTGAATTTGAGGTCATTCGTTCTGGAAACAAATCCAAGGATATTGTCACCTTACAGAGTTTAAGTGTAGACCCAGAAGGAGATACGATTCAATTTACTTGGCATTCTGATAAAGATGGGATACTTGGTAATGAATCTAATTGGCAGGGATTACTCACTAGGGGCCTCCATGAGATTACGCTTCATACCACCGATGATGATCTATCACACTTAGGAAAAACAACAGAATCAAGCAAGCTTGTGTACGTAGAGAGTTCGCTACCAATCGCTTTGATGTCCTCTCCGACATCTGAAAGTATCTACGACACCTCAACTTTCATTCAATTTAGTTCAGCGGGTTCTGGAGACTGGGATCAATCATGTGCCCTGTTTTCTCAGGAGTCATTCACTTGGGTTTGTAATCCCGACCTTTCGCTAGAAAAGAGTGAATCGCTTTCTATTTCTTGGCAAAGCCAGATAGATGGAGGCTTGATGGCAGATGATGGAGAGCAATATCTGTTTTATCATCGTCTCAGTCAAGGGATTCATGAAATTACAATGACTATAAGTGACGGTATCAATGACCCGCAAATTTTGGAACGCACAATCGAAGTCGGCCCATCAGCGCCTGTATTGGGCCTAACCACCGATTTAAGCAAAACCTACTCATCAGCAGAAAATATTCCTATTGATGCTCGATTGAGTGAAGATTTCGATGGAGATACGTTTACCTTTAGTTTAGAAAATGTAAACACTGGAGTTAAATTATTCAAAGATGCTGACCCTAGCACGGTACAATATATTCAACTCCCTGCAGGAATGAATGAATTAGAATTTGTTTTAACAGATGAGACCGGATTATCAAGGGTCGAGAGAGTTTTCATTGAGGTTGATAGAAGTGATCCCGTTGTTTCGATAGATAGTCCTCAAAATGGTGATTATTTCCCAGCAGGTGAGTTAATTTTCCTTAACGCAACTTCTTCATTCGATGCTGACGGGGATATCAGGAAAAGGGAATGGCGAGTCTGGGAGAGTCCATTCCGATATGATATACTTACAAGCGCTTATACGGAATCGGTGGAACTTTCATCAGGACAAACCATTCATCTTTCTTTTTACATTGAAGACATGCAAGGAGGTTTTGATCAAAAACACATCAATATTACAACAGGATCCTCTCAGGCAGCCTTTTCAAATCTTTCAGTGATACATGATGAAATCTTACCTGGAGAGGAAATTAGCATTTTCGTCAATGTGGTACTCATAGATTCTGACGGTACGGCACAAACCGTCTCAGTAATTTTGACTCAAAATGGCAAAGAAAAAGTATTCGAATTGGAAAAAGAAAACGAATATGGCTTGTGGAAAGGTGAATTAGTCTATATTCAGGAGGGGTCGTCATCTCCCTTTTTGAAGATACAAGCCTTAGAAGCTGACGGGAATGTTGAAGCGGTGAAAACATACGAGTTTGTAATGCCAATTTCGGATGAAGTATCATATTCTGTTGTATATGTTGGAGTAGGGTTTATGGGATTGTTGGCAATTATTTTCCTGGTATTTGCCGTAATCTTGCGAAAAAGAAGGATATTGGCTGAAATGGAAGTTATTGATGATTGGGGCGTCTTTGCAAATGATGAATCAGACGCTATATTTGAAAATTGAATTTATTATTTCCCTTGTTCGGGGAGGTTTCCATTCATCGAGTCTGGGTTTGATTCTAATGCGCCCCATGTTGTCCTGGTTCTATGGAGCCCAACTCTTTTGAAAAAGAGGAATCTTAGATTTTTCCACCCATCCCCCCATGTGTGGATTTCAGCATCTCCAACCCTTGGCCTATATGGAACAGAAACTTCTATGGCTTTTTTCTTGCCAAGATGCTTTCTGGCAAGGATTTTAATTTCTTCAGAGAGGGGCATACCGTCATTGGTAGGCCTCATTTTTTTATTGTCAAAAATAGATTTCTTGAAAACCCACATTCCTGATTGTGAATCTTTTACTCCATAGAAAAATAGCATTCTTGCGGTGAAAGATAACATCCAATTTCCGAAGTTGTGCAAACCAGACATTGAACCTTCTTCAGCTAATTTAAGCCGGTCGCATGTGATAAATTGTAAGTCCTCATCAACGAGTTTTCTAACGAGATCTGGAATTTCTTCTGCAGGATATGTACAATCAGCATCCATTGTAACGATGATGTCGCCTTTGGCCACATCAAATCCTGTTCGATATGCACGCCCATATCCTTTTCTGGGTTCAAGGTGTACTCGAATTCCTTTTTCGAGAGCGATTTCTCTTGTCCGGTCGCTACTATTTCCATCGACAATCATAATTTCTAACGACTCACACCAATCTCTTGGTATTGCATCAATCGTCGGGCCAAGAGCCTCTTCTTCATTCCTTGTGGGCAGGATGACGGTCACGCTTACAGGAAGCACATCAGCCATAACCCTCCCACAGGCACTTCTCTCTTCAATCTATCATCCATCGGCTCTATCAATCAAGAGTTCCTCGGAGGCATGTCTGCCATGCACATAGCCATGTTATCTGCAGAATATCCTCCTCGCTGGGGCGGCATGGGTTCGGTTGTTTTTCACCTTGCAGGTCATCTTGCAAAACTTGGTCATGAAATCACGATTATCACTCGAAATGGTTCTACAAGACCACCTTCCCAAGAAGGTGTGACCGTGGTCGAAGTATCATGGCTTCCTTTACCGATGGCTTTTACGAGGAGCTACGGGAGAAGGGCATTGAAAGCATTAAGAAAATTGCATAATAGAAAACCCGTCGATGTGGTCCACGTTCATTTACCATTAATCTCATGGACAAAAAAGCAATTTCAAAAAGTTCGTCAATCAATAGCCCCTGTTGTAAGCAGTTTACATGGTTCGTGGTTGGGAGAACGAGATGGTATGAAATTAGCAGCAAATCACAAAGAGTCTGCAACTTGGCGAAATCCGAATGATTTAGCAATTTTACTTACCGGTTCTTGGTATGCCAGATATGAAAGGGCTGGTGTTTTATCCTCAAACATCTGTGTGGCAAATTCGCAGGCAACATATCAGGATTTTATCGAACGATATAGACCTGAAAGTGAGTGGGATTGTCGGGTCGTGCATTGGGGTGTAGATCACTTGATGTTCTATCCTCACAACGGTGACGATGAAGACTCTCAATTAGCCCATGAATCGGTTCGAGAGCAATACCAATGTGATGATGAGGATGCCTTACATGGAAAACCAAGTCAAAATAAACCACTCATCTTAGCAGTTGGACGTCTTGTAGCGCGAAAGGGATACCTCACACTTTTGAAAGCAATGCCTATGATCGTTGAAAAGATTCCCAATGCAAAGCTGGTTATGGTTGGAAGAGGGCACATGAAAAAGAAATTATTGTCTCAAGCAAATAGACTCGGTGTTTCCTCTTCAGTCAGTATTGAATCAAGTCTTGATTTCAATGCACTCGCACAATTATTTCGGTCCGCTGACCTGGTTGTATACCCTTCATATTATGAAGGTCAGGGGTTGATTCCACTCGAGGCCATGAGTAGTGGGACTCCAGTGGTAACTGTTGACCATGGGCCACTTCCTGAAATGGTAGATGACGATGTTGGTTCGCTCTTTGAATTAGGAAATAGTCAACACTTAGCAGATGAGGTTGTTCGACTTGTGAATAATCCAAAGACGATGGAGACAATGGCAGAAAATGGAAGAGAACGTGTGCTCGATCGATTCACGTATGATCACAATGCGGCTGAATTTGAATTAATTTACAAAGACGCGATGTCTTGATTATTCATTTTCAACGATATGTATTCTTGATTTTTGTGCATCTCTTTCAAGGAAAGTCGCATAAAGAGCAGGTAAAAGCATTAGACTTGAAACAAGAGCTAACGCAATGGCAACGACAAAAACTTGCCCAAATAACCGTAATGGCACTAACGCTGAGAAATTAAGTACTGCAAATCCGCCTGCAGTGGTTAAAGCTGCGCCAATCATTGCTCTACCAGTTGTGGCTACAGATTTTGAAACCCATTTTTCTCTACTTTCATGGGGGAAATGCATGGCTTCTTCTTCCATTCTCGTGGTAATATGGACGGCATAATCTACACCTAATCCCAAAGTTAGAGCCCCGATTGTAACTGTCTGGGAATTGAGTTGGTACCCTGTTAAGCCCATGATTCCATATACCCAGACTACGACTACCATGAGTGGAATCCAAGTAACGATACCTCTCAAGACGCCTTGTTTGATGTCTTTTTGTCTCACAGTGTTGATGCCAATTAGCATGATGAGAATTACACCAGCAACAGTAGCAGTAGAAAGAATAGCTGATTCCGCAACGTCTGACGTGACCTGTGCAAGAATAAGGGAACGTCCTGAGAGTTTCACCTCAAAATCACCTTCATGGGCTGTAGATATCTTGCTGAGTTCTGCGCTGAGCGCCGCTTCAAAATCAGCTGTTTCTTGCCAGTCAAGCGTGCTCGCTTGAAAAGAAATCACTGTTTGGGATGCTTGACCATTGAGTGTTCCTGATGATATATTCCTACCGTCATCAGACAATAGGTATAACCTCAAGTTCTCCCAATGTGTCTCATTCTCCAATGTTTGCATTGAAATATTGAGTGCTGAATTTCTAGTACGTGAATTTTCTAATGTATCCCATATGCCAGATGGCAGACCGCTTACGCCTTCGGTTTGAGTGAGCTGTCCAATGACTTCATCATATATATCCCGTCCTTCTTGAGAAATAATCTCGCCATCAATGACAACATACAGAGGTGATGGGCTGCTCTGAAACGTATCTGAAATGAGCAAAAAATCGGAGACCACAGGAACGCTTTCATCAAAATTATCTCTGGTATCGAACCCTACCTCTAATTGTTGAAATCCAATGAGCATTGGTCCTGAAAGCAAAAAAGCCACGAGTATGACCTTTACTGGCTTATTGGTTAATTCTCCAATCCATTTCGAGAATCGACTCTCATGAATTGTTCCAGATTTTCCAAGTGGGAGTTTTTTCATTGGAAATGCCATCATAAGTGCAGGTAGCGCAGTTACTGAGAGTAAATATATGAAAAACAGGCCTATTGCAATTACAGTACCGAAGGAAACTAAAAATTGTTGAGTCGAAAACCGGAAGGAAAGAAAGCCAATAATGTCGGTAATAATCGCAATTCCGAGGGCTGCGGAGGTTAATATTGTACCCTTTCTGATCGCTTCCCTTTTTGCTTCTTGGGAAAAATCACGGAGATTTAATCGTTGTTGTGGGTGCTTTTTCTCTTGCTCTTGCATGTCTTCTCTTATTCTCGCTACAACGTGTAAACCGTAATCCACTCCGATTGCGAGGAGCAATATTGGTATCGAATTCATCGCAGGATTGAAGACCATATTGACTCCGATNAGTGTGAGGAAACCAGCAACNCCATAGGTTGCGAGTATAGCAAAAACGGTGAGGATGAGGACAAATCCAGTATCGCGCTTACTGCGAAANTTTGTCCAAAGGATGAACCCCAATAACAGCAAACATAACGAATTTAATATCGCCAATTCCTTACCTANGTTGGCATTTTGTCCTGTTNAAAGCTGTGCAAAAGAAAAGGAGGTAATTTCAGTATCAGCAGTTANATTTCTAATTTCATTTCCAAGGCTATCTGACCATTCTGATACNCGNATTTGGACCTCATCCGTACTGGATAAATTGTGTGATGATGTATCGGTAGCAATGACAATTGTTGTAAGGATTGGGCCATCGGAGTTCCAGGGATCAGTTGTGTCTTCAGCCGGTATATTGCTGAGCATCGATGAGCGAAAATTTGTCGACTGCATTTGCTGTAGCATCCACATTTTACCCATGGCTTGGTCCACATGAGCAGCAACAAAACCTGCATTCATTCCTTGGAGTAACAGNGTNAAATCAGTCGTAAATTGAGTGATATTTGAGGAAATATTGAGGCCACTGTCTAAACGAGGCAACCACTCAATTGGGTTGCCAACATCCCAATTCTGGAGTGTACTACCGTTGATGGTGATTAAGGAGGGGATGTCGTTGATNGCATGGCTAAAATTGTCTAATGAAGCATTGATGGATTCGTTATCTGCAGTATTTGTTTCGGCTATTGCTTGGGAAAGGTTAGCCATCCACTTTTCAGCATTAACCGGATCTTGATACATGGACCACTGCATAGCAGNACTAGCCAAACCGTTATGGGATTGAACNCCAAAAAGAGGATATTGATANTGTTTTAAATTTTCATCATCGACGAGTGTGGCTTCAATGGTTGCTAATTTCTCCCAAGTATCTGAGTTTTTTAGGTCACCTTCCTGAATTCGGTCTATGATTCTGATAAAGTCTACCTCTGCTTGGTATTCATCCTCTACTTCATTGAGAAGCCTTACCGTTTCATTATCTGGGAAAAAAGCATCTTCGGAGTTATCAAAATTGATAAACATCGCATTTGGCATCAACAAAAATACCAGAAGTACGCTAATGATTAAAGCAGTTTTAGGTTTTTTTACGCTGTAATCTGTCAAAACATTGAAGGGGTTTTGCACCTTTTCATCTCCATTTGCCCAAAGCATCTTGAAGGCAGTGTTCGATATTTTCATGTTCAAACTTGTAGCCTGATTCAAGCAAGCGCTTTGGCCTTACACCTTGGCCGTCGAGGACAAGGTTTTTACCCATTTCTCCAAACAAAATTTTGATTACGAATCCTGGTAAAGGTGCAAATGCGGGCCTTCTAAGCGTTTTTCCTAGGGCTTTAGCGAAGGTTTTCTGATTAATTGGGTTTGGTGCAACTATGTTAAAAACACCGCTCAGTTNTTCATTCATCAACAAATGATGAATTGCAAAAATCTGATCGTCGAGTGAAATCCAAGATTGCATTTGTTTACCTCCTCCTACAGGACCCATGGCTCCCATTTTTGCAGGGAAAAGCAGTTTTTCCAACGCTCCTCCTTTTGGAGTAGTCACGATGCCAGTCCTAATGATGATTTTTCGGATATTGGTTTTGTCGAGGGCATCAGTTGCTTGCTCCCATGCTTTGCATGTCTCCGAAAGATAGCCGTTACCAGATTCNCTGTTTTCATCTAATGATTCATCTCCCCGATTTCCATAGAATCCAATAGCGGAACCGCTGATAAAAACAGAAGGAGGATTTGTAAGCGAAGTTGCTAACTTAACAAGATTTCTAGTTGGAATAACTCTGGAATCTCGTATGAGTTTTTTCCTCTTTTTATTCCAACGCTTGTCCCCGATNCCCGCTCCAGCAAGGTGGATGATGGCATCGAAATTTTCCAAACTNCCCTCAATCACTTTTCCTTCAATGTCATCCCAGAGAACCACATTTTTCTTGTTTGCATCANGGGGTAGTTTTGTTGAGGTACGAATTAGTCGATGAACNTCATGTCCACCTGTGAGGAGAAAAGCAACCAATTGCTCACCGATAAGACCGGTTGAACCACTTACTAGGATTCGTTGTTGTGGAGAGTTNGCATAGGTTTGATGCCTGTTTAAGTCAGCCTTTACNCGTCTTGTTCGGTGCCTAAACATTTGTTTCATTCGAGGGGTGACGAGTATACCTGAGAATAANTTTGTGAAAAAATGGAAGGGCAGTTTCCAGTCGACACGATCTTGTAATTTTGAATTATTTTCTCCATCCTCAATGAACTCATGTTTGTGGACCCATTTTTTGAACGGTCCTTTTGTCATTTTATCTTGGAATCTTTCTCCAGGCACTACGTCNAAATGTTCCGCTTTCCAGGTTTGTGGCACAATACCGATTTTCATCTTGAAAGTATTGACATCNCCGTTTTTTATGCCNTCGATTCGATTTTGTGGTTTCAGTTCTTCCCACTCAGGCATGATACGTCTAAATGCTCCATCGCTATCGTACCAATTCCAAACAACTTCTCTTGAGTGGCTATAATCTGCATCGTGTGCGTAAATCGGCAATAAAATCCCTCATGAATATTTTTCGATATAAGGTTGAGTTCGATATTTTCGTTTTGTGGAATCACTTGTCATGTATCGTACCTTCCCAAAAATCTCTCTCTCCGGACCCCAGGCTCGGTCATGACGGCCCAAAACCCAAAACACACCAGTGTATGAGTTGGGGTCCCTTCCATCGAGAGCCCATTTATCGTTGAGGTGAATCATCCATCNCGCTGCTGTTTGTGGGTCTGGGGCCCATTGCAATATTTTCTTTCCCCAAAGCATCCTCATGTAATTTTGAATAATTCCTTCTCGAAGTAGTTGGTTTTGTGCAGCATTCCACAATTCATCATCTGTTTTTGCTTGCTCAATNTCTGCAAATGTGTAACCGGGAACTCTTGGGTCATCAANATGCGACATGAGGGAGTTCTGCGCCCATTCTGGAATGGATTCCCATTGATCGTGTTCTGGAACATTGTGTGCGAAGATGAAACCTAATTCTCTCCAAGTTATGATTTGGTCGAGAAATCCTTCAGCAGATTTGCTTAGATTCCACCAACCTTCTCTTCTTCCATTATGTGGTAACTGAATCATAGATGGGTCCCAATTTTCTTTATCGAGAACCTGCAATACCGCTTCAAAGGAGGAGACATGACCAAAATGAAGCCAAGGAGATAATCCACTGGTACCATGCATGTTCGGTTTGTTTCGGTCCTCAAAATAACTTGGCAACAGAAGTTGTATGAATTCATGCAGAATTTTTNCGGCAGTGCGACTTCCTCCACGTTTCGATAAAATAGGTTCAACAGAATGGTCAATGGCGAGAACTTTGAGAGCATCTCTTCCCACAGGACCAGATTCTGCAACTCGCCAAATGAATTCAAAAGGTGTCTGAGGGGTGTTTGACGAATTGAATATTTCATTNATGACTTCAGAGCNTAGAATTGGGAGTTTTGCAGCCTCGTGAAGGGGGTATTCCGCGGGTGGGTTCAATAATTGCTCAACGATTTCTTTTTGCATATATCGTCGAAACGCGTAAGCGGTTTTGAATGGACGTTCGGATAATCGCATCGGAATGATGCCGTTTGAGTCAACGACACGAACTTGACATGTTGCTAATTCTATACTTTTTTGAGTGATAATTTTTGGAAGGTATGTGGGAAAGTCATCTATGAAGAGAAGGTGTGCTCTTTTTANAAAAGACGAAAGTAATCCCTTNCCCTCTCCTCTTTGGGTTTCTACATATGGAATGTAGGTCACATTCGATGATTGAAATGCCTCTCGATTGTCTAACATGCCTTGGAGGACAAATGTATGTGATCTGTCATTGGCCCATCTGTGTTCAAGCGAAAGTGCTTCTACTACAACCACTGGCTTTTGAGATTCGTTACCNTCTCGAATGGCTTCTTGTAGAGCAAAGTTTCTTTTTGAACGTCTGGCAGAAGTCATCCAATACAGAATGAATTCNCCCTCATGNTTGGATTCTTCATGATAGAGGGTTATTCTTTGGTTTATTGTCATGAACNAATTCCCCCTATCGGTGTGTCNAATATGGTCAACATGTATGGATGACCTTCAGTTGCAGTTAAGTCAAATGTATTTTTTTGTTTGGGAGTTTGCAACGCAGTTTGAGCAAGAGATTTCATGGTGGTTGATAGCCAATTTACTCCCTCAACNTCCGTNTTTNNAACCCACTTTATGTCAGAAATTTCTTTCTCGCATCTCGCTAATTTGTGATCTATTGCCTCGACAAGGTAACANATGAANACGGCTGTTTTTTCTCCTTTAACCCTCGTGCGGATGCCTAGGATTCTCAGAATCTCTCCGCTTAATCCGGTTTCTTCTTTGAGTTCTCTGATGGCTGCGTGTTCTGGTAATTCTGCCTCATCGACATACCCTTTGGGAAGGCCCCACTTTCCAGCATGCATGCCGTTTTTTTCTTGCACGATGAGCAATTTGTGGTCGGCTACTACTGCCGCCGCAACACCCAAATCCGTGCTGACCATACACTATTTTTCTCATCCGAGTATATGAACCCCCGTTCTAAACCTAATCACCCTAGTGGTAGGTAATATGTTTCCTCTGACCAGATTAGCAAGTAGAAAGATACGCATACTGATGCGTCAAAGTTGTGGAAATCCTTGGCTCAGGATTTAGATAATCACGTGAAATATTTGTCATTGAAGTATAATTTAGCATAATTTTAGATTTGAATCAAATTTCGAGATTTCAAAACTATTACCACTCATCATCATGTAGNCGATTTTGACCTACTGTTATTCGGGATAGTCACTTTGGAGAAGAAGACCATCCTTCTGTATTTTCAAGGTCTTTTTCGATTTGAGAACCAATATTGAGAGGTTCCATTGTTTTTTGAGCATCATTCAATGCACGTTCCATCAACATTTGCCCAAGTTCTTCATGACTACGGGGCAAATCCTCAGAAGCCATTTCGCTGAAAATACTCTCAGGCTTGTGAGCCCCACTGTGATAGATTATTCTTGCAGCATAACTGGAATAGCTAACCAAGAATGTCACTATTAAGAGAAGTGCTCCCACAATCACAAGAGTTCCGACAAGATCTCTTATGTGAACAATAAGAAGCATGCTCCACCAAGTCGCCATTCCGTACATCGAACAAACAACGAGATAATCGGGGATCATTGCAAGTTTCCCCGTAGGACCACGTGCACTAACAATCGTACGGAAATTATCATCATCCACGGCCGAATAAATGCCATGGACGACGAGAAGACAGTTGAGATGACAAAAATTGATGACGACAATAACGCCTCCCATCACCATCGTCCACCATGCTAAACTCGTGTAAGACTCTGCTTCCCAGTAGAAGTCTTTTGATTCACCAGTGAGTAAACTGAAAAAAAGTGAGGCATTCATCGCCAACACCAATACGGCGGCCAGGGTGTTCATTTCCCAAACATCTTTGTAACTCTCTTTGAGCGTTTTACCACTTGGATATGCTTCGTTATAGGCATCTTTCCAGAGTCTCCGGTGATCAATGGGGTAGAACCATTCCAACACTGGCACGAGTTTTAGGAAATTACGAAAGGGGCGGGCTTTGGGGGGCGAAGTTGATTCATCTCCCATGATTCAAATAGAGGCTTACTGGCTTTAATCATTTTTAAACAACAACTTGAGTTCTTGAATGAGATAGATAAGAGGTCTCCTCTGCATTTTATTTTCCGATACAAAGAGAATTAAGTGGGTCGATACAGACGCTACCCAAGCGATTATTCTTCTTCAGTTGTTTTTCTACTGCTAAAAAAGGACCACATGGCGAAAGGAATCGACCAAAAGAATCCCCCAATTGCCCCAATAGCAACCACTGTAGCTAAGGTAATTGGTTCAGTGTTTGGCATTCCAAAGAGAGGTCCAAATAAGGGAATTATCGATGTAATGCATCCTACAGAAATAAGGATTTTGAAGTTCACTTCGGGCCACTTGGCGCGTTTCGATATTTGATTGACTATGACTGCTGAAAGCAGTGCTAATGAAAACCAACCACCACATAATACTACAAAAGATCCGGGATCAAGTCCAGGAAGAATGAACACAATAAGAATCAGTATTGCGAGTATTGCACCAGTGGCCGTACCGGAAATGATGATGCTTTTCCAATTCACGAACAGCCTAACCATTCTGGACTTATAGATGCTGGGATTTTATTTGATTACCCTTAGCAATGTTCTGAGAATACTAAGGGGTTTCGGATAGACCCTTCTAACTTATCCGAATCGATTTGTTGTAAGTATGACTTATTTTATTTCTAATTTCGTGATTTTTACAAATTCACGCATTGTTTTTTCAACACTTTGAAAGTCATCCCAATCATCATTTATCAATTTGAAAGAACGCTGATTTGGAGTTATGAGATGATAAACGAGAAATCCTCCGTTATCAGTTTTATTGTGAGTTCTACTGATATATGAGTGGCTTTCGATTATAGCTGATTTTGATTTCTGCACAATTCCATTTTTCATTTTATAATCTACAATTAGATTATGCTTCTTGACATATGCCCTTGAATGAATATGCGTTGTGTTTTCATTGATAGTTCTGAATCCGTCCGGGGAAACTAAGCTTAAAAAAAGTAAGATCAGCCCTATTCCAAAGACAGGAATTAATGCGATGTGAATCGCTAAACCTATTTTTTTCTCTTTGGGAGTAATTACTGTTTCTTGACGAGTTAATACAAAATCCGAATTTCCTTGTTCAATCTCTTGTACCAATTCTTCAAGATTAATTTGTTCAGTCATCTCAACCGCCTCCTCCGCCGCTACCGCCATCTCCGCCTGAGCTAGAATATGCGTCGTATGAAAATTCTAATTCAATATCATAAACTGACAACAATTTATTCAAAATATCTTTTGAATCATCTTCATTGAATCCATACAATGTTAATGCATGGAAATCATGTAAATAAATGTGTAACTCAAAACTGCTTTCGCCAACAATACCATATTGGATTTCATGCAAAATGATTTTTGTAATGTCTTCTTTCTCAAACTCATATGCCGGAATTTTAGATTTAGCAACCAATTTT
>PABV01000047.1 GCA_002699425.1 Methanobacteriota archaeon
TTCATACCAGTATCCAGAGAATATCGCAGGCATTGCTCTTGATCCTCCTTATGGGAGAAATTCTCAACCATCTTCAAAGGATGATCTTTTGTTGAAAATTTTAGAGAGATTATACCATTTTTCTCAATCAAATACTGGTTTAGCGCTTATTCTTCCACTTCGCAATGAAGTGAATATCGATTCAGAAATCACGCATGTATCCACATTTCTGCAAAAAACAGGATGGGAAATCATTGAAACATTCGAAATTCCAGTACACCGCTCGCTTAAACGCCTACTCATCTGGTCTTCAATTTCTCCTCAAGAAGCAATAGTGTAACGCCATCTTCCTCTTGGGGCGCCGGGAATTCAGTTCGATGAGGACACAATTCGTCAAGAATGGCGACATCTTGTTCATTGAGCACGATAGGAAATAATCGACATCCCTGAGGCCGTGATTCATACACTTTACAGACGCCTAACCCATTATCTGCATACTCATTCACTGCCAAGAATACGCAGGCTTTTGTATCGCTATTGTTGAGTAACCTTCGAATTCCTTCTTCGTCAACATATGAAAACGCATCAAGATGAAGACCGGTCTGGCGTTGCAATTTTTTTGCTTCCGCATTGGTAATCGGCATGATGGTATCTCTGCAGCAGAGGCTACAATCATGGCTAAAACACGGAGAATTCATCGCCTTCGGTGAAGCCAAGTCGAGCGCGGTCTTCAAAAGGGGGGATGGTTCGCATAATTATTGGGCAATTGGGGTAGTCTGGATATCCTTCCGGCCTTCGGAGCCGGGGACGTGGGTTCGAATCCTGCATTGCCCGCTTTTCTATTTTCATGGATGCTTTAGCCAGTGCAATACGGTCTCATTACCCCATNGCAGATTAGGTTGAGNAACCATTTTTGAGCAATCGATATTAAGTGGAACTGGCTTGGTATGGGTTTGTTTTGTAGAAATNATNAAAATTTCATCAACCAAATCTTCATCCATGAACCTGCGAATAGTTTCTGGTCCACCTTCTACGAGAACTCTCTGTATTTCTTGGTCACCCAACCATTCTAGCATCCGATTTAATCCATAAAAATCATCTTGAAGAACTTTGGTTTCTCCTATTTCACTAAGCATTTTTGCATCCTTTGGCATACGTTGATTGGGATCAATCACTACACGTAATGGCTGTTTAACATCTCCTTTTCCACGAACGGTAAGCCTTGGGTCATCACGAATGACCGTGTTTACACCGACCAGAATGGCATCACAACCTTGNCGNAAGGTATGCACTTTTTCNAAGCATGCCTGGGATGTGAATCGTTTACTATCTCCATNCAAATCATCGACACTTCCATGAGCGTCAGTGGCCACCTTTACCGTGACAAAAGGCCGCCTGGTAGTACACCAGTGCAAGAATTCTCGCATCTGTTTTTTCGCTTCTTGTTTAAGCAATCCAAATTCAACNTCGATTCCAGCATTTTTCAAAACTTGTGCACCTTCTCCCCTTACATTTGGATTTGGATCTTCATGAGCGATAATGACTTTTGAAATTCCCGCCCACAGAAGACTCTCAGTACAAGGNGGGGTTCTTCCAAAGTGATTACAAGGCTCAAGTGTGACATAGGCTGTGGCCCCATTTACTGACATGCCTTTTGCTTCAGCATCGTGGATGGCCATTTGCTCCGCGTGTAATCCTCCTAAGTGGTCGTGCCAACCTTGTGCAATTTCTTTGCCCTCTTTTACAAGAACACATCCAACAAGCGGATTTGGAGATACTCTCCCTCTTCCTTTTTCTGCGACTTCTATGGCACGGCGCATGAATTGCTGGTCATCTTCACTCCAGGCCACGGACCTTCCAGAGGCTGGTCTTTGAAGAGGGCTTTGGAAGGGATGAATTCTTGGTATCAAACCCATCGGGTGTCATGGCCGAGATTCACTGTATCATCAATCCAGCCAGCCGCGATTACCGTTGTGGGAAGAAGTGGCCAGAAATACAAGAGCTTCTCGTTACTGCTGGATTTTCTGTACACCCTCATATGACTGAGCGTGTGGGGCATGGTGCACAAATAGCATGGGATTTGCGCCAACAAGGCGTAAAGGAGTTGATTGTTGCAGTCGGAGGTGATGGCACCTCACATGAAGTTGCAAGCGCATTGAGAGGAAGCGAAATTCCAATGGGGATCATACCATTTGGTTCAGGAAATGATTACGCAATTACTCATGGTATACCAAGGAATGATCTAGAATCAGCCGTTCAAATTCTTCGTGATGGGAAGGACCGATGGTGTGCTGCTTGGCGTTTGGAGGGTTATCCTGCAGAGGCAACGACAGGTTACCCTTCTCCAAGTTCAAACCAATGGGATGGACCTTCAGAAGATGAAAAAAGGGTCGTACGTTGGGTATTTTTAGAATCAGACGCAGGGATTACAAGTGCCATTAGTCGTGCTAAATTAAAGCGGGCAAAATGGATCAAAGGCCAATCAAAATACACCTATCTTGGCGTTACGACGATTCCTTTATGGCCTCGTAGAATGCTAGAGCTGAAGTTTGATGATGAAGAAGCATTTCAATGCAATCTCACCATGCTCGCAGCAACCACTGGCGAAACATTTGGTGGCGGATATAAAGTGAGTCCGGGAGTCAACCCTTCGGATGAGAATGGGACAGTCATCATTGCTCCAAAACTATCGAGGTTGCAAATGCTCAAATTGATGGGTCCTGTAAAGAAAGGAAAACACATCGGTAAGTGGGGTATTTATTCGAAAACTGTCAATAAAATCCAAATCAGGCCGGTGAACGACGATGGAAAGCCTGTGGATGAGCCAATTGGTGTGCCAACTTGGGTGCAAGCTGATGGAGAGCCTTGTATCATGGCCCCTGCGGTATTGGAATGGAAAACAAAACAGATTCTCGTGAGAGGGGCTCAATCCGTACCTTGGGACTAAAGGTCTGAAAAATCATCAAAGTCGCTTTCACTTACGGACGGTCGTTGTTGTTTTGCTGGTGGTGGCCCACCTTTGCGTTTTGGACCAGGTGCACTCGATGAGGATGATTGTTGAGTAGATGATTGCTGTGAAGATGCACTTTGTTTTTTGGTGGCTCTTCTCTTTTTCATCGGTTTGTCAGGTCTTTCAATTGGTGTATTCATGGAGCTAATTGGTGCATTCATAGAGTTTGAAGAAAAGTGCGAATCTCCACCACCGCTTTGAGAGCCTCCGGCAAATCCTCCTGAAACGCCGCCGCCACTGACACCGCCGCCACTGACGCCGCCACCACCAAATCCGCCGCTTACATTACCACCAGCGCTTTGACTCATCTGTTCGTTTTGATTGACCATATTCACTGCTTCTGCAGTAACAGTTACGCCTCCTCCTCCACTGATTGAATTTGTAGAATCCATCGAAGAACCCTTTGAGAGAATATTATCAAGACTGAATCCTGCTAACTTAGATTCCGGTTCAGGCTTCTTTTCTTCTTTAGGGGGTTTCTTTGGTTCCTTTTTCGGTGGAGCCCTTTGTAAAGCGCCATCATCAAACTTGTTTTTCTTGGATTTTCGAAGATCTTTTCTCATCTTCTCAGCTTTCTTGTAACCTTCTTCACCCATAAGCGTCTTTGCAGTATTTTTTGCTTGACGCATGAGCAGCATGTTTGAAAGAATAAAGGCACCAAAAGCACCTCCTACTCCAAAGAGGAGGAAGAAGGCAATGAAACCCCATCTTCCGAGGTAATCAACATCTCCCATGGCCCACTCATCTTTGTCTTCCCCATCTTCACTAACAACACCTGAGGCTAGCCTTATTTCAGTGACAAAGACATGAGCATTTGCGTTTTCATCAATATTGATGGAACAAGAGCCACTGGATTTTTCGATACCTGTTAATGAAGTCCTATTGTCTACCATGATGTATCCGTGAACTTCAATGGCTTGGTGCCAGGTTTCAAGCGCATGGATGCCATCAATAATGTTCTCTGATGCGGGAATGAGGGCCAAACTGAGGAATTTCGCACCCTCTTTCTTTACAGGGTCTAGCCCTGCACCAGATGCTGTCGTTGGGTAAGTAGGCGATATCCAATCTTTGACAAAGACCTTTGGCCCGGTTCCTTCAACAACTTCATCAGCCGCTTGCATGCTCATCGANTCNATGATCACGGCTGCTACAGTACCTAAATCGCGNCCATCTTTGAGATCGTCGCTATGCGTCTCATAGAGAATTGAATTGGCCATGTAACCTGAAAATACCAATTCTTTGGCCGCTGGTATGTTTTTGTCTGCGTTTCCGTCTCCATCTAAATTTCCGCATCCAATGAGAGAAAAAGGTCCATAGTCGCCAGGATATTGGTTCATATCAGCTGAAATAGTTACTTCATCACCAATTCTTGAGGTTGAAATTTCACCACTATCATCTCCCCATGATGCAACGGGTGCTGCTAGGCAACCACTGAGCATTATGGTGAAAATTGCCAGCGAAATCACCGGTCCCTGGCGTCTCCCCATGTACCACCCAAAGGGCATTGGGTTTGAGAATGCTTTGCTTGAGAAATCGATGCGAAATATCTTGAAAGGAAGTGTTCAGCGCCAATCCAAGCGGAGATCGCATAGTCTGGTATTGCGCCGGCCTTGAAAGCCGGTGGTGTAAGCCTCGGGAGTTCGAATCTCTCTCTCCGCGCTCAGAAATTGTGAATGGTTTTTCAAGCTATCAGCAGAGATTATTTCTTGATAGATGATCTGATGATATCTTGATATTGTTTCCCACTCTCTCGCAATGTTCTTTCTTGAGTTTCAAAATTGACATCATATAGGCCAAAACACATGCTATATCCTTCCGCCCATTCAAAATTATCCATCAATGACCAATGATAGTATCCCTGGATATCATGACCCTGCTCAATCATTTCTGANATCATTTTCAAATGGCGCTTGAGGTGTTCGGTCCTTAGTTTGTCTTCNCGGTCAGCAACCCCATTTTCAGTGATACATATCGGGACATTGAGTTTCGTCAATTTTTGGATAGAGCGAATCATTCCCTCTGCATACATTGGGTAACCAAATTCGGTCATGATTTCATGTTCTCGTTTTGGAAATTGAATTTCAGTGGTTTGAGGCAAGAATGGGCTTGTCAAAACGTGCGTGTAGTAGTTGAGACCAATGAAATCAAGATTTTTTCTTTTTGTAAGAACATGAAAGCCAAACATACGCTTTCCTTTTAGTCCAGAGATGATCGCATTATTCCAGATATAATCGAGTACTCGTGCCGTTACCCAGTCAATGAGATTCCACCTACGGATTGGGTCGAAGAGTGTGACATTTTTTGCCAAACCAACTTTTGTTTCTGGATGATGTGATTTGATGAGGGCATAGGCAATACCGTGTGCTAAAATCATATTTTTCATCACACGAATAGTACGTGGAATTGAACGAATACCTGGTGGAAATAACTTCATGTGATATCCCATAATTGAAAATACCTCAGGTTCGTTAATCGTACACCATTCGTTCACTCTATCGCCAAGACATTCAATGACATGCTGACAATATGACTCCCAATATCTCAAATTGTCTTTATTGGCAAATCCGCCTAATTTTTCAAACCAAATGGGATGGGAAAAATGATGTAAAGTAACCATCGGCTCAATGTTTCGNGTCAACAAATCATCAATCATTTCGCTGTATACGCTGAGTGCATTTGCATCAAAAGCATCCTCTTGTGGCTGNATTCTACTCCATTCNATAGAAAACCGATAAGTTGTAACGCCAAGTTCTTCAAGCAAATCAAAGTCTTTTTTCCAGAGATTCCAATGATCACAAGCACTACCACTTGCTTCTAAGNCCCTCTTTTGTTCAAACNCAGTCCAATTATTTTGATTCCCTCCTTCAATTTGGTGAGCAGCCGTAGCGACCCCCCACTTGAATGAAGAGGGGAATGAAACCTCATCGAGATTCATCTCTTCCCACTTGAAATGAGTTTCAGGATATTTTTTTGAAAGCCATGTAATCACGACCACATAAATGAGAATGGCCGATATGAGATATGTCAGCCACATGACTTGGCCAAAGAAAGCATCATGTTAGGTTTATTGTAGCATCATGATAAATCCATCTTACAGGTCTTGATGGTGATGAAATTTAGTATATGGTTTCAGTTTCAAATGCAGTTTCTCTTTCCTCATCAGAATCGGGTAATGATTGTGAAACTTCTTGATTTGAAGTCAATGAGGAATGTGATTGTTGAGATTGAGGTAACCTGATTGAAAGAAATAACAGCGCCAGAAATAATAACATCGAAATCAGTAAACCATAGAGAATGTTATTGGATGCATTTTGGTTTTGATTCAAAAAAGAGGATTGCAGAGTCCCGTTTTGAGAGTCAGCGACTTCGCCACCTTCTTGCCATTTTGATGCGTCATAAGGAAAGTCATCCTGATTATCTCCAATTCCATCTGAATCAGAATCATTCCATTCATCGGAATTGTAAGGAAATGCATCTTCGTTATCNCCAAATGAGTCATTATCGCTATCTAGCCATTCGAGAGGGTTGTGAATGAATGCATCTTGGTTATCCCCGAATGTGTCATTATCACTATCTAACCATTCGTTTGAATCATCTGGAAATCGGTCGACATCATCACCCCATCCATCATTGTCACCGTCAACACATCCTTTTGGCCATTCAGAACTTCCGTATGTGTTTGGACATGCATCTTGATTGTCCCCAAAACCATCGAGATCGGAATCTTGCCATTCACTCGAATCATTCACAAATGCATCATTTGTATCATCGANGCCATCACCATCTTGGTCTGGACAGCCAGGTCCTGCGGTTGTGTCATTGCCAAATTGTTGTGGACACAAATCCGTATTATCCCCAACGCCATCTCCATCAGTATCCTTCCATTCTGAGGCATTGTAGGGAAAAGCATCCTCTTCATCATTTACATAATCTCCATCGGTATCATGATCTTCAAGGTCATGACACCCATCGGCATCTAAATCATGTGAATGAAGGCCAATCATGCCATATTGGCAACTATCATCATCATCAAGAATCGTATCATTATCATCATCCTCATCTTCATCATCATCACACCCATCTTCATCATAATCAAACGGGGACGTACTATNTGGACAGGGGTCTANTGCATCATTCCATCCGTCGCCATCTGAATCTCTTTGTTCTGGAGAACACCCNTCTTGATTCACATCAACAAGATTTGTTGTATCAGGGCAAATATCTTCTCCATTTGAAACACCATCATTGTCATCATCTTTTTGAGACCAACTACAGCCTTCTTCATCAACAGATTCATCCAAACTTGTCCATTCACATTTGTCTATTGAATCAACAACATTATCTCCATCAGTATCAGCTTCTCCTATTTGCTCAATGACGTATTTGCCAATGAATCGATGCATCTTCTCAGTAGGATGTACTTTATCAAAAAAGAGGTATTCTTCAGGATTGGTTACCAAGTCGGAGGAACTATCGCAGATTGGCAAGAAAAGTGACACAATAATNCCAGCAGGATCAGAGCATGCAGCCTGATCAATATTCGAAAAGCCCAATGCCGCTTTATGTTCAAGGACCTGATTGAAGACAGACCAAGCATCNATGTAGTGTATGTCGATNCTCAATTCTGNTTGAAGNTTATTTGCTAAATTAAGTAATTTAGAATTATATGAAATCACGCCATCTCGAAGAGAAGTTTGTTGGTTCTCAGATTTACTTAGTCCTTCAGGCGTTTTTTCTAGTGGAGNTAAATTCGGCAAGATGATTTCCTTTGCTCCTGCCTGAGCTAACTGCCTGATATGAGAATCCATATTGGCAGCAATAGTATCTGGTTGTGCGGTCCCGTAAAGGAAGTCATTTCCTCCAGCCCATAACGTAACCAGTTCATCATTTTGAATAGAGGATTGAACATTACCCAGATAATTACTGATTTGTGTTCCTGTATTTGGTAAAACGAGGTAGGCAAAACCTTGGCCAGTTTGCGATCCACCAAAGGCGCGATTATCACCAGCTGCGCTGCCTGAACCATGTGTTGTTGTGATCCCAAGTGATTGGGACAGATGGTCAATCCATACTTCACCATTTGAAAATCTGTTTTCCCAATAAGGAGGAACGTCAGGGACGTTTAATATCGACGCTTTTGCATTCCCAATATCACTAAGCGAGTCTCCGAAAACAAGTAGATTTGAAACAGATTGTTGTATGGTATTCTTGAAAATAGTAAACGAAATTTCTCCACTCCCATGATCATTTCCTTGTGAGTCATGAAGTTCAATCAAGACCTTGTAAAATTGACTTCCCGTGTATATTTTTTCTAGATACAGTGTGACTTCTTGTTGTGAAGAAGCAGTCTCAAATCCGAAAGAATGTGTGGAGACATGTGTTTCATTTTCATCAACCAGCGTCCAATTAGCATACATGGTGACCCCGCTTTGTAAGCCGCTCATATCAAGAACAACCGGGATTTTCTCATGAGAATACCATTCAAATTTTTTAATCTCTAGCGAAAAAGTGACGCTCCTCCCTTCTGAAGCATAAACAGGCGCGAGGGATTGCAAAAAAAGAGCAGTGACAAGAAAAATCACACCCTTTCGCATGAAAACGATTCAGATTGTTTTGCTAATTAATCTTGCAACATTCTTTCATTGTAAATATTTCATGCATTGTCTTTTTTGCATTTTATTTTTGGAAATAGATTTAGCGGTTTATGATAGGCAAGTATTGATGGTGAAAACCCATGCCCTTGTTCATGCCCTATCAAGTGGTAATCACTAAAGCAGGTTCTCCAAGTGTTTTGGCAATTCAGGAAATGGACAAACCAAAACCAGCATCGAATGAGGTGTTGATCAAAGTTCATTTTGCAGGGATTAATTTCGCTGATACGTTGATGCGATTGGGGTTGTATCAACCCCGTCCGCCATATCCATTTACGCCAGGATACGAATTGAGTGGCGTCATTGAAGCCATTGGGGATGATGTTACCGGTTTTGAAGTGGGTCAGCGAGTGGTAGCCGCCATGAGAAATGGAGGTCAATCAAGTCATGTAACTGCGCCAATTTCTCGAGTGATTCCAATTCCAGACGACATCGGTTTGGATGAAGCCGCAGCCATGCCGGTCACTTACTTGACAGCACATCACATGCTGCATTATCTCGGTCATCTAGAGAATGGACAAACCGTCCTTATCCACGGCGGTGCAGGCGGTGTGGGAACGGCTGCATTGCAATTGTGTCAATGGGCAGGAATTGAGGATGTTTGGGCTACAGCATCAGGTTCTAAGGCGCATATCATCAAAAAATACGGTGGCAAACCAATCGACAGGCATAATGAGGACTTTGTATCGATCATCAAATCAGCAACCAATGGCCAAGGTGTGGACCACATTCTTGATCCAATTGGTGGAGAGAATCTCAAGCGAAGCCTATCTGTTCTTGGAGAAGGGGGCAAACTCTACACTTACGGAATGTCAGCAGCCGCTCCAACCTCTAAACGATCGGTCATCAAGGCTTTCCTCGCCTGGAGAAAGACTCCAAAATTCGATCCACTTCGCCTCATGACACGAAATCGAGCCGTCTTTGGAATTCATATGGGTACTTGGAAAAATGAAATGGTGATGACCCAACAATTGAATCGAATCATGGAGGGGATTGAGCAAGGCCATCTCAAACCGGTCATTGACTCAGTTTTTGACGCTAAGGACGCTGCAAAGGCACACCAACACATACACGATGCCAAAAATATAGGCAAAGTTCTTCTCAAATTCAATTAGCAATCGAAACAGTTGCCTGAAACCTAGCGAAGCCTGTGAAGCAATGACGGAATAATAATAATCCTATTATTGTTAATTAATAGTTTTATTTAAATTGTTATTAAATTGGGATTTGGTATGGACGAAGAGGAAATGGTACAGGGCGTTCAGGAAGAGGGACCTTACGATGTCGTAATTGTGGGAGCCGGTGCTGCCGGTATTGGAGTGGGTATTGCTGTACAACACGCTGGTATCGAGAATTACTTATTGGTTGATAGATACGCTGTGGGAGCTTCGTTTCGTTCATGGCCTGCAGAAACTCGCTTCATTACTCCTTCATTCCCCAGTAACTCCATTGGTATGTTGGATTTAAACTCGGTCGGAGTTGGGATTTCTCCTGCATTCAATATGAGAATTGAACACCCTACAGGGCAAGAGTTTGCCGATCATCTTCAGTCATGTGTAAATTATTTTGAGTTACCCATTAGGGAGAATACTGATATTCTTAGCATTGACAAGGTGGATGAAATATTCCATTTGGAAACGAAAACTGGTATAGTATTCGCCAAAAATGTAATTTGGGCAGGAGGTGAGTATCAATATCCCTCTCTTGGTGGATTTGAGGGAAGTGACCTCTGCCTCCATACTTCAACTATAGCTAGCTACACAGATTTAGAAGGCGAAGATTTTCTTATTATTGGAGGATATGAGAGTGGCATCGATGCCGCGTATCATATTGCGAGGAATGGTAAGAAGGTATGTGTCTTTGACATGAATTCTCCTTGGGCCGAGGAAACCTCCGATCCAAGCGTCGCCCTTTCGACATATTCCTTTGAGCGAATGCGTAATGAAAAATTTGAAGCGAATGTAGAGCTATTTGGCGAAACACCAGTAAAATCAGTGGTGAAGGAGGATGGCATCTATACCCTCACGACTGAAGATGGCCAAGCATTCCATTCTTCTGTAAAACCCATATTGGCTAATGGATTTAAGGGAAGTCATACTTTTGTAACACATTTGTTTGAGCAGAGAGAAGATGGTTTTCCAGAATTGAACGACCGAGATGAATCAACGACTGTTCCTGGTATGTTTCTGTGCGGACCGTCGGTTCGACACGATGGACACATTTTCTGTTTCATCTTTAAGTATCGTCAACGGTTTGGAATAGTGGCTGAAGCCATCGCTTCTTCACTTGGTCTCGAAACTGATGAGTTTGTAGCAGCGTACAAATCTTGGGGCATGTATTTGGACGACCTATCTTGCTGTGGACAGGAGTGTCTTACATGTTAGGAACCGGCAGTGAAGAGATTTCAGATAATATTCTAATCAATTCGACAGTCGTTCAAATGCGCAAAGAAAAAATGCGTAGCATCGAATGGAATGGTCAGGTTCTGGCAAGTGGGTGTTGGATTACTAGTGTATTCTTTTATGGAATTACATCCACAGGAGATTGGCTTCAATTAATTGCAGCATCATGTTGGATGATATCTAATATTGCAGCGGTATTTTCGATAAGAGGTTGAGAAAGTGTCAATTGCAATTGAAACCTTTGACAAAAAACTCACTGAAAATGAGTTCACAACCTCCGCAGTGGACCTACTCAATCAGCAAATCTGGTATTGGGGACGAGATATTTGTAAAGAAGAAGGTAATTTATTATTAGAAATTGGCTTTGAGCGTATTGAACCACCTCCTACAAGTGATGCAGTGAGCAGTGTTTACTCACTTGAATTACCTGGAGATAGGAATATAATATTGAGGGGGTATGGAATATTTTACGGATGTTATAATCATGGAGGAATTTTTCTTCGGAGGTATGAATTTATACCTGGCTACAGTTCGAATTCAAAATTGCAAAATCCTCCTTGGTTAGACACGGACCTCCCCCAATTTAGGTCACCGTTGAAGAATGAATTACGAAGCTATACATTCCTTCTTACTGAACTCATTACTTGGATCCAAAATTATGAAAAAAATATTTTGAAAAATTATGGGTTAGGTTATCGGCATTCTGTATTGGAAGAATGGGATAACGGCAAACGTCAATTGATTAATCCAGTTGATGTTGTCGGTGGATGGCAGAAAATTAAAGAGACTATTCAAGAAGGGTTTTTTATGAAAAACCGTAGTATTAAGGCCAATACGTGAGGAAAATGAAATCTTTCTAATTGAAAATTGTTAATCATCTAATCACATGTTAACTATCGTTGAATTAAAATAAAGTCATGATTTGAGAAGACTAAGGCAATAGGAGAAATGAATATGTCGTGGGAAAAAACCGCACTTGTGTTCGTTATTTCCTTATGTTTGCCTCTTTCAGGCTGTGTAAGCCCATCAGATAATGATGAAACTCAAATCGATAGCGTAACGCTCGTTGAGCGTCCAAATCCCTGTTCATTTTCATCTGAATCAGTTACGCAGTCCATGATTTCATTAACCATGAATGGTGAGAAAAAATATTTTCGCCTATCAGTTCCTAACTCGGATGCAGGAACTAAACTTCCTGTAATTCTTGCTTTCCATGGAGGAGGTGGGGCAGAAGAAGATTTCCAACAACAAAATGAATTCGACCAACTGGGTGAAGAAGAGAAATTCATCATGGCTTACGTAATTGCAGACAGTGATAGAACAGCCGCAGAAGGAGAATGGTTTCTCAATACTGCTGCTACATCAAAAGAGGATAATTACTTCTCGGAAGCGATTGTCAGAGAATTATCTCTATCATATTGTATAGACGAAGACAGGCTCTATGCTATTGGTTATTCACTAGGATCGATGTATACCTATGAAATAGCCTGCCAACTCAACCATCGATTCGCTGCAGTCGCATCCTTCGCTGGAACGATGCCAGTAAGTCCACAAACCTGTAATCTCTATGGTTCAATGGCGGTCATGCATATCCATGGTAAATTAGATTACATCATAGATTATGATGAAGATTGGGATTGGAAAGATGGAGAGCATGAGGGTGTTGGTACCATGAGTAATATCCCCGGAATGATTGATTATTGGGCAGATAAATCCAATTGTCAAAGTGAGGATACGCATTCGCATTTATTCGAAGGTGATGATACCGAACACATAGTTCACTCTGATTGCGCTGGTGATGTCAGAATCGAACATTATGGTATGGAAGCCCAAGAACACACATGGCCTAACCAAGTAAGTGGAACTGATACTTACCAACTGATTTGGGACTTTTTGTCAGAATTTACCAATTAACTGGTCTTCTGAAATTCCTTTGAAACAAAGGGTACTGAAGCGACAGACCTCTCATTAGACATTGTAGAGCTGGTTAATACTTTAATGACATTAACTCGAGGTATTCTTCTTTGGTGATCCAACTCATTGTACTCTGGCGATTTATGAGGTGCGACACTTTCGAGGATTTTATGCTTGCAAATGGAATGTGTATTCTTTCTAACTCTAAAGGTAATCTTGGATGACTTCCTCCCTTTTCCTTATGGCCTTGTCTCCAATTATTATCTTTAGAGCCTGCTGTAACTCGAATAGGCCCTACGCTTCGACCGGCTGCAATTACTCCTCCACCTTTGGTTGCAAGAACCACAGCAGGTACGCCTCCTCCGACAGAACCTGCCTTCAATCGGGTCCTCCAGGGGATAACTGCAGTTCCCAATACAGGTATTTCAGCAGACCAATTCCACATACTTGGATTACAACGTACGATTAATGCGAATCTCTCACCAATTGACATTCTTGGAATCATTGATTTTGCAACCTCTTTAGAAGGCTGAGGAAGTTGTACTTGAGATTGATTTTTATCACCATTGTATTCAACAATAGCAGCAATTACTCCACGAGTTATAATTTCTGGGTCATTATAAATCGTGATATTTGTTTCATTTGTTACCACTGAGTCTTGAATTAAAACAGATGATTGCCTTTCAATCGGCTGTTGTGATCCACAATGTGGACAATGAAGCCAAGAATCATCAACCTTCTTGCCACATTCTCGACAGAATGGCATAACATTCCGTAGTTATGACACTTTATGATACTGTTGTGAATTATTTGAGTGCAAAACATAAGATTTAATTTGTGATTAGATTGTTAAACCACTAGTTAGCATGCTTATTTCTTGTTAATTTCGGAGGCAATAATCATTAGATTTTGATTCCACACGTCTCTATCTTCTTGAAATTCATCTAGAAGTTCTTTCAAATCCTGAACAATTAGGATAAGACCAATGATATTTGCAATTGCCACTAATATTGATATTGTTTCTAAAGTAGAAAGATAATCAAGATATGAGTCGATATTTGAATCACTACTGGGCGTTGAAAAAATCATAACTAGATTAACAATTTGACCAATTAATATAATCATTAATCCTATACCAGCCTTTGAACCACTCTTCAGCATACCAGAACCGGTGAGAATCTTTTTGCTACCTGGACTTGGGATTTCACTATCCATGTTTATATTTACTAGAATTGCCTAAATTAATTGATTGGTATAATAATTTAGATTTTTTGGCTATTGAGCATTCAATTTTGCACGAGTAATCTACCAAAGAGACGTCATCCCCAAGTCATTGAAAAATGGATAAAAAATCCAATAACAAAAATAACAATACCGAGCGAAAATGATTTTGATTTCGGAACAATTAATCCAAGCAGAGCTAACAAAAGAATACTCGCCTGCATAAATCCTACCGAATTTCTAATATTCTCCTCTGTTTTATCATAATCTTCGTAGGATTCTAATTCAATCTCTACAATGGATTTTTCTGAAATTTCTACACCTTCTTCAATAGCGATGGAAATAGGACTTCCCTTTTCGAGGTATACAAACATCGTTGTACTGTTAGTAGTTGTACAATTACTATCATAGTACACCGTGTCACATGTAGTTTCCAACGCGATGAGTCTTATCCATTCTTTATTCTTGAACTGTTCATTTTTCTCACAATTGAATATACCCTCGCAATCAAATGAGAAAGAATATCTCTGAAGAGTCCTTGAACCATTATTACTGAAGGAAAAACGAGTGTCAGTAGCTTCGCTAATCCACTCATCCTCACTCCAAAAATTATCTTCAAATTTCCAACTGATACTATTCATCTCCCACTGGTAAATGAGATAATTCGTATCATCTATGGTGTGGTTACCAACTCTTCCTAGATAATTGCTGTATAGTTTTTCTCTACGATCTTCTCCAGAGTCTGCTGACTGAATCCATTCGCTTATTGGATAGAGTATAATTGGAACGACAAGCAAACCCAAAATGAATAGTAAAGTCATTCGACTGGTATCCAATAATGCCTCGTCACCCGCTATAGTTTGCTGGTGATCTGGATTGATATTGTCAACCTTAGTTGACACATCCGGATTCTCTTCTCCCACAAATACCCCATAGGGTCCCATTTGATAATTAATTTCAATGAATTTTAGCCGTTGAAATGCATTAAGACGGACTTATGCTAAAACCACATTAACTTCCTGGCTTTCATAGGCCACCAATATTTCGAACTTCTGTCCTTCTGTAACAATTTGAACATCATTTTCGACTAATTCAATGGTTTCAGTAGCGTTCCAATACAACAAGTCATCATCGCCTGCTATCACCAAACAAGGAGATGGGGAGACAAGCAATGGGTCATTCAATGCTGGAAAAGCGGTATCGTTGAAAGCCTGAATTAACATCGTAGGATATCGGGTTTGGTCTTCACTATTATAATAAGAAACAAATTGAATCTTGTAGAGTGAGTCATTGGTTTCTATCACATATACACCTTCTTTGGGGTTGACGCGGTGAACGGCAAGATCATAATCATACCATTCAAGTCGCTGCTCGGTATCATTACTCAATGCTTCATCGTTAACAGAATCAATTGATTCCATCGAAGCAGATTCAAAAAACGCCCACCGGACACCGGAGCCAAAGAATACATCAGTTTTTGAAAAACGCATGGTATAATTTGTCTCGTTTGATTGAGACTGACTGGGCAGGTCAAAGTAAGTGAAACTCGTATCATCGGTCGCATCAACAACGGTAGTGAAAGTTACACCATCAACACCAAGTTTTGGCTGAACTTTTTGAGACCCATCGCTCTTTACGGATTGAGCACCAAATCCGCAAGGGAAGACTTCCTCACCGACAGATATACTGATCTCAAGGGATGACCATGTCAATGGTTCGGCTTCTCCTGAGAAATTGAGGGATGCAATCAAATCAGATGTTGAGCCTGATATGTTTTGGTTTCCAGAAACGAGGACGGTATTATCGGTGCCCCTTTGGGACTCATAATTTACTACCATTGATGTCCATACCATGGCCCCAAGTGCCAAGATAACCATCAGGGCACCGATAATCCGTTTGACCATATTTGTGCCTCAATACCAAGTCGATTAATCTTCGTGGTTCTTACGAGCCACGAAAGCAATCGCTGCAACAAATGCAATCAAGGCTGTAACGCCCATAAATCCAGGTGTTGCTTCGGTTTTGTCGGCTTTGTCATCGGTTGTTGCTACTTCTCCGCCATCACCCACAATCACCTCACCAAACATGCTGGAACCGATGTGAGGCTCACATGCGTAGTAGAAGGTTGTGTCTTCGGTGAAGGTGTGATGGAAGTTAACCGTTGCAGCGGGAGCTCCTGAGGAGATACCGTTTGTGACATAGGTTGTTGACTTGGCTCCATCGACTTGTCGCACATTGTGTTCCATGCCGCCTTCCCAGGACCAGCAAACAGTTTCTCCGACGTTGATTTTGGTCGATGCAGGGTAATATGCAAGACCGCTACTTCCTACGCCAATGGTTCTAGCGCAGGTGACTCCTTCGAATGGATCGGCGACCACCGGTTCTTCTGTGGTCTCATCAGCAGGCGGGAAGAGCACTTGGTCGATGACGTGTATGACGCCGTTAGATGCTGGAACGTTTGCAAGTGTTACATTGGCCATTGCGGTTCCTACCATGACGGCTCCTTCGACTGAGTGAATCATGAGATCATCACCATTTACGGCAGTGACCGTGCTCATTCCGTCAGCGATGTCGGTGGATAGTACGGTTCCTGCTAAGACGTGGTAGAGAAGAATATCAGAAAGTACTGCGATTTCTTCTGGTGTATCATAGGAATCCAAGTCAATACCTGCAGCATCAAAAGCATCGTCGGTTGGAGCGAATACCGTGTAGTTGTCATCTCCACTGAGTGTAGCGGTTAGATCTGCTGCAGCAAGCGCTGCGACCAAAGAAGTGTGAATGGTAGTTGCAGACGCAGTTGTAGCCAAATTTACAGCTGGAGTCCACATGTAACCCTCGCAAATCTGCTGTGTTACGTTTGAGACCACATGGGTCACCATGTTGTAGCATCCGGTGATATTTTGACCGTTCATTTCATAATTTTCCAAGTACATGTAACCCTCGCACTCGGCTTGGCTTGCTCCAGCCACGATCGTGTGGGTGATGATGTTGTAGCAAATGACACCAGGAGGACCTGTTGGTGTTTGGACATCTGCTGGAGGAGTGAGGACTTTGTCAATCACGTGGATAATTCCATTGCTGGCGAATACATCCGAACTAATGACAGTGGCTCCGTTGATCATAACTGTACCGTTATCGACGGTGAAGGTGGCATTGTCACCGTTAACCATGGTTTCGGTCATGCCATCAGATACATTGGCAGCATCCACAGCACCTGCTACGACGTGATAGAGAAGAATGTCCTTGAGGGTTTCATTCTCGGCATCGGTGTCAAAAGTTGATAGGTCGATTTCAGCCGCAGCGAATGCTGCATCAGTTGGAGCAAACACTGTGAATGGTCCTTCTCCTTGGAGGGTTTCTACCAAGCCGACATGAGCGAGAGCAGCCACGAGAGAATCATGGTCACCAGTCGCTTGAGCGTTGGCGGGGATATCTATGGTGTCATCCGCTGCTACTCCAAGAGAAGCGGTTGACAAACTTAGGCAGGCTACGATTAGTAAAACCGAGATTCGATTCATAGGCCGGCCGACGAACGGCGTTACTTAAGGTCGAGTATTTTTCCAGATGGGAAAACATGATTTATCTCTGATGAGAGAGCAAATCATGAACCACCCCTCAGAATTCTCAGAAGAAGATAGGTGGTGGACAAAACATAAGATTGTCGTTTGGTGGAAACAAGGAGATGAATTCACCATGGAGTTTGGTTGTGGCGATACGCCTGAGGAAGTTGTGGATTTCATGAGACAACGCAGCTGGATCGATGATGAACGCAACGACTCCTTTGCATACATGTCAGGAATACAGCGCAGGATTCATGGCCCTGAAAACATTCTTTTCTACGATGCTGAATCTTTTTTGATTGGCTTAATCAAAATTGAGGCGCTATGGATTGAGAAATGGGAATGGGAGCCCGATTATGACCTTGGTTCAGATAAATCCAGCAAGTAAAAGTTTTGACGCAGATTAGCAAAGATGGGGTCAGTTTTTGATAACTCTTCTAACTCTCAGGTGTTGTACCTTACCAGCAATAATTTTCTTGACTCTTCTTTCAGTATTTTCATCAAGTTTGACAGCCTTCCTTCGATAAGATGTTTTCATAGAACTGGATGGATTTTTGCGTGCTTTCCGTTCGGCACTATTTCGGCTCATGACAATAGTTCCGGAGTCTCCAAATGAGAAGTTGACCATAGGCATAACATCGTCAACATCATCTTAAAGAGTTGTATTTTGTTCAGGCAATGATGAAATTAAGATGTTTATAGATCTGAATCAGCCATCATTCATACACTGATTCTAAACAGGAGTTCAAAAGCAGATTTGCAGATTTTTCAAGAATGCGAGTGGTGATTGGAGCTGTTTTTGGTGTGCTCATGGTGACGCTTTTACTATCGACTCCAATGCTTGGAGCGCTTGACTTAATCGGATTTTCGAGTGAAGAGTCATCGTTTGAGGCTAAGGTAGACTACCCAGTAGGCACCAATATCTACACACTTGTTGAAATTGATGAAGGAGACAATAACGAAGAAACCTCAGTTACCATTATCTCACACGAATTTGTATTTTCTGCCGTTAGTGAAAATGCAGCCATTACTTGGGATTTCGGAGATGGGAATACCGCCAGTGGTGCCATTACCTCTCACCAATATGACGAGCCAGGAGAATACGTGGTGATGGTCACTTCACTTTCGCCAAACGCAGTAGAGACCACTGAAATCCCAATCACAGTGCACCTTGAGGCTTCAGCAGAAGTTGACAACAT
>PABV01000048.1 GCA_002699425.1 Methanobacteriota archaeon
TTGGCCAAATCGAGCCGATCCCTGAGATGTGGTCGCAAAAAAGCGATCACCTTCGTGTGAGATGCTACCAAGCAGTCCAGCGGTTGCGGGCCAATAAGGATGAACGTGCTGCCGAAATCGAACAAGAAATCGGTTTCATGGTTCATGCCAGCGAGGAGGGTGATGCTGAGGTACTTCACCGATTTGAGCAAGCCTATCAACCAGTGCTTGATGGCATGCTTGAAACATTAGCTCGTTTAGGTATTCATTTTGATGCATTTACCAGAGAAAGCCGATTTGTGGTAGATGGAAGTGTTGAGCGTCTAATGGGTGAGATGTCGGCATTACCTATTCACGGTGAAGCCGATAATGGTGCACANTTTCTTGATCTTGGCCAAAGGGGACTCAAGGGGAAGACCGAATTTTTCTATCGAAGAGGAGACGGTTCAAGCCTCTATGCTACCAGAGATGTGGCCTACCACATGTGGAAATTTGATCAATGTAAGCATCTCATCAATGTATTGGGTGAAGACCACCGACTTCAAGCCAAACAAGTAGGTTTGACGCTGCAAGAGTTTGGACAAACACCTCCAGACATTGTGTTCTATGCATTCATCAAGTTGCCCGAGGGAAAGATGAGCACCAGAAAAGGCAATGTGGTTTTCATGGATGATTTGCTTGAAGAGGCCCAATCACACGCTTATGTGGTTGTCAAGGAATTGCGTCCAGAACTTGATCGAGTGAATTTACAAAAAATTGCTGAAGCAGTTGGGGTTTCTGCAATTCGTTTCAACATCATTCGAGTCTCTCCCGAGAAAGGCTTCACTTTCAAGTGGGAGGATGCATTGTCATTTGAAGGAAATTCGGCTCCTTTCATTATGTACAGTCACACAAGGGCTTGTTCTATAGCAAAAAAGGTCTTAGAAAAACCATCTCGATCTAGCCTTCCTACACAGCCAGAAAATGCAGCAATTGACCTGATGAGGGCATTGGCTTGGTTTGATGAAAGATTATCTCGGTCAGTTCAAGAATCTAAACCTCAACTCTTTGCGGGTTATCTTCTTGAACTGGCTTCTGCATACAATGGATTTTATCGAGATTGCACCGTGATGAGAGACGGAGAAGTCGATGCNTTTCATTTCCATCTTAGTGAAAAAGCGAGAAAGAGTCTCAAGTCCGGGATGGAAGCACTTGGGATTGTGGCTTTGGAAGAAATGTGATNACGCTTTCTTNAATGAGTATCCATACAGAAGGTCACGTTCCANTTCNTCATCTTCTTCAGTATGTCCTGCAGCCTCTATTTCATCACCAATTCTGGTTAATTCTTTGAGTGCTTCTTCCAAGGTATTATTTTGCTTGATGAATCTGGTTTGTGGCCAGCCACAATTGATTTTATCNTCCTCATATTCNGATTCTTCAATCCATGCTTCACATGCATCCCCGTAACATAGTGCACTNTACTGGTCAATATCCATCCAAAATGTTTGACGTTTGCAAACAGGACATTGTCTACAATGGATATGTGATAAGAGATTCATGGCTTGATCNCCAATAACGTCAANATCCCAAACGACCACGCTTGCTTCTTTTAATTCCATGACGTGGCTTTTTTTGAGAAAAGTTCGCAGGACTTGCCAGGCTGTTTCTTCCTGGCTAAACATACCCAATCCAAGGGCTTCTCCTGATGCCTGAATAACTGATGGTACGAAGACTCTATTGGGCTCGCCCATAACTTGCCTATGAGAAAATGGTTTTTCATGTTCGCGACCATTCAACTTCGATTGAAGGCAATCCAGAAGGCTCTGGCAAGANAGCCTGAGGTTTTTCAATTCGAATTATGATAGTCTCAATCATGGTTCGAGATGATAATGTGTCGATGATTTGTTGAGCCAAGGTCTCCATCAAGTACACACGGTCTTGGCGAAANGTGTTTGCAATGACTTGCTGTAACCAAGCATAATCNATGGTTTGCTCAAGTTCATCATCGAGTCGATTTCTTTCAAATTCAACTGCTAAATCAATGACAAACGGTTGTGGCTTGTCTTCAAAATCGTACACGCCATGCGCTGCTTCGATCTCAAATCGATCAAGGCAGATCTTGATGCGCATGTTATTCCACTCGCTCATGAACCCAGATAAGGTGATAACCAAAGGTGGTCTTTATCGGCTCAGATACAGAGTTCAAAGGTAAACTCCAAACGGCTTTTTCGAATTCTCTAACCATTTGACCTTTGCCAAATTTACCNAGATCACCGCCTCTCTGTCCCGATGGGCATGTCGATTTTTTACGAGCATATTTTTGAAAATCTTTCAATTTGCTGATGTTACCAGCAAGGCTCANCGCTTCGGATTTTGATTTGACCAGAATGTGGCTTGCATGTGCCATTGGGCCGCTCATGTATTATCGTGGGGCTAGAATGATTTAATCCCGACTGTCCATTTTTTTGCATCATTTCCAAGAAAATAGGAGATGATGTCAATTACTAGGTGCCTTATCATGACGCATGGCTTGGGAGGATGACCCACCTCATTTACAGCCAAGTGTGGGATACCTTAGGGTTCGTAAAGTAAACCGCATGATAATGGACACATGGTTCAGAGAGATTTCAGTAGTTGATGTTGATACACTTCCNGAAGAAGGAGGAATTATCTATGCTGCGTGGCATCCNGGCGGCCTAGTTGATCCAATGTTGATGATGGCTGCCCTGCCAGGAGGAATCACATTTACTGCAAAATCTACTTTGTTCAAAGTACCTGTACTCTCAAAGGTTATGAAAACAATAAATGTACAACCAATTCAACGTGCNCAAGATTCCAGCGCTTCTCCTGAAATGAGGAAACAGGCCAATTCTAATCTTATCGTTACTTTAGGAGATTTGGTTGCAAGAGGTGAGCGAATCGTNATTTTTCCAGAAGGTCTCAGTCATTCTGAATCTTATGCTATGCAACTCAAAACAGGTGCCTCTCGAATTTTGATGGAAGCTCAAAGAAAAGCGGTTGAAATTGGTGCACCTAGGCCTCACATCATTCCAATCGGTTTGCATTATAGTGATCAGCATTCTTTCAGAGAACGGGTTAGTTTACAGATAAACCGGCCGGTAGAGGTCCCGCCAATGCCTGCTTTATCTGAAGTCAAAGATCAAAAAGTCGCTTCATTAGATGAAGAAGTCAAAGCATCCCCGGACCGAGTGTGGTGCAAGGATGTAACTGATTTGTTGCATGTAGAGTTAAACAGAATCAGTCATGCTCAAGAAACTTGGGAAGATCGTGAACTTGTTTGGAGGGCAAGAAGAATGATTCACACGATTAGAAGCGGAGATAAAGTTTCAAAACCGAGTTTTCATGAAGCGGTTTTAGGTTCCAGAAGGGTTCGTGCTGCGTGGCAATATCTCTCAAAAAATGATACGGAAAGAACCGATCGATTGGAGGCGCGTTTCAAATCACATCATCATGAAATGGAGAAAATTCAACTTCGCTCGTGGGAGTTAAAAAACAGAGAAAAGAAGACATCACTTAATGCCTTCACAAAAAATATTCTGTTTTGGGTTTGGTCGGCATCTTGGATGCTAGGTCTGGTGACATGGTCAGCGATGATTGCAACTGGTATTCCGTATCTGATTGTGAGATTACTTGTGAATAAGAAGGCCAGAAATGAGGAACATAAAGCAGGTGTTGGGTCATTTAAATTGTTGTACTCCATAGGTTTGTATCCAATTTGGTGGTTATTTACCGCCTTGACATTAGGATGGCTCATTGCTTCTACATCCTCTCCAATTCAAGATATCAGTTTACCTGGGATGATTCTTCCAATGTTGGCAACCATTCCTTGGATGCTTGTATCCTTCGTTCTTCTTTTATGGTGGCCGATTTCTGCTCGTTTGCACCTAAAATTGTATGGACGTTTGTGTAAATCATGGCGCAATCTCAGGTTGTGGTTTAGACTGAGGAGTGGACAGGTTCAGTGGGAAACATTGATTTCATCACACAATATTCTTGCTCAAGAAATGGCATCAATTGGAGATGGTTTGGTTCTTCCAGGTGATTCTGATTGGATTGACCCACCTTCTGGAAAAGATGATTGGGAAATGGTGAAACTACGGTCTTCTGATTAACCGTTATTTTGCATAGGTTATGTTCGGGCTGATATTTCGATTTATCACTCATCATCCCATGCCAGATATTTGAGGTAAGATCCGTAAATGACGGCTGAAACGGTAAGGCTTTCTTCGTTGAAACGATCCATCCGGTCAAGGTAGGTATGATATTCCCAAGAACCACTCCCATAGCAGACGCCAACCCTACCTCTTGTGTTGTCAGGCAAATCGAACACAAATGGACCATGGTCGCTGTTGTAGCCCATATCATCGTGGTCAAAGTGGAGGATATTCACCTGATATTTAGCCCAGAGGTCTGGATAATNTTCAGANAATTTCTGAGCTATTTGGGTGACGTGTTTGTGATCATCCTCATAATTCATGAATAGGCTTAGTCGTCCATCTTCCCTGAGATCTTTATCAGCATGATTCATGTCTAAATTTGCATAAAATCGAAGATTTTGTGCCAAATCATCTGCATTCTGTTGAACCCACGATTTGCTTCCCCACAGTCCTTCTTCTTCACCACCCCATGTGCAAAATGAAATCGTTCTGTCGGCTTGTCCGGTCGTATTGATGATAGCAGCAAATTGTCGAGCAAGTTCAAGAACCGTGGCTGTACCACTTGAATCATCAACAGCACCTGCTGATTGGTAAACCGTATCATGGTGAGCGCCGACCATCAGTAAGTCATTGGATTTACCATANTGAGTCCCGCAAGGAACTCGAACNGTGATGTCACCTGAATTGTCTATGTCCATGTTCCATATGATCTTAGCATCGGTTTCATTGAAGGTTTCACGTAGTTCTTGTCCCACACTTTTGGCAACAGAAATAAGCGGAAAATCCTCTGGGACTTGCCCTTGATTAGCTTCAATAATTCGGCTGTAAATCCCGGCCTTGAAAATTGGCACACAGTCTCCTTGTACCAATTTGTCGCAGTTGTATTCCTCATTGACCATAATCGCTCCCAAGGCTCCATTTGTTGGACCATTTTCCCATACAATCGCATTTTGGTTTGAATCACCTCCCGCTGAGATGAGGATAATGCCACCACTTGCTGATGCCCAATCGATATTTTCATCATTAACGTGGCCTAAATCTACCAGCGGTGCGTCTTCAAAGCCATTCATTTGAATGGAACCGGAGTATCCTTGAATCACAAATTCAGATCGATGTTCAAAGAAGGATTGTTGACGATTTACATCCTCAGGACCACAAGCTCGTGCAAAGCCGGTTTGACCAAGAGTGCCGGGAGTACAATACCCGAAAATCGGCTCAGAATCGATACTAAACATAGGTACATCAAATGTATTGAGCTTGACCTGGTAACCCATTTTTGAAAAGTTATCCATAATGGATTCACTGGTGAGCATTTCCTGTTCAGAACCGCTCATCCGACCTTCCCATTGGGGATGGCCAAGGTCAACTAATCCTTGAGCAAATGCTTTGGCGACGCTTGGGTCAAAATCAATGAGNGTGTAGTCCGGTATTTCCTCACCAAATATGGAATCATAAAAAACAACAGTTCCNGCAGTCAAGACCAATATGGCTAAACCAGANGCAATGAAAGGTTTCGGATGTGTCAATGCAAGGGCTTTGAGGGACNTTAANCGAGAGGTTTCNGCGAGAACAGCGTCTTTAACCGTTGCTTCGCTCATGTCTTTTCCATATCGCTTTGGTTCTTGAACGAGAGGGTGATTTGAGTCACGCCTCACTAAATTTAGACAAACCAAATNTAAATCTCGTGGGCGTATTGATTGGTGAGTTTGCTATTTTCAACCTCACAAAAACCAGAAATTTCACTAAAATCACATGTTTGTGCTGCGCTTTCGGCATTTCTGTTGAGGTATTCTTGGACCATGGTCTCTGAATGGTTGCTTACCCAGAAAATGTTTTGGACATTGGAAAATTCTACCGATTGAGATTGATTAAGGATGAGTAAATTTCCAAAAATAGAACCATTGGTTGATGAAATTTGGGTCGAGGGCTGTCGCCAATTATCTTCTTTGAGTTGCCACAAAACGGCAAGATGTTCCTGCTCTTGATGATAGTCTACGGGCTCAAGGTTTGGGTCACCAAAANATNTTCGAAAGTCGGACTCCCATGCATAATATGGATCGAGGTTTGACGTCATGGCANAATTGATGTTTTTATCTTGCATACCCATTGAAATATTTCCTTCCATACCGATGAANCTATCTATTTTTTTCTCGGTAAAGAGAGTTAAAGGAATATGTTTCGATGAGATGACCCATTCGTTTTCTGGGAACATTTCAGAGGCATTAAGATAAAAGTTCATGGAGATATCCTTAGGAGGTACCTCCGCTTCCATTAATTGGTATTCCTCATCAAGCGTTGAGAAGTGAATGGAGGCAATTGCAATGATAATCACGAGTGAAATGTTGTTCATAAATCGTCTGACAGACTCCCAATCTTGTGTTAATTTGTTCTTGAAATCAGGCATAGATGCCACCATGAACGTCATGCCTANTGCAAATACTGGAAGTAAATATCNAAGGGTTCCAAAGTCGAGAATGATGCCATGAATAATGATGAATGGAATGAACAAAACAGAGGCNGTCTTCAATTCATCTCGCTTGGTTCCATACATGAGGATGAAACCGGCTAATATGGCAAGAATACCGATTTCAAATATCTGAGAGCGGAAATGGTATGCCCATGTTCCAGCATCGTATGTGCCAATCGTTGAAACCATGCTCTTCATNGCATAGGAGGATTGCGGCGTCAATGCCTCAAAAGGNTCNCCATAAAGAAGCCAATGGTACGCTAAGTAAGGAATTACTGATATCGAAAAACCAATCGTAAACCATTTTGCTCTAAACAAGTTTTTGTCCTTAAGAATAAACCAACCTGCGAGTCCNATTGTATAGATAAATACGTACTTTGTGAGAAATAAAATCCCTGCGAGGAAGCCAAGTAATCCAAGAAACCAGTATACCTTTCGTTTTCTTTCTGCGACGAATAGAGCATGAGTGACGAAGAGGAACATGCCTGCAACTGGCAGATCCAACAGTTGAAACTGGCCCCAGTATCTTGTGACGGGTAAGAGAAGGAAAATAAGGGCTGCAATTGCCGCTCTTGGTTTAGTCGTCCACCTCTCTGCAAGGTGTTGCACCTGCCATATGGCGAATATGGTGAGAATAAGATGAGTCAGATGGATCCAATCGCTTCCAGTGATTGAGATTTCGCCAGCATAAACGCCAGGAATCATCGGTGGTCGAAATAAGAAATCAAGGCCTTGATGAGGCGGCACAGCATCGGAGATTCCCGCAATATTTTTTGCTTGCAGGATGTGGTAGTGTACGTCATTATGAGGACTTGATGTGAACGTTCTCCACGGCAACAAAATCACCGTTATGACCCAAGCGATTGGAACAAGCATCCATCTGACATCTGCTTTCTTCCAACTCTCTGAAAAAAGATACCACATCGTGGTAAAAACTAATCCAGCAAGAAATAAAATCGGTGTGTATCGATTTCCAAAACCTATCATCCAGAAAAGATGGTTTATCCATCCATAAATCAAAGTGAAAGGAAGGGCATAAAGTGTCACTTTAGTTAAGCGACTGGCCTTGGTCATCAGACTTTGGCTGATGAGGGGGTATAAAATCCAAGCCCTCAGCAGGAGTAAAAGGTCGTCACTTATTGGATTTCATCTCCGGTCCAGCGATTGATGAGTGAATTGTCGACATCCAGATGGTCAAGTATCCTCGACACAACAAAATCGACCATGTCATCAATGGTTTTTGGGTGTTGATAAAAACCAGGAGATGCCGGGATAATGATGGTATCCCAAGACGATAGTTTTGTCATATTCTCAAGATGTACGGTGGCGTATGGAGCCTCTCTGGGAACGATGATGAGTTTTCTTCTTTCTTTCATCGCAACAATGGCAGATCGGGTTACAAGATTGTCTGAAATGCCTGCCGCTAATTTTCCAATGGTCGTTCCTGAGCAAGGACAGATTACAACGGCTTCTATCGGGGCAGACCCAGAGGCTGATTTTGCTCCAACATTTTTTGCATCTTCCAAAATCACGCCTTCGTGTTCGGCCATGTCTTCTGGTGTCGTGTCACATTCGTGTTGTAGCGTGATCCTTCCCGAGTTAGTGACGACGAGACGAACAGTTTTCCCTGCTCTGAGCAGCGTTTCTACTAAGCGAAGCCCATAGATAGCTCCAGAGGCACCAGAAATGCCAACAACAACCTCGCCCATGCAGATGTCTTGACCATTTCCCATTTAGCCTCTTGTTATTCATCACATCGATGAAAGTGAGTTCATGATGCTTCAGGTTTCTGGTATTGAATGTGGAGTGTGTGTTCAATGTCAATCAAGTCTTGTCCATCGTCGTAATTTACTCGTAATTCATGAGAACCTATGGTGTTGAAGTAAATTGTTTTCCATTCAACAGTTTCACCATCGCCTACCTCATCACTGTGACTTTGGCAGATTTCATTCAGTTCATCGGCAATATTCCATGTTATATCAACGGCTCTTCCGCCGGTAAAATCATCGGTAATACTTGGGTTTTTTACCAAGGATGTAATTAAAGTTGACGAGGGGTGAGTTTGACTTCCTGTGTTGAACGATTTGAAAGGCATGGGTTTTGGCTCATTCGTTCCTTCCTCACGCCATTTCATTTGTAATTCGACAATAATTATGATGGTTTTCTCCACTCTGTGTCCATTTTCATCGATTGCAAATGCAAGGATGTTATACAATCCATGATGAGATATAGTAAGGTTGATGATTGAGTTTTCCTTTGGATTTATCGTAATCTC
>PABV01000049.1 GCA_002699425.1 Methanobacteriota archaeon
TGCTCTGGCAATTGCAACTCTTTGTTGCTGACCACCACTCATTTGTTCCGGCTTGTGAGTCATACGATCTCCAAGTCCAACTTTTTTGAGGGCAGCGATTGCCTTGTCCTGGGCAATTTTAGCCTCAACTCCACCAATTTCTAGAGCCATAGCAACATTGTCGATTGCAGAGAGGTGGTTCAAAAGATGAAAGTCTTGGAAAATCCAGCCTACGTGTTCACGCCGGATGTCAACAACGCCAGCTGGACCCTTTAGACCGTAATGATGTTCGTTGAGTTCGATCTCACCGCTGTCAGCTGCCATAAGGCCACCAATGATGTTTAGCAAAGTGGACTTTCCTGAACCAGAGGGGCCCATCAAGGCTACGAGTTCGCCATTTTGAATTTCCATTTCCACACCTTTGAGGACCTCAAGACGATTGGCACCAGTGCCGAATGANTTTTTTAATTCACTAACTTTGAGCATGGCAACCAATAATCAGCATCATTTNCCTTTAGTATATAAAAGAGTGTTCATTTATTATGGTCTCCTNCTCACAAGTGTGAAGTTTTTTTGCACTTCAGATGCTGAAAGCAAGATTAAATTCTTTCAGTTCAATGGTTGAGCNCTATCTGCACGGAATGCTCTTCGATAAGCAAATTTCCACAAAGGTGCCATCTGGTTTCGAAATTCTTCGAAAGAAATTTTTCCATCTTCTCCCCCAAATTCTTTCATGTAAGCAACGGCTTCATGGGACGCCATACCCCATTCAACCATCAACACCTCCATTTCCATGAGTTCGAGAAAACCTGACTTGTCAATGTCAAGAAAATCAAATACCTTACGAGCCTTCGTTTCATCATCATCATCTGGCGTTCCTGTTTCCACCACATTCTTGACTCGATTCTGGACGTTTCCAATTGACCAAACAGTCATTCTGAAATCATCGAAATTGATTCCTTCACTATCTTCAAATCTATTGAGGAAAGCTTGCATGACGTGAGGTGTTGCGTGCCATGATTTAAGCAAATCTCGAATCTCTGACACATCAAGAGTACCAGATTTATCATGATCGAGTGCATTAAACGCAGCACGAGCCGATTCAATTTCATCATCCTTGTCATATGATTCTTCGCTATTTGTTTGCAGCCAAAGAGCCCTCACGTCATTACTAATGGTCGCTGAGTGTGTTCTTTCTTCCATAAATGCACGATATTCATTCTCTGTTGGTTTCATGATGANATTGAATAATTTGATGTGAGCNAGTATTCCTAAACAAAATATAACCAGCCCACCAGGACCAATAACAAAGTGAATAATTGTGGAACCACCCGCCATTGTACCTACTGTGTATGTTGAATTGGGAATGATTTTATTGACCCACATCAATCTCCCAAAAATTCTCACAAAAGCATAGGCTTGGAGAGTTATCCAAGTTCGCTCTACCCANAAGAGACTATTCAGGTCCATGGCTACATGTAAAGCACAATAGATGTGAAGAGTGGAAATCCCAATGTACGCTGGAACCATCACTCCCTTTGCACCAAAGACACCTGGGGTTTGGAAAAGCGATGATGGGCCATGAAGGATAAAAACACATGCCACCATTATTGCTGACCAACTGGCCCCATCGATTAACAAACTATTACCGGTATACAAGCAATACCAAGCCACAGCCCCTACTACGACTTCAGAAGTTCCACCTATTACATGACAGGCCATTGAAAGTCGCCTCTTTGGAAGCATGATGTACTTGGGATGAGGAGGTCGCGTCCAATGATAATAGATGATNTAGATATTCAATAAAATTGAAATTATTCCAATGAATACAAANTGAGACTTAAACTGCATACTACTATTCATCCAAGATTCGCCTGTACCTGATCCAAAATAATCCAGAAAGAGCCAATAGATTCCAACNAACATCACNGCAGTGAGCCCTTGCAAGAGCCAATACTTACGTGCATCGAACATGAAGTTAATTCAACACACGAGTATTTTGTCTTTTTGTCGGTTCAATATGGCGTTATCTTCAAGTCTAGAAAACATAAGTAGTAACCATGCCTGCTCGTAGAGTGGTGGTTCTTGGAGGAGGCTACACCGCGCTATATGCATGCTCAAGATTAAGAAAAGCGGTAAAGAAAGGTGAGATTGAACTCACTCTAATCTCTAAAGAAAATTTTCATATATGGCACGGTTTCATTGGAGAAATGATTGCAGGAAAAATTTCTCCTCGAAGTATTCTCACACCAGCAAGACGAGTTTTTCGTCCAGCAAAAATCATTCTTGGAATTATTCAGAAACTAGATACTGAATCAAAGAAAGTTCACTTCAAAAGAGAAAGCGATGGACTACCTGACTTCATTGAGTATGATGATGTCATCATCGGCATGGGGACTAGACAAAACACGGAGGCTTTTCCCGGCTTAAACGAACATGGATACAAACTTAAAAAGTGGGATCATTGCTTTCAATTGCGTAATCACATACCAAGAATGTTCGAGTTAGCCAGTTCAACCGATGACAAANACGAGCGTCAAGCAATGTTGACCTTTTTTATCGCCGGAGGTGGATTCTCAGGTACAGAGGTTGCTGGTGAATTGGGAATTCTAGCAAAAAAATTGGTGAAAAGAGATTATCCAGAAATAAAACTAGAGGAAGTGAGANTTGTTCTCGTACATCCTGGGAAAACTATACTCCCTGAATTTTATGGACCAAGAGTTCAAACAAATCAAGTAAAAGAATATCCTAAACTTGTCCGTTATGCTGAGAAGCAATTAANAAAAACAGGTGTAGAGTTGATGACAAATACACGAATTAATGCTGTTTCCCCAAATGCTGTTACGCTCAATAATGGGATGGTTATTCCAACAAGGACTGTCATCAGCGCCGTGGGTACAAAACCACAGGGGGTGGTTTTTGAAAGTAATTTACCTCTATCTGCGTCTGGAAGGCTTGATTGTGAGAATACGTGTCTTGTAAGTGGTCATGAAGATGTTTACGCNGCAGGAGATTGTGCTGCTGTACCTCATCCAAAAGGTGGAGAAATACCACCAACGGCATGGTGGGCTATGAAAGCTGGAGATCACGCAGCAAAAAATATCCTGAGAAAATTGAAGAATAAAAAACAAAAACCGTTCAGGTTAACAGGCTTAGGGCAAGCAGTATCGATTGGTAATCAAAGGGCATGTGCAGAACTCAAGGGAATTCCAATCAAAGGATTCATCGCTTGGGTGGTCTGGAGAGGATTTCTGTTCTACTACTTCCCCTCCATGGATGGAAAAGCAAGATTACTTGCTGATTGGACAATATCGCCTTTACTTGGTAGAGACATTATCGACCTAAGCGTTGATGACCTCGACGACTTTGAGATCAAGAAGATGCGNTTTGAGCCCTCTGAAATTATTNTTACACAAGGTCGAATTGGAAATACGGTTCAACTTATCACCGCAGGAGAGGCGATTGTCACAGAAGATATCGATGGAGATGGGGAGGCNGATGTTATCAAAACTCTTGGCCCTGGTGATATCATTGGTCACAATATCTCTGATGGCATTGCCAAATTCACGGTNCAATCGAAGGGGGTGCTCGAAACAGTTGCGCTGCGGACTGATGAAGCGGAAGAATTAGCTCAGACATTTTCGATGTTTCTTCGTTCTATGCCTTCGGAGGAAGAGCAGTAACCATGGAATTTAAGATCATATCAATTTGATTTACGTTGTTGAGTAAGGCTCCATGGCCGTTTGGTGTAAGATAATCCGCTTCTATGTCGTAGGTAGGTAAAGCCGATTCAAACAAAATCCTACCATCGCCTTTTTTCATTATTGTATTTTTGGNATTGGATTCTCCGCCTTCCAATTTGTATGCAGAAGGTGTATCGTGATCTTCGCTTCTCAAAACAAAAGTGAGCGGTCGTGNGTGACCTTCAGGCCAAGGTGATTCGATTATTTTCCGTATTTCTTTGGCTCTGTGTAAAGCATTCTCCATATGCGAAAGTTGTTTATNCGAAAGGTCTGAATTTTGGAAGAAGGGTCCTAATCCATGCTTTGCCCAACTNGATACNGAATACCAATCATGAGTTACTGGAGAGCCATGCTCATCGAGAAGNCGTGAAGTTGCNTCAGAAAGTGGAAAATAAGTCCATGGCGCAGTCCANGAAAAATGAACCATTGCATCACCAATCTTCTTGTTTCTAAGCACCTGTTCTCCATGGGTCATATCGGGCAAAAAACTAACTCCAGAGCCAAATGGCACTCCAGCATACAGGATACCTTTGATTTTACAAGATGCTTTTCGAATGGCTAGGTCTGAAATTATTCCACCATTGCTGTGAGCTACCAATAAAGGGGGACCTTGCTCACTAGTTATCTGTTGGATATATTCAATCAATTCAGAGGCTATTTCTAACTGATCTCTTCTCCAATCATGTTTAAAATTGAATATTTGCCATCCNTTCTTCTTCATTCCTGACAAAAAGGGTGCATAAACCGGTTTCCAAAGGATTTTTTTTATTGGTCCATCACTTTTTGTCCCGTCTTTTTTTTGTGACCCATTCTCCCAATCTATCGGTAATGCTAAACCAGTANCATGATTTGAGAATAGGTCAACTACGCGTAACCATATTTTTTTATTTTGTTGATTTCTAAGGTGACCACCTTTTATTCCATGAACGAAAATAACACATGGCCTATCGCTCATTTCTTCAACTCTGTTAAGTTCCAGAGGTCAAATNATCAGCCTTCACATTCTGTTGGGAAGAAGCATCGATTACGATTGGTTCAAGTTTCCATGCATTGCTCATGTGTACAGTAGATATCCACAGCGCTTTGAAAAACCCAATTTCTTCATATTCCCANCCATTTTCTAGTGAGTATTTCTTAACAATTGGTGCGATTTTTGGTAATGAAAAGTGAGAGGCTGATGGTAATAAATGATGTTCAATTTGATAATCAAGCCCCACAAAAAAGAACCTTCCCACAGGTCCNGTTTTGATTCTTCGACCTGTTTCAATCTGAAGTTTCCAATTCTCATCATATTCGAAAACTACTGGTCTTGCAGCGTGTCCAACGATGAAAATCATTGACAATATGACACCAACGAGAATCCATAGCGCAACATAAAACAAAAACACAGATAACAGACTTATACCCAATTTAACCGGGACAACAAACCATAGTAAGAAATGTAGAACAATCATGGTCAAATCGATAGACCACAACTTGTTAAACCTCTTTTTCTTGCTTGTTTTGAAAGGGTGACTGATAACGAACCACAACCCTTGGATACGCATGGAATGTGCAGTTACCATGGTGAGAGGCCAGAAAAACCAACCCTGTAAATGACGTTGGAAAAATTGCACAGTNCTTCCTGATTTNGCATGATCTTCAGATGAAAATGCCAACGGCCAATTATGAATGTCTGGATCTTTTCCATGNACATTAGGGTGGGCATGATGCTTTACATTGTGTTTATCTCTCCAAAATTCCATCGACATNCCAGTAAAGAGTGGAAATACTACTGCTGCCATTAAAATATTTCCAAAGCGTGAATTGCATGCTGCTGAATGAACGCCTTCATGGCCAGTCATCGCAAGTGTCGTAGTGAAAAGTGCCGTGATTGGNAACAAGGCAACACTCCACCAAAATGGTAGAATCGGATGAAGGATGTAAAACCCACCTACAATCGCAAATAAAATACACACTTTAGCCCAAGATTTCACAGGTGATTTCTTCAGCAAACCCAACTCCGTAATTTCTTTTCGAAGATTGGCCATTGGATGTTTACTCATGATACAACCNCGGTGTGCTATACTACACCTTCGCTAGGTGGCGCTAATGAATGTTTTGAACTAATTTAGATNCCAAACACTTTCTTCGTCTTGACCAGTACTTTTCGGTATCGAAATCTCAATTTTTCCTGAGATAATGAGCAAACAGCAATAATCCAACAACCAAAGATAGAATATTGATTGAAAGTGATGGTGTTTTGATTGCAGAAACCAGTTGCGAATAATCAGCCTGAGTTCGAGGACCTCCTCCTCCTCCACAACCATCTGGTGGAGGACCGATNCCAGGGCCCCATGTCTCGCCATGGCCTGAGCANTCTGCATCGCCTCCTCCTTCATCGAGGAATGTCTCACCGTGATAGCACAGCAGGAAATATGGGAAGCCCATGTCACCTTCCCCATTCATCATCGTAGAGTGATAGTGGTAAATTCCATNCGGGAAATCCGGNGTTGGCCCGAAGTGNCCATTGCATACATCGAGGTGGCCGAGNCCTTGGACGTANACNTAATCATCGATNCCGTTGTANCCNGTCTCGCCTTCNTTNAGTTTGTAGGAGCTTTTCATCTCGACGACATTCATCTGGCCGTCATAGCCCCAAAGTCCGTAGATAGGATAACCATCCATTGCAACACCAATAACTGCTGAATGCGACCCATTGGCCGTATTCTGTGCCACNGCAGCAGGNGTGCTGACATCATAATCAAGTATGGTTTCACCTTCTTCTGGATGCCAATGAAGACAATTGGCATCGGCGTGATAGTGGAAGGTTCCACCCTGCCCATTGTGAGCATGACATACGCCAAGTTCAATCGGTTGGCGGTCTTCCTCGTAGGCGCCATGCTGACTAGCTACCGCATCACCGCCAGGACCATCTTCTGGNCCATAAAANGGCACACCATTGATNGCAATAGCAACTTCTCCCAGAGCAGCAGCACATTCGAAATCACCATTCGCTTCTGGNCAGTTCGTTGCGTCATGGCCGCCAGTCGTATCATTGACCGGTGAACGAGGAATAGTCCACTCGTAGTTTTGTGCACGCGTGCAATCATTGCCTTGTGAGCANGCCAATGTAGATTCAAANTCGTGATCTGGTAAACCATTGGTCACGATAGTGATGTGCGTCTCATTCATGGTAAGTTCCACCGAACATTCATGCGTTTCAATCGCAGTTGTGGTCAAATCATCAACTGCAGTGATATTCTGCCCAGNTTGACATCGAAAAACATCNAACCAAAATTGACCCATATCAGAGGAATCGTATGTCGGTTGGGTTGGATTCGTCGGTTCATCAGTACCATTGTCGGTTTGATTGCCTGTGTTGTTTTCAGAGGAAGAATTGTTGGTGTCATCTGATGAATTATTGGAATCGGAAGAGGTTTCATTGCTTGTTGTATTGTTCGAGTCATNAGAACTGGTTTGGTCGCGAACAATGCTGATGTGTTGTACTGTGGATTGAGTATTATCTGGAGCGTGAGTGGCTGAAATATTGATGTCAAAAATATCGGAAGCATCCGTGTTGATGGTGAAATTCCACAAACCATCTAANTCCGGNATGGTTGTTAGAGTAGTTTGCTCATTGACGACGGCTTGTAATTCAATTTCTGTTGGATGCAAGTGTTGAACAATTCCATCAATGGAAATGGATGAGCCATCATCATCTACGGTGATGACAAAGACTTCTGGAGGAGGATGAAGGTGGNCGTCATCATGTGTTTCGTTCATTTCTTGTGGGTCAGCCTCTGACTCGATTTCTTCTTGCTCCGTGGCTGGCTCTCTATCAAGCAAAACCACACCAACTCCTGCTGATAGCGTCATGACGGCTACCAGCAAAATCAGTTCTTTCTTCATTATAATCNATTAATAACNTGTATGATTGGTATATAATTANTCTTNTTCATTGCTCCAGATTTTTCTCATCTCTAAGCCTGNTAATTCCCCTGCATCAAATGCAGGTATATCGTGCTCGATAATGAGATGTTTGACCAAATCAGTTTGAGGAACACCCTCGTTGCATTTTGGGCAGGTCAGCATTCGGATTGGGCGATAACCCATGAACTCNAGTCTACCTTGAGGAGNAGACAGTCTTCTACCTGTTTTCAACAATGCAGAAAGAAAAATTACACCAAATAACACCAAACAACACCCAAAACCAGCAAATGTACCTGATGAAACTGGTGTTTGTTCAAGTTTGATATCAAAACGGACAATTCGCTCTCCATTTGCATNGGTTTGGTCAAGATTGATGGTATGAGGGAAATTTTCGCCCATAAGTGAGAGAAGAATGGTTGTACCATTACGTTCCGGTTCTACTTGGAGGGTCAGCGAATATATTCCTTGAGATTCTGTGATGGNCTTTGAACCTTTGAATGGATAGCAATCAAGGTCACCATTTTCACAATTAACGTAAATATTCTGCAAAACCACAGGTGTATTGTCAGCATAAGCTGCTTTACCTTGTATCGTATAAGCTTCAGCACTTGTAAGTGGAGAAATCATTGCGAGTATGATGAGCGCAAAAAACCACCTTTGCATANTGTGGAAAGGTGAAGATTTNCTTAAAGAATCTTGATTTTTATCATGNATCATTCAAAGAACTCTTCCCACTCTTCTTCTCCTGGCATTCGATACCACCAGGTCCCCGTCTCGTCGCGCCACCATTCAACATCATCTTCGTCAAAATAATGTTCAGGATCATCGCCCTGTTCCTGAGCGTTCGGGTCNTCCATTCCCGTTTCTTGGACAAGTTTTTCTTTCATCTTTCGTAATTCTTCATCTTCATCGACAAATGAACGATTTTGCATCCGTTTATGTCGGTCATCTTGTACATAATTTTCACCAGTTTCAGAAATAAAATCNCCGGCCATTCTTTGCCGGAATTCATCATATTCATCTCTACCATGTGAACCTGTAAATGAGTCACCNCGAGNGGCCATTAAATCATCGAGATTAATGGTTTTTCCAAGTTTTAAATCGGGAGAGTCAGGCATCTCTTCGCTGTAAAAAGCGTCTTCATCCTCTTCAAGTTTTGAAAACATTCTTCCTTTAGGGTCTACTTCTTCTACCTCTTCGATGAGCAAATCATGCTCTTCTTCATCGATATTACCCTCTTCGTATTGATTTGCAATGAGTTTGACCATTTTTTCGATGCTCTTTGCNAGACTTTTGTCGGATGAACTTTCAGATGCCATCTTTTCAATTTGCTTTTGTAAACGCTCGTATGGGCTTCCTGTGATGGCTCCAAGGAAGCGGCTCAAACCGCCTTTCTTCTTTTTCGCCATGGATATTGGAGATATGCTTGTGTTTTCAAACATTCCTTTATTCACATCATCTTCATGGTGTTGTGACGGGTGGCTGAGNCATGGTGGCATCTTGGCTCGTCAAAGCCATGGAACGCTACAATAACGATTCATTTGCCAACAAAGATGCCTACACTGCACAAGTTCACATGCCAGGACGGGTGCTTCAATCCATTCTTCATTGGGCTTTTCAATCGCTTCCAGACGAAATATTGGTTGGAATTGAAGTAGATCACAACAAACCGCATGTNATTGAANTCGAAGAAAAATATCTTAGTGAACAGCAACGATTCAACCTTTTTGCGGGCCAAGGTTTCCAGATAGCAGAAGCGAAGGTGGTCAATCGNGGAGACTCATATTCTGTTCACCATCTACCCGAAGAATGGACCGATGAAATCTTTGGAGCNGAAAGAGGGCCCCGTGCTGGACGATTTACGCATTGGCTTCATACACATCCAAACTGTGTTGCAATNCCNAGNGGNGCCGANGCAGATGCGGCACAGTCTACGGACGGTATTGATATGATTCTGGGTATCGGATTTACGCCAGAAGGATTCAATCCTTGGTTTGAAGATGTTGAAGGACAAAGAAGGATTTTGGATGGGAAAAAGGAAGTGATTCTTGGCATGGCCCCTACCGGTCATGCCATCCATATTTTGGAAATGATTGGATTTCATAAATCCGGTGTAGGTGTCAATGTCATTTTTGTTGACGAAGATGGCAGAGATTATTGATGATTGTATGTCAAGCCAAAATTGAGAAAAAAATTATCAGAATTTCAGGCACATGAGTCTTGGAAACTCGAATCTTGCATGTGTTCATGAAAATCAGCGAAACGATCTGGATTTTTGTTCAAATCTCCGGCTCCAAGCCTTGATTGGCTTTGGAAACTAACCTCAACCATACCATTTGTACAGGTTAAGGTGATGAAAACATCATCTGGAAATTGCATCAATGGAGTTCTGTGAACGATATGAATGGAGGACTGGTCAGAGGATTGGATTGAGGAGAACCACAGACTTTCTTCCCATTGTACCACGGCATTCATCACCGAATCAATGGATGCATTGATGCGCAATGATGGTAATTCTGTTCGATAACTCTTTGTTTGGGAGGAATAAACACAATTCGAACTATTTTCTGGACACTGATCACTCATCTCTTCCATGGCCATCGGCCATGCCAATCCTTGTATGAGCAGTAATAGGGCCAAGTAGCCTGCAATGCCATAACCCACTGGTTTAGCTGCTTCTTGCCACACGTCCCTCGTCGCTCCAGCCTCGTAATTGATAGTACGCCTTTATACAGGCTTGTTCATCATCATCGGAGACAAAACTCACCATTCCCTTTGCAATACCATCAGGCAAAGGGTCCTTTCTCAAACGATAGGAAAGCAGGTCCTCTCGGTCAGCCAACTTACCTAATCGATCCCAATATTGTTGATTCCACTGACGTGCTAAATCCCATTGTGTTGCCGCTCGTTGTAGCAGTTGATCCCATGTTGCATTTTCTCCTGTTATGGCATTGTAGGCATCAAGCATCACCTCATTGGGAGTGGCACCTTTTGCGAATGCGCACAAAATCATGCTATCTCGAATCACAATTTCGTTTTGACTTTGGATTAACTCTGGCATCAAATCAACTGCCGAAGCGTTTGGTAACCCCGTTGGCTCCTTGTATCCAGCCCTCATATGACTGGCCCCGATATTGCTCGTCATGTAAGCAACGGCATTCCCTCTTTTTCCACGAGGATCCCACGCCGGCAAATCCAAACCCTTGCAGTGAGCCGTAAGCGTTGTAGCCTTGTGACCTGTGTTTTCTTCCACCCAAATGCTGGCAGCGTGGGCACCGGCTGCTAGAACTGAAAACATCGAATCCGTACCTGGTTCAGTCATGGCCATGCACGCCAATGCAAGTGGAGGAAGTTCTGGAATCCCGAAATCCCATGGGACTTCATCTCCTGCTTTGAAACTTCCAAAATCCATCGGAGCAGAGAAGGTATTTGGCCATGGAGACCAACCCATTTGCGTTAATTCACACGCAAATGAGAGTGCAGCACCGGCACTAATGGTATCGATTCCCCATCGATTGCAAGCATCGTTGCTGTCCATCACAAGTAACGAGTCGTCAATACCAAGATTAGACCCAAGCATTGCAAGGGTTTCGTATTCTGGGCGGTCAACTTGGTTGATATGTTTAGGCTTTCCACGAATGCCTTCTGGGCGATCATTTGCTTCGCAAGCAATGGGACAAGGTTTGCAGCAGGCCGATTGTTTAGCATTTGGTAGTGATTCATGCCAATACTCACCGCTTAATCGATGAGTATCTAATTTCGAAGCGATTTCTTTGGTTCCTATTTTTGGTATTGAGCCGGTGGTTGAAGTATAATTGGCGGTAGGCATTCGACTGGTTTGTGAGGCATAAATCGGCCCTCTTGAGGTACCAAATGCGTAAAATGGGTCGCCACTTCTTCGGCGAAGACCCATCTCTGCTCTTTGTTTCTTCACAGCTTTATTTAGATCAGGCTCTTTCGCAAATCGAGGTTTTCCTGTGGCCTTTACGGTAATGGCTTTGAGATTCTTAAAGCCGAATTGAGCACCACTTCCTCCTCTTCCTGCCGCCCTTCGGCCAGCAGTGATAGGTGAAGCAATACGAACGCCATGTTCACCAGCTGGCCCCACCGAGAGACATTCGCCTAACTCCTTCAAAGCCTGTTCACAAGACCAAGTAGTCAGACCGCGTAACTCCTCAGCATTGACCAACTTCGCCTCCAAGTCATTAATTTCAAGTCGTACAAGATGTGGGCTTTTTCCAAAAATGAACAAACCTTCCCACCCTGCTTGACGTAAATCATGACCAAAATCTCCTCCAAAATAAGTATCGAGATAAATATCGGTTAGTGGAGAACGCGTGCATATCACCGCTCTTCCGGTAGAGCCAACTGAACTTCCTTGATAGGGACCGGTCATGATCAACAACGGTGTAGAAGAATGAGATGCTACATCGCTTTGGCCGGTTACTGGATGTTGGTTTTGGTAAGCCTCTTCTTCTGTCGTATCCCAATCTAAAAGTAGTCTTGTTGCGAGCCCTTTTCCACCGATTGACTCGACAAGAACGTGTTTGGGTACTTTCCGAGCAGTACAAGTTAGGTTGTTCAAATCAACCATGAGGACTCGGCCAGGATATCCTTCATGAAGCCAATCGCCCATAATCTGCCTAAGGGTTTGCAGACCTAATGCTTACGGATAAAATCGGTTCCATCAAAGTCAAACAAAATGGGCGTCCCTGTGGGAACTTCTAGATGGATTACTTCGGTTGTATCAATTTTTTCTAGGCTCATAATAATCGAGCGAAGACTGTTTCCATGAGCTGCTACAAGCACATTTTTCCCTTGTTTAAGTGAAGGAATGATGTTTGATTCAAGATAAGGAATTGTCCTTTTTGCACACATTGAGAGGGATTCTCCATTTGGAGGAGGGGTGTTTAGAGAACGTCGCCAAGTAAGGAACAAATCATCGCCATGCTCTGCCTTTACATCTTCTTTGTATTGACATTGTAAATCACCATACATCCTCTCATTGAGACTGGTCGTGACATAAACTGGAATCGCTTCTTCTGGCCATGGATCTGGTTTTGACCATGTTCGCATTTTTTCCATCGGATTTTTATTATGCATGATAATGGGAGTTCGGCCATCTGTTCGTTGTGCTAAGGCGATAAGGGCTGTCATTTTTGCTCGACTCAGCGCCGAGACGTGAACTTCATTGATGTCAATTTCAGCAAAGGCCCTTCCCGCTTCAATCGCTTGCTCAATACCACGAGGAGTGAGAGGTACATCCACCCACCCAGTAAAGCGTTCAGAAGCGTTCCACATTGATTGACCGTGTCGCATTAGTATAAGTTGTGCCATGAGGAACAAGCCCTCGACTAGAAGGGCGTCTTTGAATATTGTTCACACAATGAGTGATGGCACAAGCCAGAGTATAAACAAAGGAGCAAGGCCCATGGCTAAATCTCGCAAAAAAAGAATCATCAGAGAGTTTGAATTAGATTGTGCAATCTTGTCGAACTCTTTTTGCATTTTTTCGTCGATCTTATCTGAGATTGTGTCTGCGCCTTTTCTGGCTACTTCAATCGCTGCCGAGGCAGCGATTGATGTTACCAAACCGGCCGGAGTAAGTCGGCGCATGAAAAGCATCCTCTGACCCCACATTTTCAAACTCGACTTTCCAATTCGGCTCCCTGCAGATTCCTTTTCTTCTTCTGGGATATCTTTCCTTTTTGAGAACTTTCTAAGCCATTTTCTCATTCCAAAACCAACATCTGCTGCTTTCTTCAATCGTTCAATGTTTTGCTTTTCAATGGCATGCAACATCCTTCGAATCCTCAATATACGAATCGTGTCAAAGAGTATCCACAACACAACAAAAAACAATATGATGATAATCCCTAACCAAGGTGAATTAGACCAAGTAGACCAACCAAATGGATCACCAACCATTCGAAAGCCGAGGACAATAATCATGGGTAGCATAAATGCCAATATTTCATTGAAGGCAAGAATTCCAAGCCCTTTGATTGGTAATTCATTTAACCTTTTGAGAAACCATCCTCCATGAGGTGCAAGTTGTTTTGTCACTCTCAAGAAAGGTTTGGCAAGGAGAATAGCCCGCATCACCAAGGGAAGAAAAAGGAACAGGATATATGCATCCCAGATATTTCCAGGAGGAATCGTAGGTAGAGAGATTGGCTCGACCACAGGTGGCCTAACCACCGGAACCATTTGAATTCAATTGCCAAAATAAATGCATTGAAGCCTTAAATGAAATAACCAAATCAACCATATCTTGAAATGTAAAAGCATTAGCCTCTCCACATGCAGCGGATGTCTTCAGCACCTCTTATGGTGGGGCTGTTTTTGATGGCGTCTCTATCTGGCTGTTTTGGTGAAGGCAATTTACCTATGCCTGCGGATGAGGAAATAGAAGAAAAATTTGAATCATATAGCGTAGTTGCTCCTGTCGATACTGGAATCAACGTATATCATGACCGTTTTCGTCTGAATGAAACATATCCTGATTGGCTTATCGAAGGACTTGGAGTTACCATGACATGCGAACTCACACAAGAGGGAACATGGCAAGAAAGATATGAAGCAGACAAGGCTGATTGCTGGGATCTCATCACCCAAGAAGATATTGTCTATTTTCCTGGAACAAGAATTATCGGAACCTCAAAAGATGCTTCGACCAACATTCCCATTCTTGATGACCCCAACGATGGTCATGGCACTGCGGTAACTGGAGCGGTGCTTGATGCAAATCCAGATGCAGTGATCTTCTTTGTTGAAGGATTTTCTGATGAAGCAGTACTAGCCGCTGCCAATCAGCCTCTTGTTGACATCATCACAACATCGTTTGGACCCATTGGTAGTGTACCTGTTCCCGGCATTGAAGATGCAACAAAGGTTGCTGTCGTTGAAGAAAATAAAATCCATACAGGGGCTTCTGATAATACCCCCTCTCCTGCTATCCAAGATTCAACAGCCGGACCTCCATGGTCAATTGGCGTTTCAGGTTACGCTGAAGAAGGCGATGACCAAAAAGAAACCATGAGTGGCTCATACCCTGATGTTGCTGCAGATTGGACACAAAACCTTCCCAATCACGATGACACTGATGGTTACCATGAAACTTCAGGAACTTCTTTCGCAACACCTCGAACAGCAGGAATTTTGTCATTGGTGCTGATGATGCTTCGCGCCGATGCAGAGGACAACCTTACTGGAGCCTCAGATGTTTACAACCGAAGCGGTTTGCTCGTTCAAGGTGAAAATATTTCAATTACCAATGCTGACATCCGGCATGCTTTGAATCTCTCAGGATGGTATCCCACGTTTACAACATGGGATCCCACTGCTGGTACCATGCCAATCTCTCCTGTTGCACCATGTACACAAGTGGGCTGGGGAGTGATTAACATGTCAAACGTGATGCCAATATACGAGCATTTGGCCGGCATCAGCGCCATACCAGACAGACCTGCAGATGTCGAACTTTGTATGGAGACTAATCAAAACATCCGAGAAACATATTGGAACTAGAGGTAGCTTCGTGAAAAACGAAGCGCTCCTTCCAATCTGGATTGAGGCTGCCAATGCAGTTAAGAAAATCGCAGTAAATGCCGTTATTATTCGAGATGAACCCGGCGATTTTAGGATGAAAAATCAACGTGGGCGACCTTTTTGCCAAGTGAGAATCCAACGTTCTCACGTCGGTGTCTATTTTTTACCAATCTACTATCATCCTCATCTCCTATTGCCTGAAATCAAGCCCGCTCTTCACGGAAAAACGACTTTGAGATTCAATCAAAAAAATAGATTCCTTGTTGAATTTATTGCACCTCAAGTGAATAAAATTCTCACTGTTATGGATTTATACTGAATCTGTTATTGAAATCATTCAATCGTTTCCCACCATGGAGGAGGCAAGAACCAACGGTTATCGTCTGACTCTCTCTCAATGATTGGCCATGACACTTCACCACCTAGAATGGTCAAACCTCCTG
>PABV01000050.1 GCA_002699425.1 Methanobacteriota archaeon
GATACTCTGGATGCGAATTTAGCATTGGGATTGCCGGCGGATGCAAGGAATTACACTATCGCAGTAGACATGCTCATTTCTATGGGCGTAACGAAAATAAANCTAATGACNAACAATCCCGATAAGATACAGCAATTAGAAGATGCNGGAATAGAAATTGTAGAAAGAGTTGCGCACNAACCAGGCAAGTGTAAAGAAAATGAACATTANTTGCAAACGAAAGCAAATCGNATGGGTCATCTTCTTCAAGCGTGAGTAATACCTTATANTNGGGAAAAGTGGNGAATAANTAATGTCATCAATGATCGGCCAAGAATGCCCTGAATTTTCTCTCCTCAACGATAAGGGAGATACNTTTGAAAGNTCGTCNTTAAANGGTANCTGGAGAATATTATTCTTTTATGCAAAAGATGGTTCACCNACATGCAAAAGAGGATGNTTGAACTTCAAAGAACANCATGATCTNTTTGTTTCAGCAGGCTGTACCGTTGTGGGTATTTCTCAGGATTCAGTTGCAGATCATCAAAGATTCAAAGAAGAGTTGGGTGGCCTTCCTTTTGATTTACTCTCGGACCAAGAGAGAGAAGTGGCTTCTCAATTCGGCGTGCCNGTATATCTNGGAAAGTTTCCGGCCAAGTCTTCGTTTCTCGTAAATCCGGAAAATAAAATACATCATGTTTTTGATTGGCTTTTCAGACCACGAAGGCACGTTGCAAAGATTCTTTCAGAACTCTCTTCGGTAACAGGTGATCCGCAATGAGTTGGGATGAACTTCTGGCTGAAACTGGACTAACGGAACGTGAAGTAAGATCTGTCATGGCTCTAAGCGAAAAATCGAAACAAAGAGCAAGTGANCTCGCTAAATCCCTGGGTACAACAAGATTGGATGCCTACAACAGTTTGTCAAGACTTCAAGAAATGGGTATCGTAACCGCCACNGCAGATCGTCCCATGCGTTTTTCTTCCATGAGAGTAGACCAAGCGGTGTCCCATATCATTGAGATGCGAAGCACTCAACTTGATCGTTTGAAATCTGGTTTCGAAGAAGTCTCTAAAAATATCAAAGTNAGTGAGAAAGACAACACAAGTCAACAAAATATCGATGAGCCCCGCTTTGCAGTACTAAAAGAAAGAGTACACATCTATCGAAAGCTCGAGCAGATGGCTGAATCTTGTGAGGAACAAATGGTTCTTTTACTTGGCAGGTTCGGAATTCTACATCTTTGCCGATCTCCAGCCATTGCTGCTGTGAATGCAGCTGCTGCCAAGGGCGTATCAATTCGAATCGTAGCAAGACTGGAAAAGCGAACTTTGCGTTTNTTCTCAGATTTGCATGATGACATTGAAGTGAGGCATTCTGATGACTTAGATTCTCAAGGTTTCTTACAAGANANTACCGATGTTGTACAATTCCTTCATGTTGAAACCAATCCAGTTGGGCGAGGNAAAGAAGATGCAGCCTTGGTCATACANTCCGAGCCATTTGCAATTGCTCAGCAGAATTTGATTGACACAATTTGGGAAGAATCAGTCCCTCTGTCAATTGCTGAGGCAAGATTTACTCAAGACCGAATTCACGATCCATTAAAACTTACCATTGGAGAGGGTTCGTTTCTTGATAGTATCAGAGATGCTCTTGACGTAACCGAACTTCCAGATGAAGATTTACCATTTAATCCAGAATCTTTTTTCGAAGCAGGCTCAAAAGTAAATGCAGCAAGGGTTGAACTCTCAAAAGGTAGGCTCTCAAATTTGAAACTTCTTGGCATTAATCTCAACCTCATGCTCAGACAAGTCGGAAATCGAGTTGGCCAAGAATTGGCTTTTTCATTGAGAGGTATCGAAGATAATATCGAATTTCTCAATGAGATGATGGATTGGTGGGAATATGCTGGTTTAGGTTCTCTACAGTATGGAATTGAACCAACTTTCCATGTTAAGGTAGGCCTTGTTCATCTCCCGGATGATAATCCTGACGTTCTTCCAATGTGGGAATTAGATGATGGTATCATTCAAGGAGCTCTTGAAACGAGGTATGCCTCTGAACAAGGTGTAAGAATCCGACGAGAAGAAGGATCTGGAGAGTCTGATGATTTATGGCGATATCACATGATTTTGCAAGAAGATATTAACGAGTGAGGAATGTTTTCATGAAACTACTCACTTTCTTGCGATTAATGAGAGAAATTCGTAAAAAAGGAAAGACAGATATCGAAAAAATACAGAGGATGGGTCTCTTAGCGGTGAAACTTTCACAGATTTTTGCCTTACGTCCTGATTTGCTTTCTCCGGAAAAATGTAAAGAATTACAGGGGTTGTATCAGAAAGCAAGTTCTATTCCACCCGAAGATTCAATGAAAATACTCAAGGATAAAGCTCCAGATGGTTTCTTTGAAAACGTGCTTGAGATGGAACCAAACCCCTTTGCGGCTGCAAGTATCGGCCAAGTTCATCGGGCGAAATTAAAAGACGGTACCAAAGTTGTTGTAAAAATAATAAAATCAGACTTTGAAAAGTCGTTTCGAAAAGATGTTAAACGACTCAGAAGATGGTTGAGAATCGGATTATTTCTTCGACCAAAACTAAGGAAGGTAGGAAACCCCCTTGGGCTTTTACACCACGTGGAAGATTATACACTTAGAGAACTCGATCTGAAAAATGAAATTCAAGGAGCAAAAGATTTGCAAGCACTCGTAGAAAAGCATCATGAAAACTTCCCGATGCCTAAACTTAGGTTTCCAAAAGTTTGGCCGGAATGGTCTAATTCACATGTGCTTGTAATGGAGGAGATTTTCGAGCCAACCGCTGAAGATTTACTTGCAAATGACAGCCTATCCTGGGACGATCTACTGCAGTTATTCAGAATTCATGGGGCGTTTATGTTCGGTTTTGGAGTTTTTCATGGAGATTTACATCCTGGTAATGTGATGGTTGGTGAAAATGGAGANTTTGTATTCATTGATACTGGTGCTATTTGTACGGCACCTGAACACGTTCGAAGTGCACTATTCAGTTTCTTTTTCCATTTGGCCAAAGGAAATCTCGAGCAATCTTTTGAAGCCATGCTTCACATGGCTAAGGAAAAACCCAATCCTGATGTAAAGAAAGCCTACATGCAAGAGATGCATTTACTCTACGACGGATTCGTGGGAACCACTGTTTCCACCACCTCTCTTACTCAACAAATGATGAAAACCGTGAAGGCAAGTGTGCTTGCAGGGTGTGAGTTTGGAGAAGAAACGTTTGCAATTATTCGTGCTTTGATGTACATGGATGGGATGGTTTTGAGAGGACATCCTGATGTCGATCTCATTAGTTCAATGGGTCCTTATCTGGATGAATTTGCAACAATCTCTCCGCCAATCGTGTGATAGAGATAAACGGCACTTTAAAAAAAAAGACAAAGGAAGTTAGTACATGGCGCCTAAGGTAATTGTTGTTGGAGCTGGGCCTGGTGGGNTGGCAGCATCACTGATGCTAGCAAAAGCGGGCATTGATGTAACTGTAATCGAAAAATCATCNAGAGTAGGTGGCAGNACNAAAGTTATTGAGAGAGATGGGTTCAAATTTGATTTAGGACCAACNTTTTTTCATTACACTGAGGTAATNGAAGGGATTTTCCGAGCGATTGGTTATGATGCCAGANAGGAGTTGAATCTCAATAAACTCGACCTTAATTATCGNCTCATCTTTGGTCAGGGAGGGCAACTTGACTGTACGAGTGATTTAGATTTGATGAAAGAACAAATCAGCGCGCTTTCAGGACCCAAAGACGGCGAAGCATTCACGAAATATGTAAAGGAAAANCGGAAAAAATTGGCACTCACAAAATCTTGTCTCCAATCTCCTTGGAAGGGGTTTTCAGATCTCATCTCAAAAAGGGCTTTCAGAGCAGCAAGAGTGCTTCATCCAACTCGGTCCGTAGCCAAAGATTTGACACGTCTTTTCGATGATGACCGACTNATGTTAGCTATGTCTTTTCAAACAAAATATCTCGGTATGTCTCCCTTTAACTGCCCAAGCATGTTTACAATCCTTGCATTTTTAGAGTATGAATACGGAATTTTTCATCCCATGGGTGGTCTTGGTTCAGTCCCTGTCAGAATGGCAGAAATCGCTAAAGATTTAGGTGTAAAATTCCTTCTGGATGAGCCTGTGGANGAGGTTCTGTTTNAAGGAAAAACAGCAGTTGGTGTAAAAACAAGTAAAGGCGAATATTTTGCAGACAGAATCGTCGTTAACGCAGATTTTGCTAACGCAATGACTCAAATGGTGCCAGATACAAAGAGGAAAAGATGGACTGACAAGAAGTTAGAAAATAAGCAATACTCCTGTTCAACCTTCATGTTGTACCTTGGCGTAGATCGAAAATATGACTTACCTCATCACCAGATATATGCATCAAAAGATTACNTAACCAATCTCGAAGAGATTGAAAATAAACATCANGTTTCATGGAATGACCCATCGGTATATGTTCAAAATGCATGTATTACCGACCCGCAAATGGCTCCTGAAGGTTGTTCTACTGTATATGTTCTGGTACCGGTAACTCACCAACATGAAAACGTCAAATGGAGCGAAATAAAAGAGGATTACAAGAATCGAATCCTCGATCAAATCGAGTCGAAACTTGGTTACGAGAATATCAAAGATCACATCGTGACAGAGACGGTAATCACTCCAGACGAATGGGGAGACTATTGTTACAGAGGTTCAGTGTTTAATCTGGCACATGGACTCGACCAAATGCTTTGGAGAAGGCCTCAAAATAAATTTGAAGACGTCGAGAATATGTATTTNGTTGGAGGNGGGACTCATCCTGGTTCTGGTCTTCCAGTAATTTTTGAAAGCGCCAGAATCACCAGCAAACTTCTGTGTGATGATTTGGGGATTATCCCAGATTGGAATGGAGAACCCATTTGGTTTGAAGATAGTGTCAAGCGAAGCAAAAAAGGGAAAGCAGCAGTAAAAAATCATCGAAATAACATTCCAGTACAAGTTAATTCAACCAACGCTTGATGCAGGTACTTAGATGTATGAGTATCTCTTTATTGCCTCTAACTTCTGGGTTGGACCTTTTTAGTTTGGGATGCTATTTTTTCCTCATGATGATCGAACTGCAAAGTAGGTAAATACTCACTGGATTTTTCTTGGACCATTGGCGTGCTGGTTTTTTGTTCTTATCCTCAATCCAACCAGTATGAATGACATGTTTGCAGACTTAACTCCATCCGGTTTGTTGTCGGGTATGCAAGACTTACTTTCTTCTCCAGAAGGAACGGTATTAGCGTGGTCACATCTAGTCGCTGGTGACATAATGATCACCCGGTGGATTTGGTCCCAATCAATCAAATATGGAATTACCACAAATAAAGCAAGAGTCTCGATATTTTTCGGTGTGATGTTGATGCCTGTTGGCTTATTATTGCATATTTTTAATATGCGAAATATCAAATTATCACATGATTGATTAACGACATTTCATATACTGGTTTGAAGACACTAATTTATGCCCAGAATGTCGACATACTCAGAGGAAGACGCTTTCTCGGTTTGTGAAGATATTTGTAAGCGTTCATCTTCTACCTTCTTCTCTAGTTTTTCATCGTTACCTCCAGTTCAAAGAAAAGCAGTGCACGCGATTTATGCTTTTTGTAGACGGGTAGATGACATTGCTGACGGGGACGCCCTTCCTCTTGTTCAGATGACAGAACGACTTTATCAGCAAACCCAAGAAAGGGATATACATCTGAGAGAAATCCANAAANCNCCTCCTTCTGGTGATTCCAACACACATTTTGAAAGGCTTTCAGCTCTTGTGGACACAAGATNTAAAATCAATCAAATGATGAACAAAATNTTCTACGAAAAACACGATCCAGTGATGGTAGCAATGAACGCNGTAGTCCGTGATTTTTCTCCTAAGATGAAAGACATTGATGCCATCATAGAAGGAATGGAAGACGACTTGTTTGAAGTACGTTGCAAGACATGGGATGACTTGAGAGCCTACTGTTACAAGGTAGCATCTGCCGTAGGTTTGGTTCTTATCGAAGTGTATGGCTACAAAGATCAATCAGCACGTTTGCATGCAATCGANATGGGNATTCAACTACAGATGATTAACGTTCTCAGAGATGTCGTTGAAGATTATGATGACAATCGAGTTTATGTCCCAATCGATGTGCTCAATCACCATGGAATTTCCATTGAGGAACTGCCAACAAATGTATTGGTTGGCGACTCAAGATGGACTGCTTTTGTGAATGAGTACGTGTCCCAAATCCGAAGGCATATGTCATCTGGTAGGCGCCTGCTACCTTTGCTCAATTCAAGGGCCCGTGTTCAACCTCGCTTAATGTGTGAAGCTTACGAAGCCATACTCGCAGANATAATGCGAAGATCGGGTGATGTATTTTCAAGTAGGCCCACAATTTCTGTATACGCAAAGGTCAAATTAGGCTTCAAAACTTGGTTAAGAAAACAATTTCTTTTCCTCACCCGATGAGCCAAAAAACAATCATTTNGGGGCAGCCTCAGATTCTATAGACCAAAGCATAATGAGTCCATCATTCTCACATTTAACAAAGACCTCATCCNAAANAGCTTCGTTGTGAATACCTCTTGTTCCCGGTTCCAGAATTTGATTATCAAATCCATAAGCAAGCCCCGATGTGTGTATGCCTTCGACCTTTCCAAANGCAAAAAGAGATACGATANTTCCTTGATTTATTCTAATTTTTCTTCCAGATTTTGGTATCCTCACACCACACCATTCATCAAAATGGATAATGGCGTTTGATTTCGATTCTATCAATGCGAAAAAAGCCCCAATTTGGTGATCTAAACGACCACCTCCTACGCCAAAAATGTGGTTGACATCAAATCTCTTCAAGGCTTTTGCTAAGTCTGTATCGTCTTGTTCAGNAAGATGCATATATTTTTCATTTGGTATTTGTGAAATACTGTCCATGTCNCCTAAAACGAGATCGGCTTGAATTCGGTCNCCCGCNCCATCCAAAGCGATGAGCATGTCTGCTTTTTCCACTAATGGCTTCCAAATTTCTTCTTTCGGCCATATCCCATTGGCTACGACCACTGTACCGATGCCCATGAAACCGCCAAATGTTGAGGTCTTTCAATGTCTTCATTCACAGATTGTTTCGGTCCCCCCCTNAGGGGGGACCGCCTAGACAACAGTTTTCAATGAAAAGATGATGAGTTTCCGTATGCGGCAGAGACGTGTAAACGTATTTGCTCTTTCAATCATGCTGTTTTTGGCATCGATGACGCCGCTTTTTATCCAAANAAATCAACTAACTGCAAGCCATTCGGGAAAAAANATACAACCCTTGCCTCCTCTAGAAGGAAGCGGAATTAATCTCAATGGCCAAACTCTTCAGCATAATGGCGTTGATTGGGATGTTCGTCCAGAAACGATTGGTCAAAATTGGGTATATGATTCATGGAATGCAAATGACAGCGTTCGAGCTTATGATATCGTGGTTGAGGCCAATGGTAAGGCTCACGTTTGCTACATTGAAGGTCTAGACGTTGTTTATCGAAGCGTAACCATCCATGGTCTAGAACATACATTGCAAATTTCAACTTTGTCCANTGCAACAGATGATGACGCTTGTTCAATTGATTTGACCTCTTATGGTCGTGCAAATGTTGTATTTTACAATAATTCTGATGTCATGTTTTCGAGACAAGTCTTTGAGAGTTCATCATATGATGAAGAGACCTGGAATACGAGAATCATTGACCAAAATGTTGCAGGAGGCCCTCTTGAGCTTTACATTGATGGNGATGAAAAACCCCATGTTGTATTTCGCGACAGTAATCAGTCCCTTCGATTACTACACTATTCGGGGTCATTCTGGAATAAAGAAATACTTGTAAGAGAGCCGATTTTACCGGATGTTGAAATCGACGGTTTCAATGAAGAAATAGAGATATTGTGTACTGTCGAGTCAACCAATAGGATGAACTTATTCACNGGTTCTGGANANTCCTTTGTTTCAAGAGAGGTTTCAAGTTTTGGAAATTTGACAGGAGAAATCGGCATGAGCGTAGACCAAAACGGTGTGAAGCAAATCGCTTATGCGTATGAATCAGGAAATCAATCATACATCAATCTCNTGCAAAGTTTGAGAGGAAAAGTGGCTGGGAAAATNGGAAGTTTACCCATACTTACTCTCCCAGCNGGTGAAACCCAAAGAGTCGATTACGAGACCGTATTTGATACTGGAGATTACAATGGTGACGGTTTCGAAGANCTCGTGATCGGTAGAGAAGGTCTCTGGGGAGCAATTGCCTTGTATTCTGGTTCTGCAGAAGGCCTCAACGAAANCTCGGAATTTTCATTGGTCGGAAATGAATCCTTTTCAAGCATCGCTTCTCCTAAACTGCTGGATTTCAATGGNGATGGGTTTGATGATTTGGTGTTTAGTGTCCGAGTAAATCAAGTTGGAAATGCCTCTGTATTTGTTCACTTAGGTGGTCAAGAAGGCATTTCAGACGAACCTTGGTGGGAACTTTCCTCTTCAAATCCCGTCAATTTTGGTTATCAATTGCTCGATATGGGAGATACAAATGGAGATGGTTTCANCGATTTAGGAATTGTTGACCGATTCGAATCGAATCGAACAATCTCAATCTACCATGGTAACGCGAGTGTCCCTCAGTTTCATGCAACAATAAGTAAATCTTCCATAACAACAGGTAATGGGTTTGGTGAAAACTTTGCCACAAGGGGAGACATCAACGCTGATGGTTATGCTGATTTTGCCGTATCGAATACGGGGAATGAAAGTTCTCCAATCAATTACTCCTCCGTTGAGGTATTCTTAGGNAGCAGTGATGGAGTTGATACCTCGCCTCACCGGATTTATCAAAGCAACAAACAGGGTCGATTATTCGGTCATGAAGTAGAGTTCATTGGTGATATAGATAATGATGGAGATGATGAGTTACTAATCAGTGAAATTTTTAACAACACAAATGAAAGATATCAGGCAGGGAAGTTGTGGCTTTTTTCCGGGAATTCATCTGGTTTAGATCTTGAACCTTCTTGGACATATGATGGCGAGAGTGCGAATGACCGTATTGGATATTCAGCCTCAGGTCTTGGCGATATCAATGATGATGGGTTTGAAGATTTCATGGTTTCTAAACTGAAAGCCGATCAAAGTGGTGAAATTGAAATATTTTTAGGGAGTGATTCAGGGCCCAAATCAGAGCAATATCTCTTAAAATCAGGGGCGATGATGAGCAGGTTATCATCATCGGTTTCTGGTGGACATGACTTTAATGCTGATGGGGCTGTTGAGGTCGTCTTAACTCAAAAGAATATGACTACAGGAAATTTAGATGTTCATGTACTTTCAGAAAGAGAATGGGAATATGTGGACTTGGAAACCAATGGAGAAGTTGAAGCATTAGAGCTTGCCATAACATATGATCTCAGAACTATGATAATGGCAAGTATCGATGACACAACGACATTGTTTCAGAGAACCATGGATGGAAGTCCAGAGGGCAGGTGGGTCTCAAATCAGATTTTTCAACAAGCATTACCCATTGCTTCAAGCTTTTCAATCAGCCCTTCGGGTCAATCGTGGATATTGTCTTCAACAATAAATGGACTTTTAGTCGCAAAATCATCACACCATACCATATTAGAACGGACCTTATTGGACTACGGTGGTTTTGGTTCCAATCTTGATATTGCTTCTGCAGATCGTCTCAAACAACATTTGGTGTATCAAAGCCGTCCTGCGAATTCATTTTGGTATAGTTCTGCAACAGATGGCACTTGGTCAAATCCGGAACAGATTGGCTCGTTTTCGCTGACACTCGCTACTCCTATGCAATTGCATGTGGACTCAGAAAACAATCCGCATGTTTTGATGCTGGACCAACTTACAGGAGATTTATATCTTGCAAAGAAATCAATTTCATGGTCTATCGAAGTAAAGATTGCGTCATCTGGACTCGAATCCTTTTCTTCCACGATGTTGGATAATGGTTCATTTTTCATTGCAGGAATCACCAACCAAACAAGCACCCCTCAAGCCAAAACTTGGTATTTCCAAGAACAGAATGTCACTGAGCAAAATCATGGAGATGTAGCATCCACTTCAGTTATCGAAATTCAACGAGTATCTTCAAACGATACTGCCTTGTTCTTACTCGATGGTAATTATTTCAAAATATTCCAAGTCCAAATGAATACACTCAGTTGGTCTATGGTGATTAATACATTCATGGGGCAAATGGACCAAATGAAATACTTGGTTTCCTCTGAAACAGCCGTTGCAGTTCATGGTAATGAAACAACAAAAGGAATGTGGAACTTCGATAACGCAACGTGGTCATATCATGAAATAGATCTTCCTGAACTGGAGCACCCTTCTCTGTTATTATCTGAAACAGATTTCATTCTAACCGGAAAAGATACAGCAAATGGATTTATGGTTTGGACTCTAGGAAATTTGTCGTTCAATTCATCATCTAGAATTGATTTTCCATCTCTGAATCCGGAATCTGTGATTCCTCTTTCCTTTGGACTTAATCAAAGTATCAACGCAGCATGGCGTGACCCCTCTTCACTAGATTTGGAACTTATGAAATGGTTGCCTGATTATGATGGAGATATCATCCCAGATGCTCATGACCAACTAGCGGATATCCCCGGCCAGTGGGTTGACGAAGATGGAGATGGATACGGAGAGAATCCGCAGGGGCCTTATTCTGATGATTGTCTGTCTATCTCAGGAACCTCTTACTTTGTCGTCCAAGGATGCATTGATTCAGATGGAGATGGATTTGGAAATGACATTGATGACTGCATTTCAGTATCAGGTTCATCGTGGTGGAATGCATTGGGTTGCAAGGATACAGACCAAGATGGATGGAATGACCTGTCTGGTGAGGTGATTACAGGAGATAAATGGCCGACAAATTGGAAACAAGCCATCGACTCAGATGGGGATGGGTACGGGGATAACCATGGCCCAGATTGTTGTGACACTTCCCGTTCAAATGCAATTCCAGATTGGTTACCTTTCAATGATGAACAGTGGGAAGACCGTGATATGGATGGTTTTGGTGATAATCAAGATTACCCAACCGGCGATAAATGCATCTGGATATACGGTAATTCATGGCGAGACAGAAATGGTTGTTTGGACACAGATGGAGATGGTTCATCAGACCCATCGAACATTGGAACAAAAACGGAATGGAACATTGAAGATGGAGCTGACATGTGGATAAATGATCCCACACAGTGGCAAGATACAGATGGTGACGGACATGGAGATAATTCAAGTGATTTAGCAACAAATCCAGATAAGTTTCCGCTAAACATAACTGCTACCGATGATGCGGATGATGACGGTTTCCCAGATGCTTGGACTTCTTTTGTTTACCAAAGCAATTCTTCTAATGAAAACGAACCGCCTTTGTATCTTGATTATTGTCCTGGCGTTACCGGTTTTTCAACAAACCCTGTTGGTAAGTATGGTTGTATTGATTCGGATGGAGACACTTGGGCTGACATATATGATGTCTTTCCCTCGGATAAAAATCAATGGAGTGACCAAGATGGAGATGGATTTAGTGATCAACCCGGACCAAATTACGATCAATGCCCAAGCGCGAAAGGCGTGGTTGAGGGGATTGGAGGCCAAGGCTGCCCTCTAGGGAATGATGAGGATCTAGATGGAGTCGTGGACACCATTGAACCTGAAGCATGTTTGAACACTGATTTTGGTTTGGAAGTAAACACAAATGGATGCGCAGATAATCAATTAGATGATGATAGTGATGGTGTGAAAAATCATATTGATCTTTGCTCGAACACCACTCAAGGAGCCTCAGGCGTTGATGGTGATGGCTGTAGTGAAGATCAGCGAACCCAAGATTCCGATAATGATTCAGTTTACGATCCATATGATGATTGTCCAGAAACACCTTCCTCTGAGATTGCCAACCCCTATGGATGCAGTGCATCCCAGAGAGATACTGATGGAGATACAGTTACCGACGATATCGATCAATGCCCAGAAACACAATCAGGTTATTTGGTTGATGAGACCGGGTGTATTGATGACTCCTGTTTAGAACAAGATTGTGATGGAGATGGATACAGCGGTGTTTACGAAGTAGATCTTTCAGGAATAGAACCAATTCAGACAGGTGATGCATTTCCTTTTGATGCTTCACAATGGTGGGATTTAGACGGAGATAACTTCGGAGACAACTCTGCAGGTAATGAATCAGACAAATGTCCGGATGAACCAGGAAATTCGACGTATGGCACCTCAATAGAGATTGAATATTTTGGTTGTCCTGATGATGGAGATGGATTTGCTGATAAATTTGAGCCCTCATCATTGCGTAATGACCCAACCCAATGGTCAGATCTTGATTTTGACGATTACGGGGATAATCCCGATGGAAATAATCCTGATTTGTGTCCAAATACAGATGAGTTATTCAGGGCATTTGTAGATGAAAATGGATGTGCAGAAAATCAATTGGATACCGATGGAGATGGTGTAACAGATGATCGGGATGTTTGTCCCAATACTCCTAGTGGAAAGGAAGTTTATTCTGATGACGGTTGTGCTAAAACGATTGCTAATGATCCGGTGTCTTCTTCAATGCAAGTATTAGGTTTCACGGTGATTGAGTTTAGTTTGCTCATTGCAGGGGTTTTGTTTGGCCTCCTTATTTTGGTTTTGTTGATACGAAAAATGAATCGAAGTGATGATTTTGAAGGATGGGATGATGAAGATGAAGATGATGAAGAAGAAGATTATGATTCCTTTTTAGATGATTTTTACAGTGGAAACCTGCCTACAAAACAATCACCAAATGTCAATAGAACCTCTCCAAATCCTCCAGTTGCATCTCCTCGTGGACCAACCTCTCAGCATCCTTCACATGCTGTCAGCCATCAAGCACCACCTCAACATCAATCAAACCGAACTGGTCCTGTTGGCTTGCCACCAAGGGGTGGATCTCCTTCACGAGGCCCGCCAACATCACCTCCTCAACAAAACCGTCCCCCAAGCGGACCAGCACGGTCTTCACCAGGTCCAAGCCATCCTCCTCAACAAAATCGTCCGCCAAGCGGGCCAGCACGGTCTTCACCTAGTCAAAATCCTCCTGTGCGGCAACCTCAA
>PABV01000051.1 GCA_002699425.1 Methanobacteriota archaeon
CATCATCGCTCCTGCTGATGGTCTTCAAAAATCAATTAATCTTGAGTTGCACAATCTTGGGAACGCCGAAGAAACCTATCTTCTCTCTATAACCCAATCAAATAACAACTTACAGGCTTATCTCAACAAAGAAGTCTCTGCCTTGCTTGAACCATGGGATGTCGCTCCTGATTCAAATATCAAAGTGTTATTGCCAATGCCAATCGGTTTGCAAACNGGATTCTATTTCNTGACCGTGACGGCCACCAACNCCAACGATTCATCAGTAAGAGCCGTCATAAACCTTGAAATTGANGTTGTGGATACTGCNGCAGTNCAAGTAAGAGACGAAATTTCNCTCGATTCCTATACGCCAAACGGTCCATCANTAACCATGCCGTTTAACGTAACAAATACCGGAAACAATCCTGATCGATTTGTAATGAGTATGGAAATTCCAGANGGNATGTCNGCAANTTTTGAACAATTGGTTGANAGTAAAACCAAGGTNCTCAATCCGGGAGAATCGATGAACGTATTGGTTCGGTTTTCATTCTCATCCGAGGCTCAAGGAACGCTCAAACTNAAAGTAACAGCTACCAGTGAAAACGATCAAAATATCAGTTCAACTGGCAACTGTGATTTCCTTGTNGGNTCACAAAATTGGTTACGAATTATCTCAATCGAGCGACCAATCTACACGGAAGCTGGTGAATATGAGGTTGTTGTGACGGTTAGAAACCAATATTCTGACAATCAATCGGTCGACATGAGTCTTGAGAAAGGAGATTCAAGAAATTACTTTTCTTCTTCTATTGCCTCCAGAGATCTGAATTTCTTGCTTGCTGTCGGTGCTGAAAGAGAAGTTACCATCAAACTTGAAATTCCTGAATCATCAATCGAGAATCTACTCGTTGATGAGATTACTGTAAACCTCACCATTTGGGCAACATCAGGCACCGTTTCAGAATCGGTGCCATTTGTGCTTGAAGTTTCGCTGGTGAAAACAGCCAAGGACTTGACAGTAGATCGTGTTGAATCTTCAACTTCAAACATCGGCGCCATCGCAACATGGGCAGTNGGTGGTTTACTCATCATTGGCCTAGCAGTTGTATTGATTCGCATAATTAATGCAACGGAAGAAGAAGATACTGGGTGGACCGACCAGGAATATGAAGACCATCTTGCTGCGAAATATGGCGCTGTTACNGCCGCTCCAACCCTCGATGCACCTACTTCATTTGGAAGCCAAACACCTGCATATTCACCCCCTTCTCTTTCAGAACCAGTTCCAGCGGCTACATCCGTGCCAATACCTCAATCTCCTCCACCATCATCTTCCGCACCGGTAGCCCAACCAACTCCTCCGCCTGCAGCGGTTCCTCAAGTACCCCCGCTTCCTCCAGAAGGCCTGCCTCCGGGCTGGACGATGGAACAATGGGAAGCCTATGGGTCTCAATGGTTGGCCTCTCAGGGTCGCTAACCTTTGACGATGGATTCAAGACATGGTTGCCCTGCGATGTATTACTGAGGCCAGCATATGTACCAAAATGGACAAGCACCAATTTTTATTCTAAAAGAAGGCACAGAAAGAACCCGTGGCAAGAGTGCACAATCAAATAATATCGCAGCAGCGAAAGCNGTTGCTGATGCTGTTCGTTCAACCTTGGGTCCAAAAGGAATGGACAAAATGCTCGTAGACAGTATGGGTGACGTTGTCATCACGAACGATGGCGCGACTATTCTAAAAGAAATGGATATTGAACACCCTGCAGCAAAGATGATTATTGAAGTTGCCAAGACTCAAGAACAACATTGTTTTGATGGNACGACAACCGCAGTCGTTCTTGCAGGAGAATTGCTTAAGCGCTCTGAAGACCTGATTGAACAAAATGTCCATCCTACCGTTATTTGTGAAGGNTTCAGGATGGCTTGTGAAAAGGCCGTCGAAGGATTGGAGTCACATGGTATCTCGACAGAAGGTAAAGATGCAGTTTTGTTGGAAGTTGCTAAAACAAGCCTTACTGGTAAATCAGCTGGAGCAGTAAAATCGTTCTTAGCAGATATTTGTGTTCGTGCTGTGAATGCTGTTGGTCAAATTGAAAATGATGAGCGCATGGTCGATCTTGATGACATCAAAGTCGAAAAAAGNCAAGGTGGTTCNATCAAAGACAGTACGCTTGTTGATGGNATTATTCTCGACAAAGAAAGAGTTCATGCCGGAATGCCCCGATCGATATCCGATGCAAGCATCGCCCTCATCAATAGTGCAATTGAAGTCAAGAAAACCGAGGTGGATGCAAAAATCCAGATTACGGATCCTAATCAGTTAGCCGCCTTTTTGGAGGAAGAAGAAAGTTATATTCGTCAGTTGGTTGAAACCATCAAAGCCAGTGGAGCCAACGTTGTTATTTGTCAGAAAGGNATTGATGATCTAGCACAACACTATATGTCAAAATCTGGTATTTTTGCCATCCGACGTGCAAAAAAGAGCGATATGGAAGCATTGGCGAAAGCTACCAACGGCCGAGTCATTACCAACATTGACGACCTTTCCAAAGAAGATCTAGGAATGGCAGCACGAGTAGANGAGCGAAAAATCGGTGATTCAGATATGACGTTTATCACCGGATGCAAAGAAGCCAAGTCAGTTTCCGTATTGTTGAGAGGAGGAACCGAACACGTTGTCGATGAGATTCGCAGAGCCTTTGATGACGCAGTAGGCGTGGTTTCAGTCGCATGGGAAGACGGTGCTGTATTGACTGGAGGAGGCAGTGTTCTCGCAGCATTATCCAGAGACTTGAGAGCTTTTGCAGAATCCGTTGGAGGAAGGGAACAAATGGCTATTGAAGCATTCGCTACAGCGCTTGAAATTGTACCCAGAACACTTGCAGAAAATGCAGGGCTTGATCCAGTTACTACGATTATTGAATTGAGAAAAGCGCACGCAGAAGGCGATTCAAAATCCGGAATCAACGTCTACGAAGGCGGTGTGATGGACATGAAAGAAGCCAATGTCTTGGAACCCCTTAGAGTTGTTGAACAAGCCATTCTCTCCGCTACAGAAACAGCCACAATGATTCTTCGAATTGATGATGTTATCTCCTCGAAAGGCATTTCCTCTATGGGTAATGAAATGGATAACATGGGCTTTGATATGTAGGTTTGAACACCTCACTCAATACTCACAAAAACATGAGAGAATTGCGAACCTTGAAAGACTACTGAGAGGTCGAACAGATTGTCGAGGGGGCAATGCCATGACAATCGTCGCAAAAGTGTGGATTGAAGAAGATTGCATTACTTGTGATGCTTGTGCAGACATTTGCCCTGAAGTGTTTGATATTACTGATGAATCCAGTTTCATCATTGCTGATGTGAGGGAAGATGGCGCCTTCAACAGAAATGAAACCAAGTCTCCGTTGAAGGGAGATTTAGGTGCTCAGTTAGGNGAAATTATCATCGAAGCAGCTGAGGCATGCCCGGTTGAAGTTATTCAATATGAGTTGGCAGATTCAGGACAAAGCGAGGTTACAGAGGAAGAAGCACCTGTGGCAGAAGTCGAAATTGCTGCTGCGCCAGTTTCAGCAAGTGCACCTGTCGTTGATGGAGCATTAGCAGGCGTAATGGAAGGTGAAAGAGAACTTGTGATCATGTTTGGTTCCCAAACTGGCAATGCTGAAGGTCTCGCNGCTGTAACNGCCAAGAAAGCAGCAGACTATGGGTTACAAGCCAAGGTTGTGGATATGGATGGATACGATCTTAAAAATCTCGCACAAGTAAAACGCCTTTTGCTCATTACCTCAACTTGGGGTGAAGGAGAAATGCCAGACAATGCCGAGGCTCTTTGGCAATCTGCTCTTTCTGCATCTGGAATGAATTTCGCAAATACTCACTTTTCTGTTTGTGCTATTGGCGATAGTTCCTATGATGAGTTTTGCAAAGCAGGGACTGACTGGGATGAAAAGTTATCCGCTTTTGGAGGTCAGAGAATTCATGACATTCAATTATGTGATGTCGATTATGAACCGCCTTATCTTCTTTGGGTCAATGAAGCCTTAAGCAGGATTGCATGTGTCGATGAATCTGGAACATTCCAAGTTGAACTTGTCGATTCCATGAAAGAATATGCTTCAGGTTCTGCTGATGATGTAGCAGATGATGGTGATTTTGCACCCGGTCAAATCCAACAAAGTGACATGGATATTACTTTCAAGATATTCCGATACGATCCAGCAACTGCTTCAACCGGTTGGGATGAGTTTGATTTTTCCATTCCCGGACACGCAACATTGCAGGATGCTTTGTTGGCCATCAAAGGACAAATTGATGGCAGCCTTACTTTCAGAACCAGTTACGTCACCGGTACAAATCCACTTACTGGAATCAAAGCAAATGGCAGAATTGTAATGGCCGATACCGTAAGAGTTGTAGATTTATGTAGCCATGCTATGCAACTAAAACTCGAACCGATGCCAGGTCATGAAGTAATCAAAGACCTCATGGTTTCATACGATGAATGGCAACAACACCGCCTCAAGTCGAAGCCTTGGATGCAATCCGAACCACGCATTGGAGACCGATTGCCTAATGGAATGCCAATGGGGACAATTCCTGCCGCAGAAGCAACCGCACTTCACGCAGTTGGTGCGGTCATGAGTTACCAACTTGTTCAGGGCATGAGCGATTGTTATGCTAGCGATTCAAAGTACCGTGGTCCGGGCCTCAATCTACTTGAGTGGGCCAGAAGTTTAGACCCTCGAGTGGGCTCAAAGCAATACAAAACAATCATGGAATCTTTGCAAACCCACGGTGGAGTGTGGGATGAAGCGGATTTATCATCGCTTTCTCGCCATGGTCGTTCGGGACAAATAGCAGCGGATTCTCTGTACGACGCACGTTCTCGCCTTTTGGCTGAATTCAAGTTCATAGGACGATCTGGTCGGCTGGCCAAGAATTATGCACGTTCAGTGAAGGCAAGTGGAAACGTCAATGAAACCACCTTATATCGTTCAGTTTTAGGTCCATTTGGCCTTGCTTCAAATATCATGAATGGTGTCTCTTTGAGAATGTTGCTAGGATTTACTCGTAATGGAGGTCCAATCATGCGTGGTTTCCAAGGTATGCTTGTTCCACCGGCAGGTATTGGGAAAATCCCTAATATGTTTAATGCAAGAATAAAAAATCATCACGAAGTGGTGGCAATTTTCAACGAAGTTGATACAAGGTTCTAGGTGTTCATATGGCAAAATATTCCTATTATCCGGGTAATGCCGCCAGACAAAGTTGCCTTGAGGTAGAAGATACTATTCAACCAATGGCATCATCCTTAGGTATTCAACTCATTGAAATGCCAGGCTACAGCAGTGATGGTGGGGATGTAATTAAGCAGAGTAATAAGTTTCTCCAACTTGTTTTGAATGCCCGAAACTTTGCGATTGCAGAAGAAAATGGTCATGACATCATTACTGCTTGCGCTTCAGCACATGGAAACATGTCAGATGCCCTTCAAAGGCTTCAATCCGATGCTAATCTTCTTGCTGAAGTAAATACGACCCTAGAGAAAACAACGGGGAAAAATTTCAGTGGTGAAATACAAACTCATCATCTCTTGCATGTACTCGTGGAAGACATTGGGTTGGATACAATCAGGTCCAAGGTAACAAACCCTCTTGACATGAAGGTCGCAGGATACTATGGATCAATGATGCAAAGAGAAGGTTTCTGCGCCAATGATGATCCATTCAATCCTTCATACTTTGAACAATTAATCGAAGCACTCGGAGGAACACCAATCGATTATGACTCGAAGACAGCAAGTGTCGGAGCACCTAGTTTGCTCACACTCGATAAGCCCGTAATGCAAATGACAGCAAAAGTACTATCGCAAGCAAAATCAGCCGGGGCACAATTACTTGTTTCTGCCTGCACACTTTCTCATGCCAATCTTGACTCCTACCAAAATAAGGCTCGCAAACACACTGGAAAAGATACGAATCTTCCCGTGATCCACCTTTCGGAACTGGTTGCATTTGCCTTGGGATACCATGTTGACCGATTCGCTCAACTTCGAACCAGAGCCTTGGTTATCGGTGGATGACGAACTCCATCGTTGTGAAAATTTGTTTGGCTTGTAATGTACTAAGCCCTTGAATATCTTTCAGTTGACTTAGGCTCATTCTACCCAATTGACCTATTGAATGGTTCTGTAGCAGAAGTTTTGCTGTCTTGTACCCTATCGACTGGATTGCTTGCAAAGTTTTCACTGCAAATTGGAATGCTTTTTTCTCATGAACATTTATTTCGCTACGATTTTTGCCTGATTTGCCATACGGCGTCTTCAAATTTGGCTTTGTATCACTTTTTTGCTCACCATATTCCTCTTCCTTGATGATTATTCTCGCAACAAATCGAGCAACATGCCAATAATTTGGCAACATAATCACAGAGATGTTTGTTTGAATAGCTAAGTATGCTAACGCACCTTGAATTGCATTTGGATGGATTGATCTCTGTGTTCTAAAATCGTTTCCTTCGATGATTATAATCGGATGCATGCACGCGTACATCAAACGGTTTGCTTGTTGAAGAAACCGACCATCGATAATTGAATCAACCAAATCTCGGATGGTTTTTCTCTCGATGATTATTCTGTCATCGATTTGTATATCACCTGTTTCTAGATTATCTATAGAATAATCTATTCCGAATCTTTTCAAAGCGACAGAAAAACTTGATCGACATTCTCTTTGGTCAAGTATAACGCCTACGTTTACTTTTTTTTGGGTCAATAGATTCAACTTCTTCTTGGGCTGATTCTAGATGTGATTCAATTGCATTTAGATCGATGAATTCCTCAAGCCCCCTTTGTGAAGATGGTCTTTGAGGTAGCCGAATTTCTTCCTCTTGAATGAGTTCAGGTTCAATTTCCTCCTCTTGTACATCTTCTTGTTGGATCAGTCTCTCTTTTTCGGATTCGATAAATGCTTCAGCTGGAACAATTTCACCGTCTGAAGTCTTAACCGAAAAAGAATCCAAGATGCTAGCAGAAGAAGGCATTTTCCTAGGGAGTCTGGCTTGGCGTCGCAAGTTTTCTAGATTTGCAAACATTTTCTTTTCCTTATTATGGGAGGCTAGTTGTATGTAATCATCTCTGGTATTTTCGGTGATAAATGCATGAACATCTCCATCACTTTTCCGTGCTGTTCTTCCTCTTCTCTGGATGGCCCTAATGGCACTTGGAACCGGCTCATACATGATGACTCTCTCGGCAGCAGGAATGTCCAACCCCTCTTCTGCTACTGATGTTGCAACTAAAATATTGAACGTTCCATCTCGAAACTTCTGGAGAACTTCTCTTTGCATTTTCTGATTCATGCCCACACTATCTCCCTTACTCGCTTGTCCAATGAAGGGAGTGACTCTCAAGCGAGCATCTTTCTTGAGATATTCACACAATATGTCTACCGTATCTCTATACTCTGTGAAAATGATAATTCTTCCCTCTGGATGCCTTCTCATGCCTTGTGTGACCGTTTTCTTCGTCAGTTTTAGTTTGGGGTGTATCTCATCCATGAGGCCTAACCTTCGATATGCATCGTGAACAGCCGGAAGAGAGAGAAATCTAGCAGATTTTCGATTTTTCTTCCTACGTTCACTATCGGACCTTTCAAGATAAGCTAAGGCACATTTTACACCCTGTGTTTCCACAAGGTCGATCAAACGAATAAGCCTGCGAATATCACCGATTCTTCTTGCAGCATCGTAACCTCTTTTGTCATCTCTTTCAATAGCAGCACTCGCTCTTCGCTGTGCCTCATTGATGGCCCGTGACGTCAATCTTACTTGAGCTGATAAAAAACCGCCTCGCCTAAGATATTCACTTTCATTTGTAAGTTGATTTTTCAGCGGAGAAATCAGTGCATCGATGCCTTCTGGCAACTGTATTCGATGATTTTCTATGTGCATTTCTGTTGCGTAAGGCTTGAGCAAATCATCTTCCCTTTTGGCAAGATGCATTCTTTCAATTTGTAAACGATTGGCAACCTGCAAAATGTCCTCTCTTTTGGTACCTGGTGATGCTGTAGCGCCCAGCATCGCTCCTCGTGGATTGGCCTGAAAATACAAATTACCAATCTCTGCCATAGGCTCGTTTCCTTTGGCGTGATGTGCTTCATCAAAAACGATAAGACTCACATCTTTCAACGCAACTCCACCTGTTTGTGCATCATTTCTCACCACGTGTGGCGTGGCTACAATCATTCGAGATTTCTCCCAAATCGCAGGTCTATCTTTTGGTGATGTGTTGCCGGTAAGTATTGAGATATCATTTTCAGAAATTTTCAAAATTTCTCTGGCCATGTTATAATGTTGGTCCACCAATCCAATCGAAGGAGCGAGAATGATGATGATCCCCTCTTTGTTGAGGTACTCAGCCATGACAAGCCATTCCACGGCTGTTTTCCCAAATCCAGTCGGCATGACAACGAGTGTATTCCCGCTTAAGGCGTCTTGAGTTGCAAGTAATTGGTATGCTCTTGCCTCGACCTCACCAGTGATGTTTGGGTGAATGACAAGCGCCATGGGCATCGTCTAGAAATTTCAGGCTCAAGATTGTTATCCTCGCCCAAAGTGATAAAATCATATTAAATTAAATCTGTTTGGAAGTGACGTGCCTCGATTTTCACCGAACTACTCATATATGGGTTGAAAGTCGCCGAAGTGCTCAGAAGGTGAGTAGCCAGACACAAAGGGCAATGCGCAGCATCCCATCAACCCAAGCCACAATCGTTGGCATGGGACCTGTGTCACGGCTATTCCTTCGCCCGAAGAGCCTTCGTACGCCCTTGCTGGGGCCAATGCGTCGTACAAACATGGAGGCCGAAATATGGCAAAGAGAAGTCACCCAAGACGAGGAAGCATGGCATTTAGTCCGCGTAAGCGTTCTAGGCGCCCGTTTGGTCACGTTAAATCGTGGCCAAATAGCAATGAAAGCGAAGTACGAATACAAGGTTTTGCTGGTTGGAAAGCCGGAATGACACACGTGTTATCTCGAGATCTCAACCCTAAATCAACAAGTGCTGGCCAAGAAGTACGTGTTCCAGTCACCGTGGTCGAAGTACCTCACATGCGAGTTCTTGGTGTCAGAGGATATCGAATGACGCCTTATGGAAAGCAAGCTGCTGGCGAAGCGTGGCTTAGTGCCGACCAATTATCCACCTCATTCCCGCACCTTGGACGCAGATTGCCAAAGCGCGATGGACACAAATCAGAAGATCATCTTGAGAAATTATCGAATGATGATTTGGTGGAAGTACGCCTAATTGTAGCCACACAGCCTCATGTTATCTCAGGAACTCCTTCAAAAACTCCAGACGTCATGGAGCTTGGATTGTCGGGCGGTTCAATAAGCGACCAACTCGACTGGGCAAAAGAAAACCTCGGTCAAGAGATTTCCATTAATGATGTCTACCAAGAAGGTACTATGATCGATGCAGTAGGTGTCACCAAAGGATACGGTTGGCAAGGTGTCATCCGAAGATTTGGTGGAAAACTACAATCTCACAAAAATTCAAAGAAGCGAAGACAACATGGTAACATGGGTGATTTCGGAACTGGATATGTTCGAAAAACCATCAGACAAGGTGGTCAAACCGGATATCATCAAAGAACTGAGTTCAATAAAAGAATCCTCAAGATCAGCAATCCTGAAGATGCATCAATCACTCCAGATGGTGGATTCCTTCACTATGGTGAAGTCAAATCAGATTATGTACTCGTGAAAGGAAGTCTTCCTGGTCCAGCAAAAAGAATTGTCCGATTCAGAGATGCTATCAGAGTTCAAGAGAGCAAATTGACTGATTACGAGATTACGTACGTCAGTACTTCAAGCAAACAGGGGGTCTGAAGTTGAAGGCACAAGTTATGAATATCGTTAACACCATTCAACAAGATGAACTCGATGCTGGTAAACTTCAGGAAGTTTATGATATCGAAGTTGAACTCGGTAAGAAAATTACTCTGCCCGATTCCTTTGAATCTCCTCACAGACCAGATATGGTGAAAATGGCCGTGGCAAGTTCTCGTGCCAATCGAAGGCAAAGTTATGGTTCCAAACCTCACAATGGAAAGAAGAAACCAATGGCTGGTATGAAGCACTCCGTTGAATGGTGGGGCAAGGGACGTGGTGTGTCTAGAATCATGCGTCGAACTGGTCAGAGAAGAGGTGCGCAAAACCCGCACACTCTCGGTGGTCGCCGCGCACACGGTCCTAAAGTGGAAAAGGACTGGTCCAGAAAACTCAACATGCAAGAACGCCGATTGGCTCGAGATAGTGCCATCGCAGCGACAACCTCAGTTCAAATGGTGAGAGATCGAGGCCACCGCTTTGCGGAAGAAATCGAGAATCTCCCCATTATCCTTGGTGGCTATGAAGAAGTACAAGGTAAAAAATCTGAATCTATCGATATCGAGATGTTTAACCTCAAGGGAGGTACAAGAAAAGTTACTGCCATCTTTGAGGCTCTGGGATTAGGTGATGATTTGCATCGAGCAAAGTCAGGAAGAACAATCCGTCCAGGAAAGGGAACCATGAGAAATCGTGTACGAAAGACGCCAAAGAGCGTTCTTCTTGTGGTTGCAAAC
>PABV01000052.1 GCA_002699425.1 Methanobacteriota archaeon
CTGAAGTACAAAGTATCTCCTGCGACGGTTAGATAATTTGGGTCACTACCTTCATTATATGGATTGATATCTTTAACAAGCGTTGGGAAGGACGAATTAGGACCTATTTTCCATATTTCTAGGCCCGATACCCAACTTCCGATTCCATCACCGCTGAAATAAAGATAATCTCCCATCACCGTAAGTTGACCGGCAGTAGGGCCAGTAACATTGAGAGACATGGGTCCACCTTGCCCTTGNCCTATGTNATATCGATTAAAATCGCCCCCATTAATTCCCTTACCTGAACCTTGAAGAGTCGTATGTTGAAGGTTGTAATTNTTCATGTACGAGATATGGATGTCATCATTGCTGTCGACGGTTATGCTCACTGAGCTATCAGACGAAATATCAGTCTGTATGATCTGAGAAGTAAATGAAGGATTGCCAGGGATAGAATTGGTTAAGTAAATCAAATCCAAAGTTGCAATATCTACGAAACTAATATGCAAGTCGCCATTTGAATCTGCCACTGCTCCTGAAATATATGGAACAAAACTCGATGAGATTAGATTTGGCCCAGTCCATGTAGTACCCCCGCTCAACTTATAGCAATAATCAAGATCCCCTGTGTCGAAATCCTCGTATATTAAATACAAATTTTCTTCATCATCAAAAAATAATTTTGGTGCATATGTGAAGAATGAACCAATTGAGGTTGTATTCCATGAATTAATATTACTAGTAGGTAGCTTTGTAGCATATTTAGTGTTAGAACTTGAAATGGCAGTGTATGTCATGTGCACAATATCATTAGAGTCAATTGCTATTTGACAATAGGCATTGCTTCCAGGCACATCAAAAAAGGTCCAATTTGCGCCGTCAAAATGAGTATAGGTTACAGATTGACCAGTGTAATCAAAATAACAAATATGAGGTTGATTATTTGAATCTAATGCCAAAGAGGGGGCTTGTCCAACAACAGAATTACTAGGGATGGTTACGGTTGAAGTGCTCCAATTTTGAAACCCGCCATAAGCATATTTTAACTCACCATTAGTGTGGTCATGATATGCTATGTGAGTTTTTCCTTGGCTATCAACTTCCATAGCAGTCATTTTTCCAACAAATGTATTTGTTCCTCCAGAATCAATTATTTCTGTATCTTGCCCTGCTGCAGTCGCACAACTTGGACATGAAAATAGTAAGTTTCCTAAATAAGCATCATAATAGGAAAACTGGACTTTGTCGTTTATAGTGGATATTGAACTCCAATCTCCATGTTTTGCATTACGTTCGTAAACTAAAGACCAATCATCTNTNTCACTAAATGAGGTATAAATCTCTAATGCGTCCATATCAGACTGCATGGATACATAAATATCACCNCTAGATTTTGTCGTCGTAATGGAATGGGTCGTGATTTCCCCTTGTCCTATGAGAACAGGGTACTCAACNACACCATCCTCTGTTAATCGTAGGGAATATACTTCTGANGTAATGTCATCGCTATATATCGCGATAAAATCATCTTGGTCACCAGTCATTGCAGTCAATTCATCAGATTGTGTGTCAATATTTGTTATTGAACCATATTTTAGATTACCCTGTGTTAAGTCAAGGTAAGACACATGTAGAACCCCATCTTCATCGACCACCATTGAACTATGCCCAGTCGGATAATTTTGAAGATCGGAGTTGTAGATGAGATCGCCATCATCCATTATTTTAGACTCCCAAGTAGGTGGATTTGATGATATGTGAGAGAATGCATATCGCAAATCATCGTTTTCTTTATCAAAATAAACAACATAGATATTGCCGCCATCATCGATAGCGAGACTTGCNNNGCCAANGACTCCATAATCGATACTCATGNTTGAGAAATTACCCACATTCCCGTAAGCATACTCTAAGGAAATATTCGTAGCGTCGGTTGAGTCTTGGTACAAAATATGAATGGTCCCAAATTCATCAATTTCGATATCGGTATCAGTAGTACCCACAGCTCCAGTACTACTAACCGTGCTTGTTGAACAACTTACGGTTGGAGGCACACCACTCGACGTAGTGCAAACAGCCAGTTTAAGGTCCTTATTTGAACCATCATAATACGAGATCACAGCATTATTGTTTGCATCCACATCAATTGAGGTATATTGGCCTACAGTCCCGCCACTATCAACAGTATTGATTAACCAAGCACCATCGTATCGAGCATATTTTAAATCCATGTTGGAATAATCAGTATATGAGATATGAACTACTCCATCGGAATCTACCACAAGAGAGGTGAATAACCCAACATCTCCACCACTATCAACAGTAGAAATAGTCCANCCATTTCCATCATGATGTGCATATTTCAAATCTTTAGCACCATGGTCGTAATATGAAATATGTACCTCTCCATTATCCTCTGCGTATNTAGAGGTATATCGTCCGGTTGTTGAAATATTATCAACGATTTCAGAAGACCATCCTGAAACAGGACTGTTCTTTGAATATCTTAAATACCCATTTCCTATAATATTGCCATGAGCAATGTGAATTACTCCATCTCCATCTACAGCAATCGAATTATGTCTTCCGGCGCCACTGGTCCCTAGGATGTCTTCATGATCTACAAATGTCGTNCCAATAACTTCCCATCCAAGCATGGCGGGAGTGAGTGGCGTAGAGGACTGTGATACNCCCGCTACNCCGAGTTGGCTATCACCGTTTTTCCCCCAACACGATAGGGAGAAATCTTCCAATACTGCGCATGTGTGGTCATTTCCAGTTTTAATTGCAACAACATCGCGAGTATTAGGATATCCATACGCTTCAACATCCTGGGGAGTATTGTATGAAGTACTGGATGATCCTGCACCGAGTTGCCCTTCGATGTTTCTACCCCAACAACGAACTTCAGCATTGTTTAAGAGCACGCAGACGTGCTGACCTGTGGAATCGATGGAATTAGCAGTCTGACCAGTTCCAAGGTTAACCGAGCTTGGCGTATGCGTACCCGAACTAGCGCCTATGCCGAGTACGCCGAAATTATTAGTCCCCCAACATTTCACAAGATCATTATCAAGTATAGCACAGGTGTGGTGGTTCCCAGCAGTAATCTGCTTTGCAGTACGGCCCGTACCTAAATCGACGTAGGAAAGACTGTCCCCCATTTCACCTTCATTATCTCCAATAGAAGATCCATTAGTATCTATCCCAAGCTGGCCGGCTTGGTTCTTTCCCCAACATTTGACCAAATCATTGTCAAGAATTGCGCAGGTATGTGCACCTCCTACAGATACTTGCTTAGCCGTTCTGTTTGTTCCGAGGTCAACATAATCGAGATGATCCCCCATTTCATTTACAGCATCTCCTATCTTAACTTCATTTCCGATAGAATCACCAATACCCAATTGTCCATCAAGGTTCCAACCCCAACAAAGCACTGAACCTTCGTCAGTGATTGCACAAGTTGTCCAATGCGCACTATCGATTTGTTCAATACTAACATTCGTTCCTAAATCGATTAGTTGGACGCCTACTCCTGAGTTAGTATTACCGGTTGATGACCCAATTCCTAAAAGTCCACCACTGTTATTGCCCCAGCATCTAACGTCTCCATCGCCCGATAAAGCACAATTACCCCTGTCCATAGAAGTTATCTGAACGGTATCTTTTCCTTCTAAGTCATCTATTACTTTTGGTGTAGAAACACTTGAACTGATGTTTATTCCAAATGCTTCAGTTTGTGAACCCCAACAAACAACAGAACTATCATCAGTGAGAACACAGGATTGTTTCATCCCCAACGATATCACCGAATTATCAGTATCAGTGCTTACAATTTTATTTCTGAAAAACCGGACCTCTTCATCGGAAACACTTGTAGCAGCCATCCCAACTCTATTCACATCGTTAATGCTCATGGAGGGCCCAGCAAAAGCCCCTAAAGAGGTGGATGGACCAGCAATTTCTGAGATACTCCATGAAGAAAAATTATTCATTCTTTCTGTTGATAACGCATGCATCAATGTCCCATTGGAACTTACATAGTTTATGTGCACATTGTTATAATCATCTATCTGTATCGTCGGCCGAAATGCAGGGTTTCCATCAATGAGAGCCTCATTCCAAGTAGACTCAAGCATATATTTCAGTCGTATTTTGTCACCTGCACCATCCCTGTAAACTACAAATGGATTATTGTAAGAATCAACATCAATAGATGAGTGATGCGTATTTTGTACAGCCTCTAGATTATAATGCACTATACTGTTTGCGTTAGGCCATTCTGTTGTGGAGAAATAAACTAAATCTCCAGAACCATAATTTACGTACGATACATGCATAATTCCATTTCCATCAACGACGACGTCTGCATCTCGCATATTATTGGCATTGTTCATTGCAATCGGCTGGAAAGGACCAGAACTTTCAGTGTTTAATACCAGTTCTAGATTAGCATTTTCAACGCCACGACTCACGACGATAACATCGTCTCCAGAAGCTGCGCCAATCGACGCTTGTTGGCCTAAGACGGGGGCTTCTGAGATCTGGTTTGTATCGTTGCTAACTTTTGACGTCCAACCATTCCAGTAGATGTGCCTCTCTCCAGTTTCGTTTTCAGCGGTCATGAAAACCTTCCCATCGAATTCTACAAATTCTTGAGGGTTACTCGAACCTGCTCCTGGTACGAGATCACCGGCCATTTTAGTTCCAGCATTAGTACCGTCTGATATCCACGGCTCTATACCGGCACTCGATTGTCCAGCGAAATACAAACTCCCATTGATTGCAGTCAAATGGTTAATCGAAGAAATTTGCTTCACCAATGAAGTTCCCACATTACTACCATCCGAGCGCCATAAACCTTGATCTGCACCATTTATGCTCCCCTCAAAATATGCAAAACCATTCATAATAACAAACGTGTTATCTGAGACCCCGACGCTTATTTGGTGGGCACTCTGTGCTGGTGTCCTCACATCTTCAACAGTATTTGAGTTGTAGAAATACAAACCCTGTCCTCCGCAAGTGAATAAAAGATCTGTACCAAGCGGTATAGAGGTTGGCGAACAATTTTCATCAAAATACCCAGAACCATCCATAACCAGCGAAACATCGGTATGCGGAGATGTAAATTTGGTATCTGTACTTTCTAGCGGTTCAAATTCATATTTCAATACACTTGAAAAAACCATCAATAGGGTAAGTCCTATTGGTAAAATAAACTCTGAAAAAGTGGGTATAGAGCGGCCTGACACATTTGCGCTAGAGCCCTAGTCATAATGAAAGGTTTCGATTGTTGTCTAAGAGATTTAGGAATTATTTACTATACCTTCTCTTAATCTAATCCATGTTTCACACATGAACATAAGCGCATAAACAGAGGCAAGCCATAACAAACCACGTTGCCAAATAGAATGGGTGTCAAATTCCAAGAGCATTACTGAAAGCCATACAAGGGTTACTAAATCTAAAAACCATCTCAGTCCAGCCATTATTTGTTTGCTGTTTGATTGCATATCTGTGAGTTCAGACTCAGAAATTAACGCCGTTAAACCCTTCAATTTTTGAAAAGCAGACCCACCCCTCCATTGCAATTTACCTAATTTTAATCGATTAGTGATGTCGATGAGGATGAATAAAGTCATCCAAACCACTACGACTTCTAGAAGAGGCTCTGCGCCACGTAAATTCAAATCGTTGAGCGACCAAATCAAAAGAATCCAAAGCCATACAGCGATGAGGATTTGTGTTGTGCGCGCAAATTGAGAGATTTTCTTAAGTAACTCAGTATCATGACTGAGAAACATTTCTAGTGAAATAACTAAAATAACTCCGCTGGTGATGAAAAATCCTCCTAAAATCCACCACCAATCAATGAGTTCTTCTTGCCAGCCAAGAAGTAGAGCAATGAGTGTCCATCCAAGCACGATGGACGTAAATCCATTGACCGCAGCCTGCATGATGTAGAGTGGATCTCTTCCGTCCTTCAGTACACTCAAACCCCCCATGAGTCTTACCTCAAAGGCAGCATCATCTACAACCCCATGAGCAGCAGCAGCCATGCCGGTTTTAGGAGAGATGCGAGCAGTCTCCACTACGCCCTTTTGCGATGAAGGTTGGCTAACAGCATTTGCAGCAGCCGATGCAGCACCTTTCCCAGAAGAACGAGTTTTACCAGACGATTGTGATTTTGCCCATTCTCGGATCTCTTCAGTCGTGACTTCTTCCACCTGATCTTCGCTTAATGGCGCACCATGGTCAGTGTACAACCATCGACATTGTAGTGGAATAGGGGCAGCATCAACATCGGGCGCTACCATCTGAAATTGGCCAGGGCCAAGTGTTGGAAGTTGAGCGACCAAATCTTGGTCTCCTCCGCTTTCTTTGAGCAAATGTCGGACCTTTTCAACATCTTGAGGTTGTGTAAATCTACCAATAAAAGTCGTGTTGGCCTGAGCTAAAATTTTGTAGTCTACATCACTCACATTTTGGGTTGCTAGTACGCATGCAACACCATATTTCCTTGCTTGTTTGAAGATGAGTTTTATCAAATCCTTAGCAGGAGGATTACGAGGATATGGTGGCAGATAGGGAGCAACCTCATCCATAAAAAATAACATCTTCAATTCACCCTCAGCAGGTTGCTGAGTCAGCATCCAATCATAGAGTTCCCTTGACAATTCTTGAACGAAATATTGCTTTTGTGCTTCATCTTGAATGGTATTCAAGTAAACGATGTTTACTGGGATTTTACCTTCTGATGTAGGGGTACAAAAAGCATCCATATCAATGGGCACTCCATTGGAAAAGAGCAATTGATTGACACCACTCGAGAAAGCAGCTAACCTTCTCGCCAATGCATTCCGTTTGGTTTTTGGAAGCATGTCTTCAAAGTTCCTTAATCCATATTCATCAGAAGCATCATCCCAATTGACCATATCTTCTCTATCTTCCTCGTCTTCGATAAAGCATTGAGGATAAAGAATTTTCAAAAAGGATTCATGAGGTTCTCGTACAACTTTAGCAAGGTTTTGGAAGTTACTTACATCAACACCTAGGCGATTGCCATGTACTAATATCTCATACAAAAATGGCTTGACAACTTTACCATCTGTTTTCTCAACATCAAAGCCTGCTAAATTTGAAAATCCAGCCGCAACCATATCCCATGCTGTAATGGCTTCTTCTTGGTCCAAATCGGGAGGAGGTGAGCGAAAAGGGTCTATGCACAATGGCAAACCCTTGGACCGAAGTGGAGTCCATATCCTAATCTCCATCTTCTCATGCAAATTCTGCATTCTTTCTTTCAAGCCTCCTTTGGCCACCAATTCATCCTCGTCTACACGCAAAGCTAATCGCGCTAAATCACCCTGGGGGTCGATGATCAAGGATGGGATTTCTGCAATTGCTGCCTCTTCAATTAGTGCCTTTGCCATCACGGTTTTTCCACTTCCAGTCGAGCCAAGCATTGCAGCATGTCTTGCTAAAACGAAAGGGCTCACATCGATGGTTGCTCCATTATCTCTGCGCTCTCCCAGTAGCATTCCTTGAATAGCATCTCTTTCCTGTTGAGCAGTATCAGGGACACTACTCTCCTTTTCATCGGTCAAAATATCATCGACGATTTCACCCGCTTTGGACTCAGCATCTTCCGTCATGACTGGCCTTAGCCACACCTAGGCTTCAAACAAACGGTGTGGACGAATACAACTCTCTCTAGGTTTTCATGACCCACTATTAGATAACTAGAGGTTAATTTTAGCAAACAATTGAGCATTTGACCATTGTTTTTCATTGGTAATTTCCCTTTCAATCCACTGCGGGATTTCAAAATTCTCTCCCTTATTTTTCAACTCGATTTCTGCGATAATAAGTGAGGATAATTCATCTTCAAAAACGTCAATTTCCCAAAGGTGTTCTCCATTTCTCCAATGATGCCGGGTTTTTTCTATTGGATTTACTGCTAAATCTTTTTGAATTAAATTATATTTTTTTTCAGAAATTCTTCTTTCAAATTCAAGGGCCAAGGAATCAATTTTCTCCGATTTTCCACTAAGCCAGAATTGTTCATCAATCTTTCTTAATCGCCACACCTTTGCCTGATGGAACATTGTATCATCAAACTTAATTCTTTGGCCATAGATTTCAAAAACATCTCCAACATATGAATAATCATCAAGATAATATTGTGTAATGTGTAAGGATTTTTCAAAAATCAAACCTTTAAGCCCTAACGGGTTGACAAAAAATCGTCTTTCGATTTCAATATTCACACGCTTTCGTGATGTTTGAGGTATATAGTTTCAATGAGTGCTCATTACCGGGTTGAATAAACACAATCGCCCAATGAAATTTAATACAGGATGTAGGAGTTTAAGGTGATGGGAAAGAGACACTTGCCCTTTTTGAGTCTTTTTTTATGTGCGAATATGCTTCTGGCTGGATGCATGACAATGACAGATAACAAGGATACAGAGGAAAGAGAAGAGGCCACTGAATCATTGGGCGAAGTAACAACAGTTTCTCGTTCAATTGGAGCACCGGAGTTAGTTGGTTTTGATGATTGTGAAGATTTGGGAGATTCAATCAAAGAAACTTTGTTTGAAGAATATAAAACCCA
>PABV01000053.1 GCA_002699425.1 Methanobacteriota archaeon
CTATAGCGCCTTGCTCATCAACTGCCCATACATTATTTGGTACACTCCAATCGGATTCAAAGAATAGATTCACGCCAAAAGTTTGACAACTAACCGTTCCTTGAAGATCCTGCCCTTGGCTATCGACGCCACCCGGAATGCTAACTTGATAATTCATCTCATCAGGTTCATCATTTTGGTTGGCTGATGGACCTTCATCACAACTAATGAATATACTGACAGTGGTTAGATTTTCAGAAAATAATGCTGATGCATCGTAAGTTTCTGAATGGGTGGTGCTTATTGTTTCTGTAACACTTGTCTGTGAGGAAAAACTTTCGGAATCAACATCCCACTTGTACATGCCCTCTGCTGCTGCATTGGTTGGATCAAGTAAGGAATCACCAAGCCCCGTACCCATGGCAGAAATGAATACCATGCCAATCAACATGCCAGATGATACCACGTCTTTCCAGCCATTGTCAGCTAGATTGTAGGTATATTTTGGATTCTTTTTGTAAGTCTGTTCGACATATTTTGGTAAAAAGAAACAAAATAATCCTAAAACCAATGATATTTTTGCCAAATTTGCTGCATAATATCCGGTCGAAGGACCCCATTCCATTTGGACATAAAATTGAACAAAATCGTCCTCATCTTCGAAATTCTGATTAAGACTCCATGTATCAAATCCAAAGAACGAATCTTCTGTTAAGACACTTGATTTAGTAACTACCAAATCCCATGATGGCGCAATCCTCTTGACATCCTTTTCAGCCACATCTCGCATATTATCTTCAAATTCTGCAGCACCAAATTGTAACATGAATATTGAAAGTACTGCGCCGATTGCTAGCCAAGTGTCAAATCGAACAGATATTTGTTCCCTCCACATTGGTACTAAACAGATTCCGGCAACCCAAAGACAAATCAGCGCACTAAACAACATCGTCCATCGAAGATCTAACACAGCAGTACTGGTATCGGAAAGGAATGGTTGTTCATCATGACTGTCGGAGGAACTTGATGTGGTCGCATTGATTCGTCCGTCTTCAAACACGGAATCATTTGTGTAAGACACAGACCATGGAGAGAGCCCCCATGAGATTTCATGAGTTGAGGTATTTCCCAGATCATCTTCTGCGCCGGGTTGATGACCCATATATGTCTGGTCAATGGTGTACCAAGAACTTACGGATGCAATGAGTATAGAAAGACCTCCGAGTGCAAATAAAGCAATTGGGAGATAATTTACGCTCTTTTCAAACCAATCAGGTGCTTCATTTTGTTTGAACCATGTAGGTGAATCTTTGATTTTGTCTTCTTTGCGTAAATAACTCAATTGCCCAACTGCACCTGTACCAGAAATAATTGAAAGGAGTATGAGCAGCCAAAATCCGAGGCCTGGTCCCCAATTGATCGTACCATCGGTCTCAAAGGTACCACCAAAAATGTCACCTGAATCTTCAAAAGTACCTTCACCGAATAAATCTTCTTCATCGATTTCATCAAATTCATCTTCATCAATAAATTCATTCACACCTTTTCCAAGATTTGAATTGATTGTTCCCGCACACGCTAATCCAAGAAAACAAATACCGAGCAAAATGACTCCAGAAAGTGAATAATTATTGATTCCTTTTTTGGGGTTAATCGGTTTCTTGTGTTGTACGAAAGTCATCAAGAGGACTGCAATAGTAAGCCACATAATATAGCCCAAATATGCATCTAATTCCTCAGAGATTTCAAGGAATGTTTCTACCTCTTCATCGTCTCCNGGGCCNCTTCCACTAGATTCTACAGCCTCTTCAAGAGTTGCATAATCACGTTCAATCCAAACAGGGATATTTTGGGAAAATGTTTTTGAAAAATTTTCCTGACTTTCAGATTCATGCATTTGTTCNATTTTTGGATTGAGTTGAAGATAACTATCGTCTCTTAATTCCAAAGAGAAATTGTCAACNAAAANNGTTGTAGTGTTCTCTCCCTCTTCTTCAACGGTAATTGCGGTTGTAAACTTTGAATCTATATGGGCATAGGATGTTGATTCAATACTTGCCCATAATAAAAGTAATATCATGGGTGACCAAAAGAGGAACCTCGCTCNTTGAGATGCTAAAGTACTCTTCCAATCCTTTTCCATAGTTTCTTGTGAATCTTATTCTGATATTAAATTAGCCCAANTGCGCTTCCATGCTTTTCAAATACAGATAGTACTTCATTCAAGTCTTCAGATGAAATGCCTGCTGACATTTGTGTNCTTACTCTTGCNTTGTTTTTGGCTACCATTGGGAATACAATCGCNCCAGCCATCACGCCGTCTTGCATGAGTAATCGACTCAAATCTTTGGCTACAGACGATTCTCCGCACATGACAGGAATAATCGGCGTGGTCGAGACGCCGGTATCGAAGCCCATAGATTGCATCTCTGACCGGAAATATTCTGTATTTTCCCACAATTTTTTGTGATGTTCTGGCTCATTCATGAGCACTTCTATTGCCGCTTTTTGAGCAGCTGCAACGCCGGGAGGTTGACTGCCAGAGAGAAGCCATGANCGGGAGTGATTGAGTGCATGNGTTCTCACAATTTCTTTTCCGGCAAGAATGCCGCCTTGAACGCCGAGTGCTTTTGAAAACGATCCAACCTCAAAATCTACACGNCCCTGCAATTTGAAATGGTCAACAATGCCACGTCCGCCTTCACCAAGAACGCCTTCGCCATGACAATCATCTACTAGGACCATAGCTCCATGTTCTTCTGCTAGGTGTGTTAATTCATCAAGCGGGCATATGTCGCCATCCATACTGAAAACACCGTCGGTAATGATGAGTTTCCTGTCTGCATTCTTGTGGCTGTTTAGGATATCCTCAAGCCCCCCCATGTCATTGTGAGGGTACACGCCACGCTGTGCTTTTGTAAGCCTCACGCCATCAATGATTGAACCATGATTAAGTTCATCAGAGATGATCACATCCTCTTTTCCTTTGACCAGAGTAGGAATTAGTCCAACATTTGCAGTGTATCCTGCACTGTAAATCAAAGATGATTCAACACCTTTGAATTCGGCTACCTTTTGTTCAGCCTGCAAATGCAAATCCATCGTACCAGCAATGGCTCTCACTGAACCAGAACCAGCACCATATGTTTTCGTNGCCTCAATCATGGCCTCAACAACCTTTGGATGGGTCGTTAAATTCAGGTAATTATTGGCAGATAGCATGATGGTATCTTTCCCGTTCATCTGACAACGGGGCACGTTTGCTCCTTCNAGCGTGGGTGGTTCCCATTGCAAAGATTGTGATTGAAGTTCTTCAAATCGGGCATGCATCCACGACAAATCACCGGCCATGGTCATTGACTCCCGAGGCCCTACAAGTGGCTTGCGCCCGGACAAACCATCTTAGACTATGACTTTGAGACCAAATCATGCGAATCATGGGTGTGGTGAATAGTGGTTTAGGCCGCGCTCATGTGTTCATGGCACAACAACACTATCAAGACCAATTCCGTCCAATTCTCGGGCAAACGGCATGGCCGGGTACTTTGAATGTGAAAGTCGATGGTGAATCTCTTCAACGATATCGTCAACTTCGTGTTTCTGCTGGTATTGAAGCAGGTGTTTCGAGTTCCCAAAAGTCGATGAAAATCAGGGGTTTTGTTAGAGATGGCGTTTCCTTTGGAGGTGCTACTGCATTCAAAGCNANNATTCACAGAGATAAAAAGCAGATAGAATGTGCTGTCTTGATTCCTGATTTAACTAGACACGAAGATGTTGTTGAAATCATTTGCAGCGTATTTCTCAGAGAGGCACTCGAAGTNAAAGATGGAGACGAGGTTGTTGTTCAACTGCCCGTTATCGACCATGATGCGTGAAGCATTTGTTTTTGTTCCAGCTTTGCCAATTCACGCCATCGCTTGAAAACACCATTAGGCTTTGTGAGCACAGGTATNTTGGCACTTATGGGNGGGATGTGATGCCATTCAACATCCCATANTGTTAGCCAATCGGGTGGGCATAATCCGAGGTCCATGTATTGGCTTGGTTGGTGCAAGGCAGTAGTTACTTTTTCGACAGTATAGGTTTCATTTGAAAGACCAAGTAGGGCTGAAGCAATCCGTCTCACCTGATTCCAAACAAATGCTGTACCAACGATCTTGAAGCCGATGATTCGAGTTCCATCTAGCCAAGGTCTACATTCGAGCACTTCTCGGTTGTATGTTTTTCCTTCCTCAACACGTGAGAAGTTACTCCAATTGTGTTCTCCTACGAATATTTGGCACCAATTTTTGAAGTCGCTAACTTCGGGTTGTCTCCATTTTTCAACAGCTTCTAATCGATAGAGATACGTTCGGGTTGCATTTCTTCTTGGGAACCAGTTTTTCTCCACCTCCATAGCATCGAAAAAAGCCATATCACCAGGAAGGCGATCCCTTACTGCTTTCATGAATCCTTTCTCTCCCATTGGGTCCCACTTTGAACGTTTCATATCGACGATACCGCCATTTTGCCTTACATTTACTCCAGCATCCGTTCTACTCGCCATCTGAATGGCTTTATTGTTATCAATAAATTTGCATTTGTGGAATATATCCAATAATTCCCCTTGAGCAGTTCTGAGGCCAGGCTGCATTTGGCTTCCGTGAAATCCTTCTCCGATGTGTCCAAAACGAAAAAATATACGCGCCGTAGCGCTTTCCATACGAATCACTCACTTGTGAGCATTTCAACAGCATCTTCAGCATTATACCCTAAGCCGCCGACTGCCCATACCAAGGCCTGACGAATCCAAGGCTTAACCATAGCATTGTCACGTCCTTGACCAACGCGGTCGATGGCTTCTACAATCAGACGACTCGCGTCAAAGAGTGTGTCTTCAACTGGAATTTCTTCTAATTCAGCCATTTTCTCAAGGCGTTGATATTCTTTGATGGCCATAGGAATACGTCCACAATCCAGACAAAAATTTGCGAAAGAAGCAACATACTCTAAATTTTCTTCATCAAGTTGCATGGCTTTCTTGTAAACTTGCATGATCTTCCCCGCAGGTACATCATCTTCCATATCCATCGAGAGTCGCATAAAGGCTGCTTCTGCCCACCCGTAGTGAGTCGCAGCATTTTCTGGCATTTCTTCTCTTAATTCTTCGAATAGTCGCATTGCGTTGGTAAAGTCTCCACGTGCGAGGGCCATCCCCGCTTCCTGCATTTTGTCATCTGACATGCTCGGTGGGCATGGTTTAGGTTCTTGAATGCTATGTGACTTAACTCATTGCGCTTTCGAGCTTCTCTTGTAAATCTTTCAAGGCTCCAGATTGACTGTGCTTTTGATGCATTTCATTGAGCAGGGTTTCAGTCGCTCTCCAGTTACGAACTTGATAAAAGCATATTTTTGGATCAGGACGTTCGATTTTTCTTGTTCTCTGGTAAGTCACAAATGCGAAAACTTTCCCAAAGATTCCCTTCTTTTTGTCACTCGCTCCTCCAGCAGAAACGCTCATGCCTTCTTCAACCATCTCCATTTGATTGCCAGTATCCGTAATAATGGTCATATATCCTAAGAAGGTGCCTAAAAGAGTTCTTTGGATGCGTACTTCATTGATATTTTCATACAAAATTCTTCTACCATCGCCTGGGATGAAAAGATGTTGGGTGTAAATTACACGATGATTTGTAATTGCATAAAGGAAGCTTCTTTGATAGAATACTGTAAATGCGCTCATTATTATTCCAAACACGATACCAAAGGTAGTTGCATTATAATCGATGTTGAATGGCATAACTCCTTGACCATCTTCGGTGAAAGCTGCGAGTATTTCGTCGATGCCCAGTAATATGGGAGAAATGGTCACGAATAAGAGATAAGTTGTCACCCATCCCCCGCTACCTGGTGTATTTAGCATGCGGTTGAGCCAAGTTAAGGCAAGCATGAGGGCTACTACGCCCGTAATCTGTCCAATTTGTCCTCCCATAATAAACCCGAGAATCTTTAGAAAAATACTCACGTTTTCCCCATCTACCATTGAGTGTAATTGGCCCACAAGGATGTGAATTCCGATAATCAATAATGCCAAGATGTGTAGCTCGATGAACGCAAAAAACGATGGTTTTTGCGTCATGAGTACTTCTTCATCATTAGTAAGTCTAAAACGATTTACAAGAAACTCACGATTGTTTTCTTTTGGTTCTTCTTTTTCCGGTTCCGGTTCATTCGTAGGAGGCGTTTCTTCCTCGACTGGCTCGGGGTTTTCTTCTTCGCTCATAGGGGCACCTGCTTACGCTACTAGACAAAGGGGTCAAGAACCTTGTGTAGGTTTTAATGTAAAATGCCCCATGAATGTTCTGCATTTCCATGGATGGTATTCCAATTATTCAATGTACGAACTCCAAATTCATTTTCAATGAGTATTGATTTTATTTCGAGTGGATATTCATTGTAAGTCAAATGGCTCCACGCACCACCTCTTGTTGGTTGATTAAAATCCCAATTCGCTCTGCTAACTGCACACACGTGTGCCTTGATTGAGGTTCTACCGTTCTCGAGTTCTACAAAAAATTCAGGTAGATCATCGGTTTTTTGTCGATGCTCAATATTTAGGCTTGTAAATACCTCTGTGCGCTTATATTCAGCGTCATGAAACAATCCACCTTTTGAAAGCGGCCAATGTGGCAAATCTCTCTTTTTCCATGCCAATGAATTCTTAGCTGAGATTGTAGGTGACAGATGAGGGATAAACCAATCAAGATATGACCCATCATCAAAATGTAGCATGCCCCAAAACCAAGGAGGTGAAGGTGCTTGAACACAAACTTTCTGAAAATATGCTGTCCCTTGGACATGTTCATCACCGATTTTTCCTTTACAGAGGGCGCCATGAAGTCGTAGTATCTCATATCCCATCTTTTTTGTATATGACGCACTCGCAAATCGTGCAGTGCTCATTGGTTTATTCCAGGGTGTCATTTTCAAATCAAAACAATCATGTTCAGTTTCTAATCGTAACCAAAACTCACTTTCATCACCGTTCAAACCCATTGATAACTCATTCTCAGTAACGGCAACTACTGCTCCACCTTTCTTATGTGGCCAATGGGAGTGTTCTCCACCAAGAACAATAATTCTTGTTGATGTTAATACCAATGGCTCGAGCATTTTTTCTCCGTCAAACCACCACGCTGCAACCATGCCTTCCATTGCAATCCCGCCTTCTGCGTCAAAACCTGGTCTTCCGCTTGGCTTCCATTCGACACCATTTACTTCGACTAAGGGGTTGTCTTTAGTTGACCACAACACCATTAATTGTTTTCCATGAGGGGTATGTTCGTCACCTTCTAACATCACAAGCCACCACCACCAGTCCCAGGTCAGATGATGGAGTGGTGGGCGATTTTGCAAGGTCCATAATCGGTCTAAATCACCAAGAAAACGGTCCATTTCATACCTCCATTTCCTTGCTCTTGAAAATTGCTTGACCAATGACCCAAGCCAAGAATGCTTGAATGAGCAACACTGAGGATGCGATTATTGCTGCGAGCCAGTTGCCTACACCTAAACCATGTGTTGAAGCAAAGAACTCGAGTGGCTCAGTCCCAGGTAGCTCTTCGGAATCGCAAATATCGTACGCTTCGTTAAATTGGTAATAACAACCAGAATTTTCACTTGGATTCCCACCGTGCCAATTTCCCATTTCAATGAGAATCGGTAAATCTTGCCAATTAAGTGCTGCTCCAATGTCGACGATCATTAGTCCCCAGCCAATCACAGAGAACCATTGGATATACGTGTCTCCGCCGGCAAGGACAGAAACGAACGCCATGCCCAGTTCCCATGCAGCCAAGATAATCGCAAGGACCATGCCCTGCTTCCAAAGAATGCCAAATACACAAAAGATCATTCCATAAACCATACTTACAAGCATGGCGGCAAAACAAATCGAGACCCAAACGCCAAGGTCAGAGAATCGAAATAATCCCTCTCCAGGACCTAGAAATCCCGTGATAAGAGCCATTAAGGCACAAAGAGCGATGATAAAAGGCCATACAATCCCAAGATATCCTAACATGCGATACAGTAGGACTTCGCCGCGAGAGATGGGTTTTGCAAGCATAAAATGCATTGTCCCTTCGTTCATTTCATTGCGAATCAAGCCCGATGCAAGAAATAGGGGCAAAAAAATTCCAAGTAGGTAAACAATACCCATTTTTCCAACGCTGAGGATATATGCACGATGAATGGCTTCCTTTCCGAATTTATCTTCATTAGGATCCTCGTCAACATTACCATCTGTACTTATGATATAAACTTGGGAAAAATTGCTGTAATAAACCGCAATATCACATGGAATGAGATTTCCATTGTTATCTTTTTGAGAGTCAGTGACGAGTTGCCCATCTCTTACACAATCGCCATCATCATCATAGCCAATTGATTGAAATGAGTCCTTTGTGATGTTATCCCAATCAAAATCATCTTCGTTGATATATTTGGAGGGAGGGTCAGGAGTTACACCTGATGGGTATGACAATTCGTTAAACGGGTCGGTACCAAGCAAGATTTCTTGACCAGTTGGATATCCATCTCCATCATAGTCGTATGAATCTCCATCGTTGTCATTCATCCGTAACTCTGTTGTCATAAAATCGAGGTAAAACAAATTCAGTAACATCATCGCTCCGACACTAACACTCAGTACAACCCATGTTGAGAGGCGAGTTCTGTATTGACGTAAGGTAAACTCTGCAATGGCCGTAGCCTTACGGTCGAGTTTCGCCCAAGACCTTTCAGATTCTTCACTCATGGTAAGCCTCCGGTAAGATACTCGAGAATACTCTGAAGATTATCATCAGGGTTGTCAATTTCCCATACGTGATGGTTATTTTTTACGATAATACTTGGTAAGAGGTTGTGTACTACGCCAAAATGTTTCGTTTCCACAACCAATTCATCTTTTGCAGGAATAGAAACGCTCGTCACCTCATCGATATCAATCAAATCCTTCGCCAATCGTTTTGGTTGCTCACAACGAATGGCTATTTTGTGAGGATGTTGATCGAGCAAATCTCTGATTGCATGGAGATTACCAATCGCAAGAAGTCGTCCTTTGTGTAGGATCACAATTTGCTCCGTAATACGCTCAATTTCAGATAGAATATGAGACGATACCAAAACGGTTCGACCCAATCGACCCAATTCTCTAATTACATTCATGATCGACGTTCTTGCCAAGGGGTCGCAACCCTGTAATGGTTCATCGAGTACGATTAAATCAGGGTCGTTCACCAATGCATGAGCAATCTTTACCCTCTGGCGCATTCCTTTAGAAAATCTCCCAATTTGTTTATTCATCACGTCGGCAAGTTCAACAAAAGTCAGAACCCTTTCGGCTTCAAGTCTTGCCTCTTCTCTCGTCATTCCGTTTAATCTCGCAAACGTGGTAACAAAATCGATAGCAGTCATCCAATCATGCATTTTTTCATGCTCTGGTACGAAACCAGTTCTAGCGTATGGAGATTGATTTTTCCAAGGATCTTCTCCAAACAAACGGATTTGACCACCTGATGGTCTTATTTTCCCCATGATGATTTTGAACAGTGTTGATTTTCCAGCACCATTCATGCCCAAAATTCCTGTAACTCCGCCTGATATGGCCAGTGATATGTCCGTTAATGCACTGATTTGTCCGTACTGTTTACTTACATTTTTGAATACAACAACAGGAACGTTGTTATTTTGTGTGGATGCTGCATCTTCGGATCTCCCGGTTTGTGTAAAATCGGGCATCATTCTCTCGTCACCTCTAAGGTAGATACACGTGCAGTGAGAATGTACAACGCTCCAATGTTGATGCAAACAATAGATGCTAAACTCCAAGTCCAAGGATGTTGGTAAGTGCTTTCGATTGACATCAATGATTGGGCGATGTGAGCAATGCAATCAAATGGTGATATGACATACAAAATAGTCTTATCAAACAGCGCTTCTATGATTGCAGCTAATGTTTTTGTGCCCATAATTACAGCCAGAAGCCCAATGCCAGGAAAGAATCTACCTTTGCTTAGGCTTGAGAGGGCTAAGCCAATTGAGGTGTATGTAATGGCTAGTAACAGCCCACTGAAGGCTGCAAGTAAAAACATAGGAAATGTATCGAGAATCCAAGACCAGCCTCGCCCCATTACTAATACTTCAGCAAAATAATACACTGCAAGAGTGCCATCAATCACGAAAAAAAGGATGATGGCAATCGATAAGAATTTCATACTAGTGTAGTCAACTCGAGATATTGGTCGAGAGAAATAAAGGGCAGAAGTCCCATTTGAACGATCCTCGCTGATCATCCCTCCAACCAATATGGCGGCAATAATTGGGTAAAATATGATATTTCTTGGAAAGAACCCAAGGACATGGCCATACATGTTTTCTCTGTTTATTCCCCACATTGATGCTAATGTAGAGTCACCCACAACACCAGAAAGTAACACCATCGCTGCTGAACTAAGACTACCCAAAAAGATGAGCAGAAGGACGATTCTTGTAACAACACCCCAAGGGCGATGGCCTTTGAATACAATTCCTAGCAGATGATGTCTTAAAATGGCCCAATTTCTCATCCATCTTGGGTTGAGTGTGCCATTCCACGGTTTGTATTCCTGTTCAAAAATCTGGCCAGCATCAACGCTTGCCTGTGTAACTTTTGCATGCACGTCTTCGTCACCTGTTTGTGAACCCCATGCACTATCCATTCGGGTTTGACCTGTGACAGGGGATTCTGGATGTAGCATGGTGTTTTCACTCATGATAAATCACCCAAAAGCGCTTCACTACCTTTCACGTCATAGCCTAATCGTTCCATAATTACGAGGAATAAATCTTCTAGAGATGCTTCGTGGTCATGCATCTTTCGAATTTGAGTTTCACATTTTGCTGCTGTTGATAGGATTGTATGATATGTCGAATCATCTTGATAACGAACACGCATAACTCTTCCTTCACGTCGTACTTTCATCCCCTTGTCGAGCAATCCCTCTTCCATTTTTGTAGCATGACCCCAGACATGGATTTCAACTTCTTTATCTATCGCCTTGAGGTCTTCGATTTTTCCTTGAGCGGCAAGTTTACCCTTGTGAAGAAGAACAATGTTTTCACATACTCTTTCAACATCTTCCATGAGGTGTGAAGCCATTAATACTGATTTTTGTCCTTGCCTGACTGTGTTTTCTAATGTTTGAAGCATGAATTCTCTGGCTTTTGCATCCAATCCATTGGAAGGCTCATCTGCAATGATTAATTCGGGGTCGTGCACAAGAGCGCAAGCTAATTTTGTCGCCTGTTTCATGCCTGTGGAAAATGTTTCAACAGTTCGGTACCTTTGTTCTCCCAAACCTACGTATTCAAGTGCTTGATGCGCCCTTGAAAGAGCAATATTTGGATTCATACCCAATAATTCTCCACTATACTGGACCTGGTAAATCGCATCCATCTTCGGATTGAGTGCGTCATATTCTGGCATATATCCGATTTTTGAACGGATTTCCTCTCCTTCGGTGCGAATATCATAACCAAGAATGCTTCCTTCTCCAGAGGTTACTTGAATAAGTCCTAACATTGTTTTCAGAAAGGTCGATTTTCCAGCACCGTTGGGTCCCAAAAGTCCAGTTGCACCATGAGGGATGTTGAGGTTTAAATCATCCAATGCGACGTGTGGACCATAAGATTTGGTCAAGTTCCTCGTCTCGATGAGAAGTGACTCGACCATGATTCTCCCTAGTTGCTTAGGTCTTTGAATCATGTCCCTCGACGTTTTTCAATCCGTCTCTTACACTCACGGCAATTCCTTTCTTAAACAAAGTCATCTCATTCGCTTCGCACTCGGCTTTCCCAACTGCTATGTATTCTCCATCTTGATTGTAGATTAAGCATATGTCACCTTGCTTAAGATTCTCATCGACGGACAAAACAAATCCGTGGAATACGTTTCGGCCTTTCCTTACAAATGGTTCAGCATGTTCATCTACGACCACACTGGGTGGGCGAGAGGATTGCTTTGAGAGCCAAAGGCCTCCTTGGGCAGTTGCAGCCAGGCTCCCATTGGTCAAACTAGGGCTGAAAAGGTGATTGCCCTTGCTATCAAGTACATTCCGTGCGCGCCCTGTGCCGCCTACAATGAAAGATACCTCAGCAACTAAATCAGCAGATTCTTCTGGATCAACGCCAAAGAATAATTGCATTTTGTCAGATAATTGCTCTCTAAACAACACATCTCTGTGTGCGGTTTTTTGGATTTCTTCACCAAGATAATCGCAGATATTTTCTAACAAATTCTCTTGGTTTATATCAGCAATCAAATGATTTTTGGGTTTAATATTCAGCGCACTTAATTGTTGTTCTATAAATCCTTTTTTTGGCGGATTAGTCCATATTTCCTCTTCTGCTTCAATGTGGGCAAATGGATGGAGGTCCTCTATACCGTAGGGAATGAGTCCAATTGGTGTCGTTATGAGTATTGGTACTTTTTCATTCATCGCTCTGATCTTCAAAATTAATTCATTTAACTTCATTCGCCATGGGCTGGGTGTGCCGTAAAAAATAATTAATTTTTCAGGATCATTATGTCCCCACTTGTGGTGTAAATTTTGTAATGACTTGATAATTCGTGGATCTGATTTCTCACTTCCATGTTCATATATCCATCCGCCTTGGTTGGAGATATTTTGGCTTGAAATAATCCACTGGTTTTGTTGATTCTCGATAAAATCCCATGCTTTTTTCAAGGCGGGATGTTGCTTGCTACGCCTTTTTGCAAGGTCCCATATACGGCCATCTCTAACAGCCTGGCGACAGCGAGATAATTCAGCCAGCGTGACTTCAAGATTAAATCTAGCAAGAATTTCAGTTTTCTTTTCTTTACTCATTTCTCTGACTTGTTTGGGTGTTATTGATTGTACGCAAGGTACGGTGATCGGCCATTCTGTCATTCGATCAAACTTCTCAGTACCCCAAGGACAAAGTAGCCGATCATCGCGCGCAAATAGTGCATAAGCTGCGCTGTCAAACAAATCAATACCCAGAGCAATCGCCATTGGAAAAAGCATTGGATGACCACACCCGAACAGATGGGTTGGACGGTGAGCAGGGAGATTTGGTTTAGTTTCGAGAATAATTTCTGCAAGTTTGTCATACATGTGTTGTTCCATGATTGGAACAATGCCGCCAATCGGATGTATCGTGAATGGTTCTTCACCCATGAGTAAGGCGCTTTTTCTCCTTAAATCTGGAAAAATCCCTCCTTGAATAGGTCCATTGAGCATCATGCCTTTGGCTGTTTCGATGGAAGTTTTTGCTCGATTGTATGTTTCCTCGACAGCGTAATTCACCTCATTTTCATCCATGTCTGGTCGAGAAAAAACATCTAGCATTGTACCTATGTCAACGCGAATGTTTCTTTGGAAAGAAATGATTTCTTCGACTCCGACTTCAACATCACCATATATGTAGGATTGAAATGTACCACTATCGGTCATGATGGCTCCAGGATAATCCAAGAGAGCATGGACTCCATCAGCGAGCGCCTTTGTCTTAAGATGTTCATGTTTCCAAATAACGTAGGAGTTTGTAATGAGCGCTTCGATACCATAATCTGTCCACATATCTCTGGGCGTAATGGTTTGGATGTTAGGGTTAATGACTGGAAGCAAGCATGGTGTGTTGACAATGCCGTGTTGAGTATGAATTTTCCCTAGTCTTGCTCTCCCATCTCTGCAGGTAATTTCAAAGACACCAGTATCATTCTCTTTACATGGTTTTGGGGCAGGCCGCTCATCGATATTCCATGCAGCCATGTTTCTTCCTCTGGTGATTTCTTCTTGAGGATACTTGTCAAACGAATTCAACTTGACTGTGTTTTTCAACAAATTCACGACTTATCTCATCAAATGTCTGGAGCAATTTCTTAGAGAAACGGATGCGAGAGATTTGACTGTCATTTTCTAAATCAGATTTGATGCCTTCTAAAGTGCCTGGAGCTGCTCCACAGGCCAAGCAAGCACCTGAAAGGTCTAACACAAGGTCAAGTCCATCATCAGTTTTTATTCGTGAAACGATTTCGATACCGCCGCCGTGTCCATCAAGCGCAAGACGAACATCTCCAAGTCTTGCCATGAGTGCGGGAACCAAATCTTCAAGGTCGTGAAGAGAAAGATTCCGGAGACGATCCTCCTCGGCCGGATCGATATATTCTTGACGTCGACGTTCAGATTCCTGATTCATTGCCGCTTTGGCTTCCAAACGATATCTGGCAACAAGGTCGTCATCCATGTAGTGGGCTATAGCGGCAATAATTCAAGTCTTGCCCTCCAGTGGACAATACGGTGATTCATAAGGGTGAATCGCGTCGGAATGTCATGGCCGATATAGTGCTTGAAATCAACGACCTGCACGTGAGTGTCGATGATGTTGAGATTATTCAAGGGCTCAACATAACCATTAACAAGGGAGAAATTCATGCCATTATGGGAAGAAATGGTTCAGGAAAATCGACTCTTGCAAACGTACTCATGGGACATCCTGATTACAAAGTCACCTCCGGTTCGATTATTTACCAAGGAAACTCTCTGCTTGAAATGGAAGTATACGAGCGAGCGAGATCTGGGATCTTCTTATCCTTCCAGTATCCTAGCGTAATTCCAGGAGTACAGGTTGGTACATTTTTGAGGAAATCTATCAACAGTATCAAAGGTGAGCATGCGCCTAGTGCACGTGAATTTCGAAAACTATTGTCCGAAAAAATGGTAATGCTTGACATGAATAAATCCTTTCTTTCACGATATGTCAACGACGGGTTTTCCGGTGGCGAAAAAAAGCGGTTAGAAATATTGCAATTACTGCTTCTAGAACCTTCTCTTATCATCCTTGATGAAACCGACTCTGGATTGGATATTGATGCCCTGAGAGTAGTTTCAGAAGGGATTAACAGCGTGCTCGAATATTCAGCATGTCTGGTAATTACTCATTACCAGCGTCTACTCGATTACGTAAAACCAGATCATGTTCATGCAATGATTGGTGGTTGTTTTGTCAAATCTGGTGGTCCAGAACTTGCTCACAAGTTAGAAGCCAATGGTTATGATTGGCTTGAACCAAAGACGGAGGTAAAGACATGACTCAAGATGATGTAATTGGTGACTACAAGTATGGTTTTCATGATTCAGAGACTGCCACTATACGATTCGATAAAGGATTGTCTGAACAAGTTGTAAGAGACATATCTGCTCTTAAGGATGAGCCCGAATGGATGACTGATATAAGGCTCAAAGCCTACAAGCATTTCATCGAGAGGCCAATGCCTGATTGGGGAAACACAGGTATGCTAAAATCGATTGATTTTGATGCAGTGACCTATTTCTTGCGTTCGAGTGAAGGGACAGAAGGAGACTGGGATGATGTTCCAGAGGAAATCAAACGAACCTTCGACCGGTTAGGAATTCCTGAGGCTGAACAAAAATGGTTGGGTGGAGTTACTGCACAATATGAATCAGAAGCTGTTTACCATTCCATACGCGAAGACCTCACATCCCAAGGAGTCCTCTTCTTTGACATGGACTCTGGTCTCAAAGAGCATCCTGAGATTATCAAGAAATATTTTGGAGCAGTAGTGCCTTATTCGGACAACAAGTTTGCAGCACTCAACACAGCGGTTTGGTCAGGAGGATCATTCATCTACGTTCCCAAAGATGTTCATGTAACCATGCCAGTCCAGGCATATTTCAGAATTAACGCCAAAAACATGGGTCAATTTGAACGTACTTTGATTATTGCTGACGAGGGTAGTTCCATTCATTACGTAGAAGGATGTACTGCTCCTACTTATGCAACTGAAAGCTTGCACTCAGCAGTAGTGGAATTAATTGCTCTACCAGGTGCAAAAATCCGCTATTCTACCGTCCAGAATTGGTCGGCGAATGTCTACAATCTGGTAACGAAAAGAGGTATAGCCCACGAGGATGCTGTGATCGAATGGGTAGACGGCAACATCGGATCAAAATTGACAATGAAGTATCCCGCTGTAATATTGAAAGGAGAGGGTGCTCATGCCGAAGTGATTTCCGTGGCTTATGCAGGAAAGGGACAACATCAAGATGCTGGAGCAAAAGTTCATCATTTGGCCTCGAATACGACCTCAAATATTCTGTCAAAATCAATTTCAAAGTATGGTGGAAGATCGTCTTACAGAGGTTTACTCAAAGTATCTCCAAAGGCAAAGAACTGTCGTTCAAAGGTGGTCTGTGATGCACTCTTGTTGGATGAAGATAGTCAATCAGACACCTATCCTACCATGGAAATTGGAAATGCATCATCGGATTTAGAACATGAAGCAAGTGTATCAAAAATTAGTGATGACCAATTGTTTTACTTGATGAGTCGAGGCCATTCTGAAGATGAAGCCATGGCAATGATCGTCAATGGATTTTTCGAACCATTCACTCGTGAATTGCCTATGGAGTATGCCGTTGAATTAAACCGGCTTCTTGAGATAGAGATGGAGGGTTCCATCGGTTGAAATCTCATTCTGAAATTCTCGTACCTCCTCATTCTGAACACCTATGGCGCTACACGCCTTGGAAAAGAATGCATCCCACAGAACCTCATGATGTGCCAGTGTCAAGACAAATGAGTATTACCGGGGCGGAACTTATTCCTACAGATTTGCCTCCAAGCGAAGAAATATCAAGATCTCTTTTGCATGAAATGAGCAAAGGAGAAGAACTTGTAATCGCAAATGAATGCATGACCATCGATATCAAAGCCTCTGGCCACATCACCGCTTCATCTTTGAAAGTCGTCGCCAAAGGACACACTCAACTGATGATTCGTTTGGTAGGGGAAGCAGGATGGATTGGCCTTCGAATTCATGGTGAGGTGCTATCTGGAGGGTCGCTGAGCGTGGGATTTGTAAATCAACTCACCTCTGATTCTATTTTTTTGAGAAGTGAAGATTGGGTTGTTCATCGAGACGCTCGGATTGAACATGCAACACTATCTGGAGGAGGACTCACCTGTAAATCTGATGTTCGAGTTAATTTAGTCGATAAGGGTGCAGAGTGTGCTGTGGCTGCTGCTGTCTATGGTAGTGAAAAAAGACATGATGACCATCACTTTGAAATTCATCATGCTTCTCCAAATACAAATTCTACGTTAATCTCTCATGCCGCATGCGATGATTCATCCAGAAGTATTGGGACTGGAATGCTTACAATAGACGAGCAATGTCACCAAAGCGAGGCGAATCAAGTTTTCCGAAACCTTCTCCTCTCTGAAAAAGCTCGCGCAGAATCCATTCCAGAACTAGAGGTCCTTGCAGATGATGTAAAAGCAGGACATGGGGCTGCATCAGCACCAGTTAACTCTTCTCAAATACACTACTTGATGAGTCGAGGGATGAATCGCGAAGAAGCAGTTGGTGTTATTGCAGAGGGTTTTCTTATCGATGCATTTAGAGAAATACGTAACAAAGATGTCATTGCTTTTTTGCGAGATGAGTTAACCCTGCACTTACAATGCCTGGTGATTTAATGCCTATCAGAGATGATTTCCCTATTCTTCAGCGAGAAGTGAATGGACGTTCACTGATCTATTTTGACAATGCTGCAACAACGCAGAAACCAAAGGTAGTCATCGATGCGATGACTGACTATTATCAATCTATGAATGCCAATGTTCACCGAGCAGTTCATACTCTTGCGGGGGAGTCAACAGAAGCATATGAATCCTGTAGAAGTAACCTTCGCGAATGGTTCAGTGCGGAAAAAGTCATATTCACAAGTGGTACCACTGAAGCGATTAATTTAGCAGCTCATGCATGGGGGAAACATAACTTGAACAGAGGAGATGTCATTCTACTTACGGAAATGGAGCATCACAGTGATATTGTTCCTTGGCAGATGTTATCTCGTGAAATCGGTGTAGAATTGCGTTATGTTCCTGTTGCTGAAGATCATACACTTGATATGGAATTACTAAAAGCATCGATGGAAGATGTAAAACTTGTTTGCTTCGTTCATACAAGTAATGTGCTGGGAGCCAGAAACCCCGTAGAGGAAATCGTAGGTATATCCAAAAAACACGGTGCAAAAGTTCTCATCGATGCAGCACAAGCAGTTCCTCACGATAGGATTGATTTTGCATCAATGAATATTGATTTCCTTGCATGCAGCGCGCATAAAATGTGTGGTCCAACTGGAATCGGTTGTTTATTGGTTTCACCAGAAACGTTTCTTGAAATGGAACCTTTTATGGGAGGAGGTGATATGATTGAAACCGTTACTTTAGAAGGCTCAACCTATCAAAAAAATGAGCATAAATTTGAGGCTGGGACCCCCAAAATTGCAGAGGCAGTTGGATGGGATGCAGCGATAAATTGGCTTTCCAAGATTGATTTGCAATCTGAACACGAAAGGTTACTCGAAATGGCCAGATACACCGCAAATCGATTGAGATCAATACCCGGTATGACCGTTTTTGGTCAGCACGCCGATGGTGATTCTGCCGTAGTTTCGTTCATCCATGACAAAGTACATCCAGAGGATATGGCAAGATTGCTTGATGCTCGCGGCATCGCATTGAGAACTGGACATCATTGTGCGCAACCGCTCATGGAAAAACTTGGAGTGAGCGGGACTTTACGTGCCTCATTTTATCTTTACAATACGCAAGAGGAAGTGGAAACGATGTTATCGACCATCGAAAACATTGTGGAGAGGTTCTCATGAGTGACACCTCCTCTTTACAAGAATTAATCGAAGAATTCTCTGAGATAGATGATGCAATGGAGCGTCTTGAGTTGCTCATGGATTTCGCAGATGAAGTTGATGAGTTGACTCTAGATGAATGGAGCGATGAAAATCTTGTTAGAGGCTGCCAATCCCAAGCACATATTGTTGTTGAAAACCGGGACGGTTTGGTTTATACAAGGGCTGCAGCGGATGCAAAGATAGTACAGGGTTTAATGGGAGTATTATCGGTTGTTATGAATGGAAAGTCTCCCTCATTTGTCCTTTCGTTAACTCCTCAGTTTGCTATTGATATGGGAATACTTAATTCACTGACCCCGAGTCGATCAAATGGATTTCGTACAATGTTCGATATGATTCAATCAGAGGTAAAGGAGAAATTTTGATGTTAGATCAGGAAATGATAATGCAAAAACTATCAGAGGTAGAAGATCCTGAATTGAAAATATCAATCGTAGACTTAGGGCTGGTCTATGGTGTACGAATCGTCGAAAAAGAAGACCAGATGCATGCTGAGATAGATATTACATTAACAAGCCCAGGATGCCCTTCAGCCCCAGAAATAATGGCAGCCACACATCGAGCGGCTCTCAAAACTGACGGATTAGACACTGTTCATGTAAATTTAGTCTGGTCACCGAGATGGGACCCTCGTGTTCATGCTACTGAGGATGCGAGAATGGATATGGGTATCTGGGAATAATCTGTCAAATCAGAATCCCATGCCGCCCATGCCGCCCATACCGCCCATGCCACCCATGCCGCCCATGTCGGGAACATCTGCGGACGCTGGTTCAGGCTTGTCGGCAACAAGCGTCTCGGTTGTCAAAATCAGTCCAGCAATCGATCCCGCATTTTGAAGAGCATTGCGCGTGACTTTCACCGGGTCAATGACACCTTGTTCAAACAGGTCGCCATATTCTCCGGAACGTGCGTTATATCCATGATTTCCGTCATGATCTGAAATCTTAGATACAACGACTGCAGATTCTAATCCAGCATTTTCAACGATTTGACGAAGTGGTGCGCTCAAAGAATCCTTGACAATTTTTGCACCAAGAGCTTCATCACCCTCAAGTTTGAGATCATCAAGTAAATCAGTACTTCTAAACAAAGCCAATCCTCCTCCGGCTACAACTCCTTCTGCCATGGCTGCTCTAGTTGCATTTAGTGCATCATCTACTCTGGCCTTTGTTTCTTTTGCCTCGGTTTCGGTTGCGGCTCCTATTTTGAGTACAGCAACTCCTGAACCTAGTTTACCAACCCGCTTTTCTAACTTTTCTCGGTCCCATTTTGATGAGGCAAGTTTTACTTGGCTTCTCAACAAATCGACTCTTTCTTTTACCGATGATTCATTTCCAGAACCTCCAATAATCGTTGTTTTGTTTTTGGTGATGATTACTTTAATCGCCTCTCCAAATGATTCTGCGCCTTCATTTTGTAAATCGCCCCCCTTGTCCTTGGCGATAACTCTGCCACCAGTTAACAGGGCAATGTCTTCAAGCAGATCTCCTTGTTCATCTCCAAAGCCTGGAGCTTTGACTGCACAAGCTTTGAGAACTTTGCCTGCAATATTGATGACAAGTGTGGCAAGGGCTTGACCTTCGACATCCTTAGCAATCATGAGCAAGGGTCTTTTCGATTGCATGGCTGCTTCCAGACTTGGAATCATCTCTTGTGGACTGGAAATACTTTGATCGGTAATCAGAATCAATGGATTTTCCAAAACAGCCTCTCGTCTTTCCTGGTCTGTGATCATGTAAGGTGAAATGTAACCTTTGTCAAATTCCATTCCGTCAACGACTTCAAGTTCGGTTTCCATTGATTTTGAATCTTCTACGGTTATGACACCCTCTCTCCCAACTTTATCAAAGGCCTCTGCGATAAGTCCACCGATGTCTGGGTCATTATTTGCAGCAATCGTAGCGACTTGTCGTATCATTTCACTACTGTCGACATCGATTGCGGAATTTTGTAGGTGGTTAACAACAGCTTTCACAGCTTTATCAAAACCGGATTTGAGTGCAACAGATGAGGCGCCTGCGGCAACGTTTCTCATTCCAGCATGCACCAAGGCTTGTGCGAGTACCGATGCAGTAGAAGTTCCATCACCAGCATTATCTTGAGTTTTTGAAGCAACTTCTTGAATCAATTTCGCTCCCATGTTTGCGAAGGCATCCTCAAGTTCGATATCTTTGGCGATGGTCACACCATCGTTGATAATGGTTGGACTTCCCCACGATTTTTCTAAGACAACAGTTCTTGCTGCTGGTCCTAATGTGACTTTGACAGCATTTGCTACTGCATCAATCCCCTCGACCAGTTTTTTTCTAGCTTCATCTCCATAAACAATCATTTTTGCCATGATATACACCTCAGTTAGTTACTCACCTTTGCTTGTAGATCTTCTTCTTTGATGAGTAAATATTCAATCCCTAGCCACTCGATGGTCGTTCCACCATAGGAGCGATGAATGACTCGGTCCCCTACGGATACATGTTCTACATCAGGACCGACAGCGAGAATAACTCCTACGTTCATTTTTTCTCTGGCTTCCTCCGGAAGAAGCAGGCCAGACTGTGTTTTTTCAGGTGCGGCTTCTTTTTCAAGTAACACCATTGCTGCTAAAGGCTCAATTCCTACACTCATTTTCATCACACAACTACTGAACTGGTGGTTACATAGTGCTGTCCTATTTGAACTTGACGTCTGACCCTTTACCTCTTGACGATGATGGTTAAGATATCACCATCTTTGAGAAGATGGTCTAGACCGACTCTTTGCCAATCAAATTTAGCACTTGGCCCCTTTAACCGAGCAAATCTAAATTTTCTCACGAAATCTCTGTGAAGTCGATTGCAAATCATTTCCACAGTAGAATCATCCTTCACAATGAGTGGCTCAATCATGTCTGCCTCTTGCCCTTGAGGCTTAAGAAAAATCCGCATAAAACCCAGATTATCATAGATGAAATCTTTCAATGCATCCAGCCCAATATCTTTGAAAGCAGAAATTCTCATCACTGGCCATGTTTGAGGTAAACTTTTTTCCATAGACACAATTGATTTTTCTTCAGCGATATCGATTTTATTTACCGCTACAACAGAACGTGAATAAATTCTATTTCCAGCAAGCACATCTACTATCTGATCTGGTGTCACATCACATCTTAGCGTGACAATCGCTGATGTATAACCAAAACTTCGAATGATTTCACCTATTTCTTCATCATTCAATTGTGTTTGAACAACGGTAGAACGTACATCAATTCCTCCACGGTCAGTTCTTTTGATAAAAACCGCCGGTTTAACTTCGTTAAGTCGCATCCCTGCATTTCCAAGTTCTCTATTCAAAACCGCAAAATGTGACTTTTGAAATGGATCGACGATGTACAGGACCATATCAGCAGCACGAATAACTCCAAGAATTTCTTTGCCTCTTCCTTTTCCTTCCGCAGCACCTTTAATCAAACCAGGTAAGTCCAAAATCTGGATTTTTGCACCACGATGTTCCATCAGTCCTGGAATACATGTAAGGGTTGTAAATTCAAAGTTACCTGTTTCCGATTTAGCATCCGTTAATTTAGAGATGAGTGTTGATTTTCCAACGCTTGGAAAACCAACTAAGGCGACCGTAGCATCACCAGATTTTCGAACTTCAAAACCCTTGGCTGGACCGGAGGCTTTTGCAGACGCAGCAGCTTTTTCCTCCTTATTTTTTAGTTGAGCAATCTTTGCTTTGAGTTTACCTATGTGAGCGTTAGTAGCTTTGTTTTTTTGGGTTTTATTTATTTCATCATAGAGCATTTGAATTTGCTCTTTGATGGTAGCCATTTCTCTCCCTATGCATGGGGAATGATAGAGGCTTCTTGAATGCTCTTCACATCGAGGCTTTACTTGACACAAACGATGCCCTCAAACGTGAGGAGTCATCCGGATTGACATGGGCATCGAAATGCGTCTTCACCTGATTGATGAAGATAGCCTTAATTTGTTGCTCAATCTAAGTTGGAATGAAATGTATGTTCAACTTGAAAAAGGTCTTTTGCGAGGCAAAAGACCTCCAAAAGATTCCCGGTTATCTCGTTCATTTGATATTGATGCTGAATCAGATATCCTTGATCTTATGGATCAGGCTGCTGGTGAAGGTCGTGTGATTGATGTATTAAGAATGCAAAAGAATCACGCACTCTTGCTCCTCCTCATGGAGTGGGCATCATTTGGCCATTGGGACTCCTGGGAAGGTCGCTGTTTCATTTACCTTGAGCAGGCAATTGGTGATTCAATCGAACATGTTGATGATATGTATGATCAATCATGTTGGGAAAAAGTAAATCGAAACCTTAGAATCATTGGTGAAGATCAATTTGCACAAAATGTTTGTGAAAATTGGATGAAACGGAGAGAAGCATTGGGTGAAACACTCGATGAAAGAGAGGATCCCCACATCATGCCAACATTTGAGGCCCACGACAAGACGGCAAGAAAACTACACTATGCCGTAAATCGTCAAAACTGTGTACAGATTCTCGGTCGAGAACACCTTGATGCAAAAGATTGGGGACATGGAAATTGGAACCTAACGATTTTTCTAGAGGCGTCTGATTGAATAAGGTCAATCAATTGGATGTAAACATGGGTGAAATCAACTCAGGTGATGACACCTCTCCACAAGTGGATGAGGAACTGGTCCAAGATCAGGAAAATATTGTCTCAGAAAATGAAATTGATGTGATTCTTGAAACCATCGAGGAAGAAGTCGATCCTCTCGAACAGGCATTAGCGAGAGCGGAAAAGGCAGAAAAAGAAATTGCGTACAAAGAGGCAGAAATCCAAAATGTGAGAAAACGCATGATGGCAGAGAAAGCCACTGCAATCAAGTATGGTTCGATGGGTCTTTCAAGAAGGATGATCGGTGTTCTTGATGACTTTGATAGAGCCATTAACAATCTTGAAAATGATTCTTCAATCGCCGACGGATTCACTTTGGTAAGAAAAAAATTCTGGGCAGAACTAGAATCTGAAGGTTTGGTCTCAGTAGGAAACGTAAGTGATCTCTTCGACCCCTCAAAAATGGAGGCTATTGCTACAATTCCGGCTTCTGATGAGTACCCCACAAATACTGTAGTTGAAGTTTTAGAAAAAGGATACATGTTCAAGGAAAGGGTCTTACAAGCAGCTAAAGTCGTCGTATCATCTTGAAGACCTCATAACAAGATATTACACAGGAATATCTACATCGCCAAGAAGCCCTACTTCGAGATATATCCTGCAGTATGGCCGACCATATAGCAACCTGAAAATCCACTTTTACTTCTGCTTCTGCAAGCAGAAATGACACCTAATCTTTATGTCAAATCATATTTTACAATTATCATGGCAATCATCCGATGTCCGCATTGCGATGATGAAATCAGCCTTGATGATGATCAGGCTGGTCGTTTTAACTGCCCTCATTGTTCGAAGGAGTTTGAATGGAATACCAATCCGATTGCACCACCCACAACTAAGACTGTTATTTTCGTTGCACTTGCACTGATTTGTGCATTTTCTACTATTTCAATGGCAATATCCAATGATAGTTCTGAGTCATGTGATACATCACAAAATCCAGATTGTCAAAATTCTGAAGGAGGTAGCGATGATTTATTTGGCGGTGGATGGGATGAGGTCATAGAGGATGTATTCCTTTTACCGTTCATTATGCTAGGAGCTGGTGTAGATCTCGTTGGGAAAATAATCGCTTTTTGCTTTTTTTGGTCCTGCTTTTTGATGACTGCTATATTTTCACTACTGGCTGTACGGGGATATTCCAAAGATAGGGTGTTATTCGATAACGAATAGTTAGGACACACCGTGCACAAGGTCAAAGACCATGGCGATTAGAATTTATCTCTAGACCGGTAATCATCCTCAAGAGGATCGTCTTTTACTTCCAATTCATTGATGGTATCCTTTAAATTTTCAAGTTGGTTAACTACTGCATCGACTTGTTCTGAAACTTCTGTCAAGTCAGCACCTTGTGCTATTCCATCAATTCCAAACACATCTGTTGACGAAGTATATACTTTCTTCTTTGCCTTCTTTGGACCAAGTCTGAAAAGGAAAAATGTCAACACGAGCATCAACCCTACTCCAATGTAAATTGTTTGGTTAGAGATCCGGCTTTCTGCTTCGGAACCGAGTGCAGTTTCGATTAATTCCCAACGTTCAGGGTCATCAGGATAAGCATCTGGATTGGTTCCGTTTGGATTATCTCCGTAACCGTCATCATCTGTATCAGACCATTGTGTGGAATCATCAGGAAATGCATCCTCTGAGTCAACAACATTATCTCCATCAGTATCTTTCTCTAGCACTTTGAATACATTTTGAAAGGTAGCATTATTTCGCTGTCCATCTTTCATGAGCATGTAAATCTCAACGGAATAATTGCCATGTATAGATCCTGGTGGGATGTCGATACTGATGTTGAATGTGTTTGTACCATCATTTTCCATATACCCCTTTAACCAACTTCCTGCATTCCATTCCTTGTCTGCAACTGGACCAATTGTGTTTGACCAAGCCATTCCAGACCAAGTTACAGGTGTAGGTGCCAATTCGTAAGCCTGCCATCTGTGATTATTTACAGAATTACCAAGCGCACCTGAGTGAGCCGAACCCCAACAAAATGCTCCACCTGATGCATTGATTGCACAGGTGTGAATATTTTTCGCTGAAATAGCAATCAAAGGACCGGTTTGTGATTGATTGATGTAAACTGGGTAAAAACTGTTCGTCGTGCTATCATTTCCTAATTGTCCATGAGTATTTCGTCCCCAGCACATCCCTGTGCCGTTTTCTAACAGAGCGCAAGTGTGGTCATATCCAGTTGAAACTTGTGTGAAACTCTTGTTTTGAGTTGTGTTAATGTATACTGGGAGGCTATTTGCTAATGAAGAAAAGCTAGAACCTAATTTTCCGTAATTATTGTATCCCCAACACACTATGCTTCCATTATCTAAGACAGCACATGCATGATTTTGACCCGCATCGATGTCCACAGCAATTCTTCCGGATGGAAGCGAAACGTAACTTTGTGGAGTATTCTGATCCCCTGTGGTATCTGCAGAGTCTCCCAATTGATTGTTTCCATCATGTCCCCAACATGATATTGCTCCATTTCCAAGCAATGCACACGTGAACCTTTCTCCTGCCGCGATTTCAGTAGCAAAGTCATTTTCTCCAGGAAGTTCGACTTGAACTGGAGCATATTGGTCTGCATTCCCATCTCCAGAACCGAGATTTCCATTCCATGCTCTTCCCCAACACCATACTGTATTATCTGAATCGATTGCACAACTATGGTAAAGTCCCATGCTTAGTTTCTCGATGGTTGTATTTTGGTTGAATGTGACAGGGGTTGAGGGTAATTTCTCAGTGTTAGTGCTTCCAATGCCATTTTTACCATTGTTATTGTTACCCCAGCAGTAGAGTTTGCCTGAATCGGTAATTCCACAGGTATTTTCGTGACCAGCATGAATTGATTTGAAGGATTCTCCCTCTGGATTTGTCACAAAACTAGTTGGTTTTGATACTGCATTGTCTTCTCCTCCGTCGCCAAGTCTTCCATCACCATCAGACCCCCAACACATGGTAGAGGCATTATCGAGGATTGCGCAAGTATGAATATTCCCATTTGAAATCAAACCTTTACCGGGAACAGACTTAACTTCTTGATTGAATCCATCCGCAACTAAACGATATCGGATTTGATTTACTTGGGTGAAATTTAGGTTAGTAATTTCACAATCTACACTAGCACCTTCAGAAACGTTTTGCTTGGAACACACGAATTCATCTTCAGAGAATTCGTGATTTACGTCAGAAGCCTGAAATGTGTTTAAACTACTCGTACAAAAGAGAAGTACAAGCACAATAGTAGCCTTTCTCATGAGTTTCCCTTGCTATGATTCTTTTCAAGATATCCCTATTTATACCGGAAAATCTACGAAAACGCCAACTTTTTGCTCATCCAGTGTATGGTTGTTCCTGACTAATTACATTGAGAATATACATGGCGTCATTTTCAATAAGCCAGTTTGTGATTTCAACGGGAAGAAGTTCTTTCATGACTTCTTTCACAGCATCATCATCATGTATGGTTGATAACATAGTAAGTGTTTTTCTAATCCTCCATCCCTCAAGGCTTTCACGTCTCTCTCTCGGTAATTTCAAAACGCGAAATGATGCTTGTTCATACAATGATGCAGTTTCTTCATCAGAGGTGACTAAGATTCCATCTCCATGAATTTGTTTGGCATGTTCAACCCAATGAGGCGGGTCATTGATATCTTCAATCTCCACGATGCGAGCATCTCTGTTTCCAAGCCATGCTTTGATCATGGAATGTCGTTGCTGAGCAGTCCATGGGTTATTGACTTCTCCGCCTGCCTGTGCACTTCCAATGGCGATAGTGACATTTCCTTTTTCAAGTGCCTGTTCTACCAGCCAAGCATGACCGAGGTGAAATGGCTGAAATCTACCTAATACGATGTGCATATCTTCACCTGAAATAGGACTCTACATCGAGTGCATTTATTGGATGACCCATGTCCTTAAAACAAAGCATCATCCTCTTACATCCCTCAATCATTTCTTCGATAGAGGTTTCACCCATGGAACCCACTCTGAACATTTTCCCCTTGAGATCATCTTGACCTCCAATGACTTGTGTCAGATATGTGTCCTTAAGTCGAGACCTCCACTCGTCGTTGATACCATCTGGATACAAAATTGCCGTTACCGTATCAGACCGTTGTTTTTCATCAGCCAACAATTTGAATCCAGCGTCTTTGAACAAGTTACGAACACCTTCAGCCATCCTAGCACAACGAGAAATTCGATTATCTAAACCTTCATCCTTGAGTATTTCAAGCGAAGTTGCCCATCCTTGGGCTGCGATAATCGACGGCGTCCAAGGTGTTTGATCGTCATCACCTTTTTTCAGAGCAAATTGTAAATCAAAATAATATGTAGGATGAAGTAATTCTTTTTGACGCCGGTAATTACTCTCCGATATGTATTTCTCATTGATTGCAATGGCTGCAATTCCACTTGGTCCTGCTGTACATTTTTGAGCCCCTACTACCACCGCTTCAGCATTCCATGCCTCTGGGTACACTTCCAAACCTCCAACGCTTGTGATCCCATCGAGTATGAATCCCATTCCGTGCGAAGAAGCGAGTATGGATAGGGCTTCAGCATCTTGAGTTATACCGGCGCTGGTTTCATTATGACAAATAATGAGGGCTTCAAAGTTGTTGGATTTTGACAGTTGTTCTAATTGTTCAATATCAAACGATTTTCCCCATTCATAGCGGATATGGGTTACGTTACAATATCTCATGGCCATTTCAGCGACCCTTTCTCCAAATTTTCCATTGGTTGGAATCAGAACATGGTCATCTTTTCCAAATCTATTGGTAATGACCATTTCCATAGCTCCAGTGCCACTTCCAGAAGCCACAATAACCTTGTAACCATCATTTCCTTTCCAAGATTGATGGCCGACTTCACTTACACTCGGGGATAAATTGAATGCATATCTCAATCCGCTATTTAATCGAGCCATCACTTCTCTAAATTCGAGACCTCTTGCGGTGATGGTAGCCGTTGCCATCGACTTCCTGCAGGCTTCTGACATCCGTGTCGGGCCGGGTACCAGAAAACAATCCCCGGTATGTTCCATGAATCTTCCAACATCATCAAGTGAATGAACCTATGGAATAGTCGGAGTCAAAAAGGAATCACACTTGGGGAGTATATGCTCCGTGTAGGCATACTCATGATCCAAGGGGGGAGAAGTGAACACATGGAAGCCATGATGGCTGCTGCTGAGCAACTTGGTCTTGAAGTAGAGATGAAACCTATACGCAAATCAACAGATTTAGAGGCTATTGATGGAATCATTTTTCCAGGTGGGGAATCAACCAGCATGAAAATAGCTGCCCAGAATGAGGGTTTGCTCGAAGATGTATATTCTTTCATTCGTCAGACAAAAATTCCGGTTTTATCTACCTGTGCTGGAACGATTTTGCTATGTCAAAATAATTTCTTGAATGCAACCATTTCACGGAATGCTTTTGGCCGTCAAATCGATTCTTTTTCCTCTCCGCTTAGGGTATTGTTATCTAATGATTCAATCAAACCAGTAAAGCCTCAATCACTTGGGAAAGATTACTTTGGCTACCAACCTTTGCCTATGTGGCCAGAAGCACCTCCCGAGTCAAATGAATTCTTGGGGATTTTTATCAGGGCTCCAAGATTTGATGAATGTAAGGCTGAAGCAGTTGTTTATCTCAATGATGAAATCGTTGGAGTCAGAGATGGAAACAGGTTGGGATTGACATTTCACCCCGAACTAACTCAAGACAGACGATTTCATCGGTGGCTGATACGAGAAATGGAGGCTACATCATGACTATTCACCTGCCGATGTTAGGTTCGATTGTACCTCCAGAGCGGGGAGAGGCAGAAGGGTGTATCCAATGCCAACAAGGTTCGAAATTGGTTTTATTTGTGACAGGAAAATGCCATTGGGGATGTGATTATTGCCCACTTTCGGATAATCGAAGAGAAACACCGTTTATGTTTGCCAATGAAAAGAAATGCGAATCCTGGGAGGAAGTCATCCAAGAAGCAAAAGCCATGCAAGCCACAGGCACTGGGATTACTGGTGGTGACCCAATGTTGGATTTTGAAAAAACAGTTGAGGCAATCCGAAATTTGAAAGAAGCATTCGGACAACAACATCACATTCATTGCTATACCTCCATTCCAATAGATGAGAAAAAATGTCAGACTCTTGGAAAAGCAGGCCTTGATGAAATCAGATTTCATTTGCTTGATCTTACGACGACTCAATATCAAGATTCCATAATCAATTGTGCAAACGAAGGCATCGTCGTTGGAATTGAGCTACCGGTTGAACCGGATAAGCCTGATAAGTTCAAAAAATTATTAGACGATGTGGAAACATTGCCGGTTGATTTTGTTAACTTGAATGAGTTAGAGATTACTGTAGGTAATCAAACTGAAATGGATATTCGTGGATTCAATCTTGCAGGTGCTCTTACTGCAGCGGCAGAAGGTAGCGCAGAATTAGCCATGGAATTAAAATCAATGAGCGAAAAATATACCTATCACATCAAATATTGCACATCTTCGTACAAGGATGCTGGTCAATTACGTCATCGATTCCGAAGGCGTGCCAAAGTGAATATGCAACCATACGAGGTGCTGAGTGAAGATGACACCATCTTGTTTGGTGCAATTCCCACTTCATTAGAAAATGCATCGGATGATATTTTAGAATTACAGCAAACACTCGATTTACCTGATGGATGGATTCGATATAATGCAAAAATGCTTCGAATCGAGATCCCGCTTGAAGTTGCGACTTTAATCGCCGATGAGGTAGATGTTTGTGTTCAGATGGTTGAGGTTCATCCAACTTATGACCGTCTAGAAGTATCTCTCGTACATCTCAATGAATACCGTTAATATTCTAACCTGTTATTGCGTGGAGTTGGCATGGAGCCACCAAATGATTCGGAATCACAAGTGGCAGAAATTGATAAAACCTCGATTTCACAAAAAATCCAAATGAAACTTGGCATGGATTTTTCAGTGTTTAGAGAATCAAATACCTGGAAAGCATTTGGGATTGGTATCATTCTATTTTCCTTGATTGGTTATGCTGGTCTATCGGTCTTTGGTTTGACATCTGACTCATATGGCGTCGACAGGTCGACGGCAAGGCTTGCGCCAGATTTTGAAATGCTCACTCTCAATAGAACTGGTTTTGAAACAGATTTGACTAATGAGTCCGGTTGGTTTCAACTCTCCGAACATCGGGGAAAAATAGTCATCATTGATTTTATGGCTGTGGATTGCCAAAGTTGTCACCTTGTTCAGGAACATCTAGAAATTCGACAGACAGAATGGGAGGAATTGAGTGGAGATTATCCTGTCATCATCGTTTCAGTGGGTAGTTGGTATACAAGGCCAGAAACTATTGAGGATTTGAATGAAACCTTTGGAGATCCTCAATCGAGTAAGCATATGCCTTGGCTGGTAGGAACAGGTGCTGATGATTCTGTTATTGTCAATCTGACCTCTGGGGAGAGAGGAGATATGGTTGAACAATACAATGCGCAACTCATTCCTCAGGTATACGTCATCGACCATGAAGGGTATATTGTTGCACGTGAAGAGACAGGAACGCCTCTTGACGGTTGGAACTCTTTTGATGAGGCTGTCCAATTAGCCAATCAAGGAGAAGCCGAAGATTTGCGTTTTTCCTTGAAAAAAGTTGACAGATCGGCTGGTGCGATATTTGTGATGGGTCTGTTACTGGGTATTCTGGTTTATTTTTCTCCTTGCGCATTCCCTGTATTACCCGGTTACATCTCTTATTATGTTGGACTAGGGCAAAGGCAAGATGAATTACTTGATGCTGGTAAAATTCAATCAAAAATGCCTCACCATTTGGTACTTGGTGGACTTGCGGCATTAGGTCAACTCACCTTCTTTCTCATCATTGGTTTAATTGTTGTAGGGCTAGGGGAAATTTTTGACTTAACAGGATTATTACATTATTTTGCCCTTATTGTAGCCGTTTTGTTGGTCATTCTCGGCGCCTTTATGTTAACCGGAGGGACAGCTCATTTACTTGGATTCGTTCAAAAGTTAGTTGATAAATGGTCAACGACGGAAATGGATGAGCGTTTCACGCCAAAAAGAAACATGTACCTATGGGGAATTGGTTATTCAGCAGCCTCAATTGATTGCACAGCAGCAGCAGTCATTCCATTTATTGGTTATCTCGCAATCATTGGAGGTTCTGCGACTTGGACAGGACTTTTCGGCCTCATGATTTCAGTTAGTTTTCTTATGATTGCTGTTACAACCGTTGTTGGTTTTGGGCAGCAGAGATTCATTTCAGCATTGAGAAAAAGTACCAATTTAATCAAAGCGGTTGGCTCGTGGATGATGATGTTTGCCGGACTTGGACTGATCATATATCTCACCCAACCTGAGTTGGTCGCATCAATCATCTCTTGATGATTGTAATTTTTCGGACCAGAGGTTATTATGACAAGATTCCAATGATGGTTTAATCCAGTATGACCATGAGTAAACAGCAACGACAAGTCCAGTGGCGAGGTCAAAAAAGAAGTGCTGTTTGGTTGTCATGATTGAAATCATCATCAAAAACCAAGCAAACCACGCCAAAATTTGGATTTTCTTGCTCCAAACATTCCATCGATCTAGGACTTTGAGAATCAAAAAACTCTGCACCACATGGAGACTAGGCCATGCATTGTACGGTGCGTCTCCAATGTGAAGCATGGAAAATAATGCAGATAACAGTCCAGTACCTTGAAGCTCTTGTTCAGTGATTTGGTCCCTGAGGTGAACCTCTACAGGGGCTACGAGAAAAATAATGTAAATGCATGCAGATACGATAAACATCCCTTGATGGAATACGAACATTTCTCTTACCCTTTTGTCTTCTCCAATCCCATACCACGCAGATAATGGATAATACAAATACAAAGAGAAGTAAATCAAAATCATCCAAGGAGTAAATGGTACCCAAGAATCAATTGAGAGTGATGGATCGAAGAGGCTGTAATTTCTGTATTGAGAAATTTGGTTTATCCCAATGTATGGGATCAGAAGAAAAATCAGAAAAAGAAACAACATCCTAGAAAAAAGAAGATTTTTCTGTGAGCGAATTGCCCAATTTTTCTCCCAAATAGGCCATGGCTTAGACAACAATAAAATGCCCCTCTTTAGAACATTTTACCACAACTTGGACATGCGGACCACCCTGGTTGTATCTGAATATTGCAACATGTTTGATGCATCTGTGCTGGTTGTTGTGTCTGTCGATTCTCGGTACCATCTCCATCAATGGCTTTTTGCGCAGTTTGTTGTTTTAGAAATTCTGCCATAACTTCAGGAGTCAATGCACCGGCTTCCTTAGCCATTGCCATCATTTGCATTTGGATATCATTTTGTTTTTCCATTCGGTTTGATTGATGATCTTGCATTTGTTTAACTCGATTTGCTTTCTTTGCTTGAACCTGTTCAAACATTGCCATGGCTCTATCCATTTTTGCATCTTCTTTTTCAATCTCGAGATTTTGTGTATCTTTTTGTTTTTGAAAATCTAATTCGTATCGGGCTTTGTCTCGCTCAAGTTCCGCCGCCCAGTGGGCCTCCATCTTTCTTAATTCCTTGAGTTCAGTTTCCATTTCAACAGTAACACGACCATTTGCTTGTGCTCTTTGGATATTGACTTCCATCTCAATTCGAGCGAGTGCACTCGTTTCTTGATGCTTGAACAATTCGGCTGCATGTTCAGCATTTGCTTGTTCCCCCGCTGCAGTAGCTTTGAGTTTTGCTCGGTGCTTCTCGACCAATTCCATATCAGTGGGGTTAGTGATTGCAAAGGCCTTGAGTAGTGTGAATCCCATATTTGAAAGAAGATTTCTCATTTCCATTTCAGCGGTCATTTCAAATCTTTCTTGGAATTGTGAACTCCTTAGGTCTGCACTTGTCTGACACTTTGCGATACAGGGAATAATCACTCGGTTCTGTAACTCTGTCGAGACGATAAGCCCTACATCGTGCCTGGTCAATGTTGGTGCTCGGTTGGCAAAGATGTTCAACATTTTTGGCAAATCATCTTTATTGATTTTTAATCTTAAATTTGCAAAACCTTGGGCGACATGACCATCACCCATTTGGGCATTGAAAGGTATGCTGTAATCCATCGGGCCAGTCATTGCGAAGAGTAAGCGTCGGTCTGTGGCAGTCACTCCCATTTGCTCCCCAATCCATCTACTGAAACCTCCTGCCATATTGCTGAGAATGGTTTCAGAAAGAATATCTCCGATTCTGCCATCAACAATCATAGCGAGTGCTTCATTTGGTTTGAGTACTACCTGCTGTTTTGAAAAGGTCTTAATTTTGTCTGCATTCACTAATCTTGCCACCACATCAGGGTGGTCTCTCCATCGGTACATTGCCATTTTTTCCAACTCCTATTTTTTTCTTAATCCATTAAGGACATTATTCCTTGCGCCAAAAAATCCACGACATGAAGTCACTTTTTGCGTGGTTTGACGAATAACTGTGAGTAAGTCTTCCTCTCCAGTTGCAAGAATATGCTCTGCGCTGTTGGCAAGATTTACTGCCTTCGTAATCATCTCAATAACATCATGATCGTGTTTAATCAATTTCTTCAAATCTGCATTTGAAGGTGAGCGTTGTCCCGAAAAAAATGCATGTTCCATACCAGAAACAGATTTTTCGACATCATTCGTTAACATATCACACTCTTCCATACACTGCTTCGCAGCCCTTGCTTCTTGGATTTTGTCTTCTCTGAATGCCGTATCATGAATATTCTGCATGTGCGAGCGAACTCGCCCTCCTGCTCGAATCATCTCTTCACGTACGAGTTTATCGACTTCTATCCTTTTCCCTTTGGCATATCCAGAATAACCAGAAAGGATGAGTTGAACGCCTCGCACGTAAGGAATCAAGTCGAGTGGGGTTCCTACCATGATTAGCGGTTAGTCTGGTGAATCATAATGGTTTTGAGTATCAGTGGGATTTTAACCGTCTAACAAAATAGAATTTTCTGCAAATAATTCAGCCTCTTCATGATTATGTGTAACGAGAATTGAACCGATTCTTTTGTGCTCTAACAATTCGATGGTTTCTTGTAATAATTTTTTCCTCAATGTTTCATCTAAAGAAGAAAAAGGTTCGTCTAAGAGTAAAAATCGAGGTTCAGCAACGATAGATCGGCCCAGTGCTAATCTCTGTGCCTCTCCTCCTGATAATTCATCAACTCTTCTGTTTTCATATCCCGATAAATGAATAAGTTCAAGAATTTCGCTTACATCTGCATTTTTATTTCCAAGTTTTATGTTTCCACTCACATTCAAATGGTGGTATAAGACTGGTTTTTGAAAAATGAGTCCAATGCCTCTCTTCTCAGTTGGTGTGTTTTGTATGTTTTCACCATCGAGATTAATTGACCCACTATCAAAAGAATCAAGTCCACATATGCATCGTAGTAACGTCGTTTTTCCGGAACCAGATGGACCCATAATTGAAAGTCTCTGACCTTGAACTAAAGTAAACGAGATATTTCGAAACAGTGTCTTTGAAAACGATTTACTCACATCCTTTAATTCAAGCATCAAAATCCCCCTCCATCATGTTCTTCTCTCCATTTTTCTGCGATGGTAAAAAAGCTCAGTGTGAGGGTCATTAAAACGGTTGCTACGGCCATAGCGGTTGGGTATGTGAGGGGATCAAAACCAGGCTTAGACATAATTTGGTCGATCAATACGGAAAGAGTGTCAAAGGAACCATCTCTTGCCAGCATCCAAGATGCACCAAATTCGCCAAGAGAAATGGCTGCGCAAAATAATGAAGCAACGATAAGAGGAGGGCGAATATTGTGCCATTCAATATTCCAAAACATTGCCCAATGGCTTAATCCAAGTGTTTTGGCGTGTTCGATCAAATCAGAATCAATTGACCTATATGTCGATAAGAAAATTCGAATGACAAATGGAGTTGCGATAATGATATGGGGTAATACCGGAATCCACCACTGCCTCATCAAATCAGGTTGCCATTTCATGAACCCAATCAATATTCCCAGTCCAATCATGACCGCAGAGATGCAAAATGGAAGCATGAGGAAAGTTTCGGCAACTCTGGCTTTGTGATTGCTTCTTTTTTCTAGTGCGATGAGTGATTTAGTAATCAATAACCCCAGTGGTACTGCAAAAATGACAGTCATTGATGCATAAACCAATGACTGCATAGTCGCATCGATTATATCGGTATGTGCATAAGAGCCATTTATGGCTCTCTTCCAACCATCTAATCCCCAAAAGTAGGTGCCCCTCTTGGTTCTGTCTTGAATTCGAAAAGATCCTACAATCACAGAAACGAGTGGTGTGACTACAAATATCAATGCAGGATACAGAATAAATCTGACTTTTCTTGGTTTTGGTTTCTCAAATTTCTCATCGATATGTGGTATGACAGAACTGAGTTTTTTCTGAAGGATTCCAATTACAGCAAGTCCGATAATTAAAATTGTTAGTTGCAAGAAGAAAGCAGCTAAAATCAGTTGATTTAATTCGGTGAGATAACCGGGGATTCCTACGCCAGAACTGTGTATGGCCATGAATGATTCTAGGGATTGATTACCAGGAGTAATCCATCTTATCATTGCAAATGAAGTAAATGAAAAAGTAAAGGTCAAAATGGCTCCGCTCAATATTGATGGCCACAATATGGGAATCCACAAATATCGTATTCTGTGATATGGCGTCCTACCCATTTGTAGAAACTTTAGCTGCTCTTCCATAGAGGGGTGTACTCTTGAGATAACTGGTTCAACAAACCGAATGATGAGTGCAATATTAAACCAAGCATGGGCTAATATAAGTGCCATGTATCTGTAGTCTTCATTTCCAATAAGATTCAAACCACCTTTTCCGATGATTGCAAGAAAACCCATTGCTGCAACGATAGTGGGCGTGACAAAAGGCATGGTCAAGATGGCTCTCACTAGTGGTGCTCTTTTCCACTGATATCGAGCCAAAATCCAAGCAAGAGGTAGACCAATAATGATGGTCAATATTGTCGAAAGAAATGCCTGTGAGATAGTGAACCACAATACTTCGCTGGTTAGGTCATGGGTTTGAAACGAGTGAATGTAAGAAAAACTCCATCCCTCGGAAGCCAATAATATTCTTTTCAATCCAAGGAATAGTGGAAACAAAATGAGCAATACGAAAATCCCTATCGAGAAAAAGTGAATCAGATGTGATTGACGGATTTTCATGAAAACACAGTTCCCCATTCATCGATCCATGTAGTGAGGTTTTGATTGATCGTTGATGGGCTCATATATACTGGGTTTTGCGGAATGATTGAATGAAATTCATATCCATTTTCGGAGGGCAGAGTTTCAGATGGAAGAACACTATACATCCAATTTTCTACCGGCATATCTTTGTTCACTTCTTGTGAGATCAGGTAAGAAATAAATTCCATGGCAAAGTTACCAGAATCACTTCCTCGAGCAATACTCACGTATTCAAATTGATGAAATGCATAAGATGGGATGTCAAGCGCCTTAGAAATCGTGTTATTATCGGCAAACCAAGCCTCTACGCCAGGAGAGTGACAATATGATACTGTCAAATCGGCATCTCCTATATGGTTGTCTTGCCAGACACCATAACCGCCTGAATAGTGAACCTCATATGAATCACTCCACCCAGGTGTGATAATCACCTCATTTTCCCTCATCTCTTGCCACCAATCAATGTAGGTTGTATTTTGGTCAGCATCATGATCAAAGTAATGTGTTGTTCCTAGCAAAAAACCTCTGCCAGGGCTACTGCTTTGTGGGCTTGGTATGGCGACTTTTCCTTTCCACTCTGGTAAAGTTAGGTCCCATAATGATGTAGGGATTATGGTTTGATTCTCGCCTCCAATCAATTCTGAGTTATAGTTCAGGCAAATGTAACCGTGATCATATGGCATACCAAATTCGAGATTACTGTCGATTGCATTGTCAATCAAGTTTCTTGTTTTGCCATCTTCGAAGAATAATTCCGTCGAGGCATTATTTGACAAAGGTTCGAGTAGATCAGCATCAATTGCAGATTGTAGATATGTGTTGTCCAATCCAAGCACGATATCTGCCTGTGGGCTATCTTTTGTTTGCAGAAGATAATTGTAAATCCCTCCAGCATCACCTGCTCGAATGATATTTACTTCGATGCCGGTTTTTTCTTTGAAATCATCAAATAAGTCGTCGGTGAACCCAAGGCTATCATAAGTAAGTATAGTAATCTCTTTTTTTCCCTCTGATTTATCTGTTCCAATGCATCCTGACATCGATGCAGTAGCAAAGATGATGGCAAGCAGAATGTGCTTCATCACATCGCCTCAAGAGTGTTAAGAGCACGATGACACTTATCCACCAGTTCGAGGGGGTTATGGGCGGTGATGTACAATCCCGGCTCCCAAGCATATCCTCCTTTATCAAGAAGGCAATCAATGCGATGAGTGCTTTCCATGTTGAGGATATTTCCATTCTCGATACGAGCCAATGACCAGCCCAGTTCTTCAATAAATGAATCAATCTTTTGCATGTTGACGCCAACTTCACTCATGGGTGCGGCAATGTTGATCAAAGCATTGGCGTTATCATCAATTTTTTTGGTATTCAACAAGACAGATGCAAGATGACTCGACACACCAAATGAGGGGGTATCGTAATGTCTAATTTTATTATTAATCACTGATATTTTCCCCGGAAAAGCAGCCACGTCTTGCAAATTAGTTGCCTGTTCTAAACAAGAGGCGATATTGCTCCCAACTGCGGGGATCCAGTTTTTTATCCTCTGAGGGTCGATTCTACTCACAGCCCATTCAAGTCTCTTGAGTAATGCTCTTTCTTTTTGACCTGATTCTAAATCAATACCAGTAAGTGATTTATTGAATTGTAATATTTGGCCAGGTCCAAAAGCGAGTTCGACAACAAATCGTTGTTTGGTAAGCTTTGCTTCTGGTCCATATACTCGAAGAGCATTTGATATTTCAGTCGCCCAGCCGTCAATCATCAGTTCGTCAGCCGTACCGGCCAACTCTGGTAAAGGTCTAGTATATTGGCGAGAGATTGTAGATTGTGTTGTACCCAAAATATTAGCGATTTCTGCTTGAGACCATTCCTTTGCTCGTAATTCTCTCGCGATTTGCATATGCAATCGTTCTAGCCATCTCATGCCATTATCTCCAAGCATGATTGGCTCACTATGTGTTGGTTATTCAATATTGCTCAAAAAAAATGCATAATGCATATGTGTGGTTTAAAAATACAAAGCCGCAGAATTATAAGACTCATATGGCTCGATTGTGATATAAGCATGGACGAAATGCAATTTTTGGAGTCAGTTTACGAGTTGGCGGTATCGTATCTCGAAGATAAGGGTACACTCGTGGACTATCAAAACTTCGACAGTTTAGAAAAAATTACAGATACAAAACTTCAAGTCGGCCCCATGCCTTATGAAGAAATCTTGCAAGATATTCAGCATTATCTCAAATATTGCGTAAGAACAAACCAATCAGGATTCATGAATCCTTTATGGGGGGGTATCAATACTGTTGCTCTTGCCGGTGAATTCCTTACATCTCTCACAAACACTTCGATGTACACTTTTGAACTTGCACCTATAGGGACCGTGATCGAAAAGTCAATTATCTCCAAGATGCTTGGTTACGTGGGTTATCCCGATGGGGCTGGGACTTTCACAACTGGTGGTTCAAATGGAAATATGCTCGGTATGCTTTGTGCACGGTTAAAAAATAATCCGGTGGGAATGCAAACTGGCTATGACAATCGTAATCTAGTGGCCTTAGTTTCTGAGGAGTCTCATTACTCAGTAGTAATGGCTGGAAATGTTATTGGGATTGGTAAAGAAAATATAATATCAATTAAATCTGATCAATTCGGTAGAATGCGGGCTGATGCTCTTGCAGAAGAAATCCAGTACTTGAAAGCTGAAGGCAAAGAAGTATTCTGTGTTGTTGCAACTTCTGGTACAACGGTGAAAGGTTCTTTTGATCCCTTGAAGGAGTTGGCTGAAGTTTGTTTTAGAGAGAATATTTGGCTTCATGTTGATGCCGCCTGGGGAGGTAGTGCCTTGCTAAGTTCAAAACACACGCATCTAATGGACGGTATTGACTTGGCGGATTCAGTATGCTGGGATGCGCACAAAATGATGGGTATACCATTAATTTGCTCATCATTCCTCGTTAAAGATGAATCGATTTTGGCGAGAGTTTGTAACCATACAAAATCGGCACACTATCTCTTTCAAAGCGAAGACAGAACCAATGATCTTGGTCATTATTCACTCCAATGTGGGAGAAGAAATGATGCCCTCAAACTTTTTCTCGCTTGGAGGCAGAAGGGAGATGAAGGTTGGTCAAAACTTATCGATTCTTACATGGAATCAGCAGATTATATTGAGTCAAAAATCTCTCATCACCCTCGTTTAGAATTGGTTTCTCCCAGGGAATGGACAAACATTTGTTTTAGGTATACCTCTGAAGTTATTGATGAAAATACATTGAATAAAGAACTCAGGAAACGTTTGATGCAAAATGGAAGTTTCATGGTTAGTAAAGCGATGATAGATGGAATGTATATCATTCGTTTAGTAATTTCGAATCCGGAAATTACTCTCTCTTCACTTGACCATTTTATCGAAGAGGTTGTCCGTCTTGGAGAAGAAATCGAAAAAGAATTGCCACACAGATGAAGGGCACGCTTAAGTTATGCACCTTTTTGCTTAATGCATGGAAACTTCCAAGCCTGTACGGACAGCACTCTATGGGGAACACTTGAAACTTAATGGGAACATTGTTGATTTCCATGGGTTTGAATTACCGATATGGTATACTAGTATCACTCAAGAGCATCTGGCATGTCGTCATGAGAGTGGTATTTTTGATGTAAGTCATATGGGAGTATTCCGGTTCTCTGGCCATAACGTAAAACAATGGTTGCAAGGTTTAGCAAGTCAGAAAGTTACGGCTATTGAATCCGGGCGTTGTGCTTACACGCATTTTATGGATGAGTCAGGATGCATTATCGATGACATGATATTCGCTGTAACTTCGGATGATGAAATTCTTGGCGTGCCAAATGCAAGTATGATTGAAGTGATGAAGGATTGGTTTGATGCCCACCTTGTCGAAGGAATTGACCTGGAAAATCTCTCCTCTCAATACAGCATTATCGCTCTACAGGGCCCCAATTCAAAGGATGTTTGCGAAAGGGTACTAGGAACAGAAAACCATGTGGGACGTTTCAGATGGAAGCAATTATCTACGAATGAATTAGGCATTAACGGATGGATTCAAGGTACAGGATATACTGGCGAAAAAGGGTATGAGATTTTCATTCCAAACCAACAGGCACCGCTGCTCTGGTCTTCATTTGTAGAGGCAGGTTCAACTCCAATCGGATTGGGTGCAAGGGATACACTAAGACTAGAGAAAGGATATTTGTTATCTGGCCAGGATTTTGCATGGTCACAATTGAACGATGATACCTTTCTGCACCGTGATTCATGGGAGACAAACGTTCCGTTTGGTTTAGACCTTGAGCATGAATTCATTGGCAGAGAAAAGGTAGTCTCGCACCAAGCAAAGGATGCACGTTGGTGGGGGCTCATTCAGTTAGAAAAAGGCCCAATGCCTCGTCCGGGTAAAGAAATACTTTCTTTGGACGGCGAAGTATGTGGACGATTGACCTCAGGTGCACCTTCGCCATCGATGGACAGAACAGGTATTGGCATGGGTTATCTAACAGGAGTTGATGCTGGTGATGAAGTACTCATACAATCTTCTCCAAAAAAGCGAATACGGGCTAAAGTCGTTCGACCTCCATTTGTCTAAAATTATGAACGGATAATGCATTGCCTTATTTTGGATAAGTTCCAGCGGCGTGTATGAGCCGAATGATACCCGTGTTTTTGATGGTTATTTTATTAGGAGCATCATATAGTCAAATGAGTTGGGTTGAACCTGAAGAGGAAACTCCTGGTGAGTTCGATGATATCCACTCTGTTGAATTAACTCCCGAGCAAAAAAATGCTCTTTCATCTTCTGGTTTCAGCAGAGGTAGCAATACGAACTGGACTCAGGTAGCCGGTGGGGCAGGTGACGACACGATTTTTGAAATGATGGAAGATTCACAAGGTGACTTGGTTATCTGTGGACGAGTTGAGAATGCGACTCAACTCGGTTCGATTTTGCTCGAAGTTTATGGAAGTGGAGATATTCTGATCGCAAAATTGTCAGGTTCTGGAGTTTGGAAATGGGCGACAGTTGTAGGAAGTCCTGCATTTGTGGATGCTTGCCGGGGTATCGATGTTGCAGCCAATGACACCATTTATGCCACAGGTTATATCAGAGAACAGATGGACTTTGGTAACGTTTCTGTATTGGTTAATCCCGGTTGGGATGGTTGGATTGGAGCGATTTCCTCAGCAGGAGAGTGGGAATGGGTTCGAACTTTTGGTGGCGATGATATTGATGTAGGATGGGATGTAGCAGTGGATTCGAAAGGGAATCTTGCCGTTACTGGATTTTTCCAAAACACCTCATTTTTTGGGGCTGCAGGAGCGGTTACTGCTCTCAGTCAAGGTAACGTTTATCGCTACTTTTTGACCTATTTCAACGTCTCACAACAAGAATTTGTTTGGGTCAAGACTACACGAGGATTCGGTTATTCAACCGCATTTCAAGTTGTAGTTGACCATACTGATGATGGTATCTACACAGCAGGTTACAATAACGGCGACGAAGATTATGGATTCAATAATTCATCATATCCTTCTGGTACTTGGGCTGCAGTTGTCGCTAAGTATACGACCAATGGTACCTTGAAATGGATTTTCTCGGTTGACTCAAGCGCATGTGGATTGGGAAGTAATTGTGGAGCCTATTTCAACAATATCATCGTACATCCGTTCGGGGGCATTGTCGCAGGTGGACAATTTTTGCAAGATTACCGAATTAACGGTGTGGTGCAAGCTGCATCTCAAGGTGTTTGGGACGTGTTTGTTATCCGTGTCGGTGTTGATGGTAAAGTGATATGGAATTCGCATGGAGGAAGCCCCGGTGATGATCGAGTTGAATCACTTTCAGTAAATCCGAAAGGTCAAATCCAGGTCGGAGGCTGGCATGAGAGGGATATCAGGTTTGGATATCATCTTGCAAACCGAACTTCCAACTCTTATGATGATTTTTACATCGCCCAATTATCTCACACTGGAACCTGGCAATGGGCGTTTTCCAACGGAGGTGGTTTGACAGATAGTGTCGGAGGATTACTTGCGCTATCTGACGGTTCAATTATTGCAGCAGGAGATTTTACCGGACTTGTGACTTTGGATAGCGGTAATACGTTGTATTCCGCTGGTGATGGGGACATGTTCGTTTGGAAATTTTTCCATGATGCAGATAGTGATGATGTTGGAGATTATTTTGATAATTGTATCAATGTTCCTAATCTGAACCAAACGGACTATGAAAATGATGAAATTGGAGACGCATGCGATCCTGATGATGACAATGATGGCTTACATGATGTTCTCGATGATTGCAGTCAAGGTTTCATTGGCTGGAATCAAACAGACCCAACTCTTGACCATGACGCAGATGGTTGTCATGACGAGGAAGAAGATTTAGATGATGATTCAGATGGAGTACTCGATGTAGATGACTTGTGTCCTAAAGGCATCAACAATTGGACCTCTACTTTCGAACTGGACATGGATGGCGATGGATGTCAAGATGATACCGAAGATATTGATGATGATGCAGACGGCGTGNTGGATGTTGATGATAACTGTCCGATCANCAGTAACTCCAATCAGGCAGACTATGATGGTGANCTTCTCGGTGATGTTTGCGATCTCGATGACGATGGTGATGACGTAGATGACATCAATGACCAATGTCCAATGAATGAAAAAAATTGGTCGTCTAATTCTCTTACTGATGCCGATGGCGATGGTTGTCAAGATGCCAGTGAAGATTTAGATGATGATAATGATCAAGTAGACGACGTGAACGAATCTGGAGAATGCAATCCCGGACAGATAAATTGGGCTGCAACCAGCGAATCTGACCTAGATGGCGACGGATGTCGAGATGCAGATGAAGANACAGATGATGACGGAGATATGATTCTTGATTCACTTGATAGTTGCCCAAGAGGAATGACGAGTTGGGTTCAGTCTTCGGAGACAGACAACGATTTCGACGGTTGTCACAATGATGAAGATGATGATGATGATAATGACGGAACGCTTGATGTCCGGGATGATTGCCAATTTGAAGCAGGTAATGCTTCAAGAGGCGGTAAAGTAGGATGCGTTGATACAGATGGAGATGGATGGGCTGATGAGTCTGAACCTCCTTTATTTGTACAAAACCCAACTCAGTGGAAAGATGCAGACTCTGATGGGTATGGTGATAACCTCGATGGTACATTTCCAGACGCATGTCCTTTCACTCNTGGAAACTCTTCAATCAATTTCCTAGGTTGTCTCGATACTGATGGTGATGGCTATGCAGATCCTACACTGGAGATGACTCCACAAGACGGTGCAGATGGAGTCGAAGACAATCCAACTCAATGGGAAGATGCAGATGGTGATGGATTTGGTGACAATTTCGAAGGATCTGAAGCAGACAGNTGTCCAGACGACTACGGAACTTCAACCATTGACCGATATGGTTGCAAAGACACAGATAAAGACGGATATTCTGATTTGGACGGTTCATGGTCGTACTCAAGATGGGAAACGTTCGGAGTTGGACCTGATTATTTCAAAGCAGACCCCACTCAGTGGAGTGACTTTGATGATGATGGNTATGGTGATAATTGGGGTGATGAAACCCTCAATGAGACCAGAGATTCTGAATGGCCTGGGGTTTGGGTAGAAGATGCTCGCAACGTTGACCTGTGCCCAACAGAATCAGCCGAGGGGAAAATCAACGACGAATTCCCTGGATGTCCAATTGGTTTTGTCGTTGAAGAACCTGCTGATAAAACATTCAATACTGTTGATCAGGCTGCAGGAACATCAGATGGCGTTTCCACAANTGCANTCATCGGAATTGTAGGTGGTGTTGTNGTTCTGGCTCTTGTGGGTGTCATTGTTGTACTGTTGAGAAAACCAAAATCAAAAGATAATGCTTGGGAAAAAGAACCAACTGATTTCAATTTACCCTCACCATCCGAAGTACTTGCTGAAGAGAATGCAAGTCCATCACCATCTCTTGAAGCATTACCTGGTTTAACTCCAAATCACATGGAAAATACAATTCCCGCGAATATTTCTGATNTTGAAGGTTCGGAATCAATAATTTCGCCTGACACAAATACTGGATCAACAACGAGTGAGAATAAAGTTGATTCATGGGAAAGTTTGCCACCAGGTAACTATCTTGACCCCGATGAAAACGGTACTTTGTGGTACAAAGACACCGAGGGTAATCATTGGTATCAAAACNCTGACGAGTCTTGGACAAAGTGGCAATCTTGAAGTGAATTACGAACATTCAAGTTCGTTCCGCGATTGAAGCNNATTAGGGGAAACCATGACTGACCACTTGCCGAACTTGGGCCGAGAAAATGAGATGCTGGCTGCAATGGGTCATGCCTCCATGGATGACTTATTCATTGAATTGCCCGAGAATGTCAGGTGTAANGAACCATTGNCTCTACCGGAAGCACAATCAGAAGAGGAAATCCTAGCAGATGCTAGAAAATTGTTAGGTTCTAACCTCGACTTGGGTTCAACAGTTAATTTTCTTGGATCNGGTTTGTATCGCAATTTCGTACCTTCAAGCGTTTTCCAATTGATTACCCGTGGTGAATTCTTGACCTCGTATACTCCCTATCAGCCGGAAGTAAGCCAGGGCATGCTCCAAGCGATGTGGGAATTTCAATCTCTCATCACTGAATTAGTCGGATTACCAATTGCTAATTTATCGGTNTACGATGGCTCAACTGCTGCAGCCGAAGCCATCACTTGCGCNGTANGAGTTCACGCTCGAAAAGCTGAACAAAAAAACACGGTTTACGTNTCAGAACTTATTCCTCCTGACCGACTTTCAGTGATTCAAAATTACACCCAAGGTTCTGAACTNATCATTAAATCAATGAAACATGATGAAAATGGNCANATCCCCTTAGAAGAGTGGAAAAAGGCATCAGGTAGTTGTGCGGTTTACGTCGAACAACCAAATCCGCTAGGAATCATGGATCAAAGTTTATTTTCCGCCAAAGAAACTCTTGGTAATCATACTGCGTTTATCGTTGGAATACANCCAGTAAGTCTTGGCGTATTTGAACCTCCAGGTAACTATGGTGCAGATATTGTGGTCGGTGAAGGACAACCTCTCGGTTCACCAGTGACNTATGGTGGGCCTCTCTATGGAATATTCGCTTGTACAAAGCCATACCTGAGACAAATGCCCGGACGGATTGTTGGACGAACCATAGATGTCGATGGTAAAGAGGCATATTGTCTCACACTGTCAACGAGAGAACAACACATCCGCCGCCATAGAGCGACATCTAATTTGTGCACAAATGAAACCCTTATCGCTATGATGGGTGCNATGCACATGGCCCTTTTGGGTCCTGAGGGAATAGAAACGCTAGGCCTGAGAAACCTTGCTTCAAGNCAATTATTACAANATGAAATTTCAAAGCTATCAGATATTCATTTACCCTACGGGGCTTCACAACATTTCAATGAATTCGTCATAGAGTTGCCATATCCTGCTGAGGAATGTTTAGATTATCTTGAAAGATTCGGGGTCATAGGTGGACTAGATCTCTCGAGGTGGTATGATGGATGGAATCATCGCCTTCTCATTTCAACGAGCGATCAAACCAGCAAATCTGATATCAAAATTTTACTAAATCATTTGAGCAAATGGCTCACCAGCAAATCGGAGGTGATTGCTTGAGTCGCTTGTTTGACCATGATGGTGCTCCNGGTTCAGGATATGCCCAACCATCGCCCTTAATCGATAAAGAAACAATTCAAGTCACTGATGCTTTCAAGAGAAAAGTTATGCCAAAGTGGCCTCGAATAAGTGAACCAGAAATGGTACGTCACTACACCTGGCTATCAAAAAGAAATTTTGGAATCGACACAGGTTTCTATCCCCTTGGTTCTTGCACAATGAAACATAACCCACGTGTGAATGAAGTGATTGCACAACTTCCCGGTATAGCAGATATCCANCCATTACANCCAGATCACCAAATCCAAGGTCTTCTCAATATCTATTATGAAATGCAAGACATGTTGGCNATTTGTGCTGGAATGGATGCGGTAACGTTGCAACCCGTGGCAGGAGCGCAAGGTGAATTTACTGCAATACGCTGTATTCAAGAATATTTTAGAAACAAAGGGGAACTTCAACGTAACAAGGTCATTGTTCCAGATTCCGCTCATGGAACAAATCCAGCAAGTGCTGCAATGGCAGGTTNCGAGATCATTGAGATACCTTCGCTGCAAGACGGTCGGCTAGATTTAGATGCTCTTCGATCAGTAGTAGACGAAGATACAGCCGCTATGATGATTACAAACCCCAATACCCTTGGTCTTTTTGAAATAGACATCGCTGAAGCATCTGCAATTGTTCACGGAGTTGGTGGACAAATGTACTACGATGGTGCTAATTTTAATGCTATATTAGGACGGACATCTCCCGGATTGATGGGTTTTGATGCCGTGCATTACAACCTCCACAAAACCTTTTCACAGCCACACGGTGGTGGTGGGCCCGGATCAGGACCAATTGGTGTAAAGTCCCACCTAGCACCGTTTTTACCAGGGCCTGTCGCAGCCAGAAGGCCAATTTCTGAAGGAGATACACTTACTCTTGCTAACGATGAATTTTGGTATTATTGGCATGAGCCTGAACTTAGTATTGGTAANGTACAGCAATGGCACGGAAATGCAGGTGCAGTGATTCGTTGTTGGGCCTATTACCGTAGATATGGCAAGCATTTGAAACTGATGTCAGAGCATGCGGTTATGAANGCCAATTATCTCAGACATCGGATTCAAGAAGAAGCGAAAATCGCTGGATTGAGTGAGTATATTGTTGATGGTGCACCGGCTGATGTTGTAAAGCATGAATTCACACTTTCAATGGCGAAACTCAAAGAGGATAAGGGCGTTGGAGCCATGGATGTTGCCAAAGGTTTGCTTGACATGGGCTACATGGCACCAACTGTTTATTTCCCATTAGTAGTTCCTGAGTGTATGATGATTGAACCAACGGAAACAGAATCGAAAGCAACTCTCGATGAATTTGCCAAAAAGTTCATCCAAGTATTAGCTCTTGACCCTGAAACTCTTCATCAAGCCCCAATCACGACTCCTGTCCGCCGTGTTGATGAGGTTCATGCTGCAAGAAATCTGTGGCTACGTCATGATGGAGTTGACCGGTGAGGTCAATGAATTGGTCGAAGCATGAATTGCCCCGACCTGGTCCAGCAATGCTCTTTCCTATGGCGTGGTCNCTCCTTCCTCTCGCAGTAGGCATACTTTGGGGATTGGTGAAAGGTCATGGNATTCTATCCAGTTCNCTCATGGCCCTTGGTCTACTGCTATCAATGGCCTCTGTAGCAATTGGAACCCAAATCTCCCCAGGTCGCCTCGATTTTATNCAAATCATCCCTTCNCCCTTCGTTGCCATAATTCTGTTGATGCAACCACCATACCTGTTGGCAGTTGTTCTTTGTNTTACTTTTTGGATTTTGGACTATCGTCACGCCAAACTATTGTCGATGGGNCCATTCACCGTATACCGAGTTGAATGGAGTCCCCAAGATGCCCTTCCTGTGATTCCATCAGCAAAATATTCTCGTCACACATGGGCTGCTTCTCCTCTTTTTTCTGTTGGGGAGGTGAAGGTCAAAGGTATTCGAATAAATGGGATTACTTATCTTGAATCAACAGAGATCTTATCTTGGAGTGAATCGGAATAGTTTTACCAAAACATAAACTAATCAAGAATATCTTGTCTAATTTATGCTCGTTCTTCCTTTGAACATAATGGGTGTCTTTCTATTTTCAAAANTTGGTCAGGACGTCTCANTTAAATGGAAAATGCCACATTTTTCTTCTCACATCATGTCGGTTAATCTGACCACTTCGGAGTGGATTCTATTGAGTCATTTAGGAAAATCAGATGGCGATAGTAGCGCAAGAATCATAGAGAGGGCCACTTGTATCTCCGCAAGATTAGGGCTTTTCGATTTCACTTTTTCAGCTATGGATATTCTGATGAAAAGAAAGGAATTAGATCTATACTTCATCAAACAATCCCGGAAATTAGTTCAATTTGAACAATCAATTCTTGACCGACTAATCCGGACAATATGCTACCGTGATCAAATCTGGCAATTACATCATATTCCTGCATGGATTATTCCGTCTTTGGTNAAACAGATGTCATCTTTGGTGAAAGAAAGGCGAATCACAATCTATTCTGCAGGTCATATNCTGCTACGNAAATATTTGAAGTGGGAATGGAAAAAGCCTCATTTGCAAGTTTTCCCTTGCAAAGAAGTACCAACGGTCACTCGTTATCTTGAATAACCGGCTTTGACGACAGAGCCTCATGGACGTAACAATATTGCTTGGCTCGAAATCAGATTTGCCCATTGCAGACAAATGCACAAAGATTCTCGAACAATTTGGCGTAAACTATCAATTACGCGTTGCAAGTGCACACAGATCTCCTAAATTTGTTGAAGGTATTATTCATGATGCAGAAGCAGATGGATGTTCAGTATTCATTGCTATGGCAGGATTAGCAGCAGCATTGCCTGGTGCTGTTGCTGCTCTTACTACGAAGCCTGTTATTGGTGTTCCATGTGGGGGAAGAGTACCTTATGACAGTCTGTTGTCAATTGTTCAATTGCCACCTGGTGTGCCTGCTGCTACAGTAGGTGTCGATCGTGGTGATAATGCAGGTTACCTCGCAGTACAGATTTTGGCTTTGAAAAATGATGAGTATGCTCAAAAATTGAAACAAAATAAACTCGATCAGATTGAAAGAGTCAAGCAAATGGATCGGGAAGTTAACGGCGGTGTCTAACTTGTTTGATGCTTCGGCGTTCATCGACGAGGCAATCGAGATACTCAAAACGCAAATTGATGATAAAGCCATTATTGCATGCTCAGGTGGCGTTGACTCTACTGTGGCTGCTGTTTTGGCAAAGCGTGCAGTAGGAGATAAGTTGCATTGTGTATACGTGGATACAGGTTTCATGAGAAAAGGTGAAACGGCTGAAATTCAGGAAATGTTTGTGAAACATGGTATCGATTTGGTGACAGTTGAAGCAGCAGATCGATACTTTGAGGTGCTAGAAGGGATTACAGAGCCTGAACAAAAAAGAAAAGCAATAGGTGAAACGTTTATCAGAATTTTTGAAGATGAGCAAAAAACCTGCGGTGCAAAATATTTGGTACAAGGTACCATTGCACCAGATTGGATTGAATCAGGAGGCGGTGTTCGAGATACCATCAAATCGCATCATAATGTAGGTGGATTACCTGAAGATATGACTTTGAGCGTCGTAGAACCCTTGCGTGAATTGTACAAAGATGAAGTGAGAGAACTAGCACGAGCATTAGAAATTCATGTTTCAGAGCGTCAACCATTTCCAGGTCCTGGCCTAGCCGTAAGAACGCTTGGTCCATTAACACCTGAAAGGGTATCAGTAGTGAGAGAATGTTGTGCCATCGTTGAGGAAGAATTTGAAAAGGCTGCAGTGGATGGTGTGATGGAATTGCCTTGGCAATATTATGCCGCTCTTCTTCCTGTTCGCTCAGTTGGTGTACACGGTGATGTCAGAGCATATGGGGAGACCATTGTCGTCCGTGCAGTAAAGAGCATGGATGGCATGTCGGCTCGGTATTCTGAAATCCCTCACTCAGTACTGCAAAAAGTAAGCACAAGAATCACGAATACCTGTAAAGGATCGGTAAATCGTGTAGTTTACGACATCACTCACAAACCACCTGGGACTATAGAGTGGGAGTAATGAATCTCCTGAATAATGGACAAGTAGGAAACGTTTGAGCCTATTGAACGCATTTATCGCCAGAATCTCTTATACAATCCCATTGAAAGTTGAGGCTAGCCAAGCAACTGGTGCGACGATTACTATCATCCATATGGCGTACAATTTTAGCGAAAGAGACGCTCCGTTTCGATAGGGGAAATTCCCAACTTCTCCACCCGCATTTTTCAAAAATACTGCAGATACCGGCCATAAAAGTATGTGGCCCAGATGGAAAAATGTGGCAAAGAAAATGACGAAAGTAAAAGATGACTTATCTGCATTAAGCAAAACGATGAGCGAAAAGAGTGATGAACCCAAGCCAAGAATTATTGGAATCACTAGCCCATACCAATACTCTTTCGCCATGCCTCTCTCTGACACTGAAGTATCGGGAGAATCACTGCTCATACTCGAATTTGTGTTCAATCTCGGATAATAATGTTTCACAAAGAACGTTGAATCTATTCACACAAAATTATCCATGGGATTCCCAGTGCATTGCAATCGGAGAATTCCACGAGGGCACCCGAAGATGCCCTCATGGTTTCCGGTTCTACCGTTTTATTGGTTTCACTCTTGTTCCTTTCTTGCAAGGATAAGGGCTGCTCCAAGAAGAGCCATCACACCAATGGATGCAGTAAATCCTGGTAGACCAGCGAGTCCACCAACGTCGGTTTCTTCTACAGCATCTTCTAGAGATTCTACTGCTTTGAAGGTGATATCGATCTCTCCATTGAAGGTTGTTGAGCTCCATACGATGCTTGTGTCTAATTGACCACCGACCATGTCCTCTGTGATTGAGAAATCGGCCCATGCGGTGACGTAGTTGTAATCATCTTCCCACATTGCAACCTGATTTGGCATGTTGTTGATCGATACTTCAATGTCATCGCCTTCATTGTCCCAGCAATTGAAGAACACAAAATAATCTCCAAGTGGCAAAGCAAGTGTGAAACTACCGTTATTTGGTGCATTGAATTCTACCCAATCTTCTTTCAGTGTGGTCCAGCTCCAGTCAGTGCCGTTCACGTCAGCATTGCTGCCAACCCAATAGTAAACGTAGCAGTTTGGTGATGTGTCTACAACTGGTTCTGGAACATGATTGTCCATACAGGTGCCATCGTCCATCATATGCTGTCCATCAGGACAGGTTGTAGTATCGTTTCCAGAGGTAGTATCTTCTACACAAGAGCCTGTGGCATCCATGATGAGGCCTGGATTACATTCGCAAACGTCACCATGTAGGTGAGCATTATCTGGGCAAACAACTGGTTCAGCATCGACACAAATTCCGTATGCATCAACTTCCATACCTGGCATTTGACAGATACACTCTCCTCCTACTTGGTATTGTCCTGGTGGACATGGACCAAGTTCGGCATTGAAAACTACATAGGAGTCAAACACGTCAGGTTCTCCTCCGAAATCAACTGAATGTTCACCTGTGAAGGATTGATAAGTTCCTGCATTCATGTGAGTTCCGTTTACTACGTCATAATCAGGTGATGCGGTGAATTTGGCAACGAAGGAGTTTACATCCGAGTCGTCATCTTCATCATGACCCATTCCTTCATCTTCACCGTCTGAACAATCCCAGACGCCGTCATTGACAACATCCATTGAGACTTCTTGACCATCGTGGCAGTCAAACCAGTTGTCTGTCACGCCATCTCCATCATCGTCTCTTGGCTCATCGGATCCATCTCCACAATCTTCGGTTCCATCATTTACCTTGCTGAATGGAATCTCCATGTGGTTTCCTTCCATTCCTGGCGAATCCCAGCAGTGGAACATGACTTCATGAGGCTCATCCTCTTCGATAATTTGCACTACGTGGTCTCCACCTTGCTGCTCTCCAGCAAACCAGAATTTTACAACTGAAACGATGGCAACGTTATCTGATTGATTAACTGCGCCTTCCATGCCAGTGAACGACTGAGACATATCAGTGGATGTTGCCTTGTTTACTGATACACCGTTTAGGAAGAATGGGAAATCATTCCCATCATCATGATCACCATGATCCTCGTGGTGTTCTGGATGGTGGACAAAGTAACACTGGTTATGGTTGCCATCAGGTGCTTCTCCATAACCTTCAGCGTCATCGGTATCCATACAGTTACAGTCTTCACAGTACCACATGGTATTTTCGTCGGTTCTTTCTACTACCCATACAAGACCGTCATTGGATTCACAGTCTTGTGGATTATCGTACATGTCAGTTGCTTCGGTTGTGCTTGTATCGTAACAAATGTGTGTTGGATTTTCTGGGTAGTTTAGTTCTGGAAGCCATTCAAGTCCGTCATCTTTACATTCCTCTTCGCTAATGTGCGCTGTCATGAACGCACCTGGCCAGTAACATACCATTTTTGGCCCACCAGCATTGTTATGATCGCCGTGGTCATGTTCGTCATGGTTGTCATTACCATTGTCGTTGTGATCGCCGTGGTTGTCATTACCATCATCTTCAACCCACGTGTGTCCCTTTGACTCACAATCTTCCTTGTTAGTGTCTTCAGTTACAGTGTGTGTATCCATGTCATAGCAATATGGATCTTCAGAAGTATCATCATCTGAGTGGTCATTTCCATCGTTGTTGTGATCGCCGTTGTCATTTCCGTTGTGATTGTCATGATGATGGTCATGGTGCCTGTCATCAGCATCGTGAGTAGTTTCATCGTCGCTCCCATGGTCATGGTGATAGTCACCATCTCCATGATGGTGGTGGCCTTCGCCTTCGTCATCATGATGGTCTCCATCGTGATGATCGTCGTGGTTGTCATTTCCATCGTCGTCTTGGTCACCCATGATATCGGCTGCCATGTCTATGAAATTCTGGATTTCTTGATCGTATTCGAGAATTTCGTCATCATCTTCATCAGCCATATCGAAAGCTGCAAGGAATTCTGGATATTCATCGCTTGTATTATCTATTCCTGTACATGCTTCTAATTCCATTTGTGAGATGCCCATGTCACCATCAGCGTCACACATGTCAAGAACATCTTGCGGTGTTGGCATTTCATCATCATGACCGCCATCGCCATCACCATCGCCCATCATCTCTTCCATCATCATTGCAGCCTCTAGAGCGTCAACGATTCCGTCTTCGTTCATATCTGCCATGGTCCTAAAGAAATGAGATGTGTTCGCATCCATAGTTTGTATCCATTCCATGCTAAGGACAACGCCTCCCATTTCGTGATTACTCATGGAAAAATCTGCGATCATATCCATGACCATTTCTGGCATTGGCTCTTCAAGATTAATGAGGGAAATGATGAGAGTTACTCCCTCTTCGCCGTTTAAGCCTGATACGCAATAGTCTGAAGTGGTTTCCATAGTACCCCAGCGAATATCATCAAGCATGAAAGAGTCAGTATCTTCAACACACAAGGTGCCTAGGAATTCAAAGTCATCAATTTCGAAAGTAACTTGATCTGCTGTAGTTCCTTCATACCACATTGACATGCGCAGAGTTACTTCTCCGCCATCGTCAACTCCTCCTAGGTGAGACCAGTCCATATCTACATGCCAGTAGACGTAGTTTGAGTAATCTTCACCGTCAAATCTGTAAGCTTGTTCTTCCATCTCTCCATCATTGAAAGTTTGCTGGAACATATATCTTGCATTCGTCATTTCATCGTCATCAATGACGCCATCCTCATTTGTATCCATCTGTTTAGAAATCACGGAGGTGTATGATATGGTAAAATCGACATCAAGTTGCCACGCTTTAGGATAAAATATCACAGTGGCGTTATTCATGTCCATCTCTTCCACGTCATAGCCCATGTTGTTTCCTGGAGAGTGGTGAGCAGAAGGATGAGCAATATCGATAGATAGGCTACCTGTGCCTGCGTCATCATTCACCCAAAGGCTGTAATATCCTGGGTGGTATTCTTTCCCTTCATCTTCTCCTTCCATGCAATCGTCATTGTAATCATTCACAACATCCATTGTGACCATTGTTCCGTCCTTGCATGTGAAATAATTGTCGGTTTTATTGTCGTTATTCATGTCCATCGGCTCATCTGAACCATCTGCACAATCATCGCTGCCGTCGTTTGCTAGGAAGAATGGAATCATATCTCCATCCTCACATTCAAAGTCTCCGTTTTGAGTGGTTTCGTAAGGTTCCATGTAATATGACTCGAATGTCTCTGTGTCATTGACGTAATACGCATCACTAATCCATAGTTGGTCGCCCCATTCTTGTACATCTAGGCTGCTTATATCGAAGTTATGTAGGACTAGGTTTCCTGTATCATCTTCGTTCAAATCATAGTTGAAAATGTCAATATCAATGAAATTCACGATTTCAATCGTTCCTCCATAAAGGCCGTTGTTATTATCTTCGGTCACAAGTCCGTGGAGGTGGATGTCTGTCATCATATGTCCAAAGCCCATTTCTTGGGTTGTTGTGTCGTTACTAGAGTAGTAGGTTTCGAATCCAACTTCTATGAGTTCTGGTTCTGACAAGTCTTGGAAAAGGTCGATGGTAAGTACCATTGATTCCATATGGCTCACATTTCCATCATCGTCCAAATCCATTGATTCATGGAAAGTAGAATTGTAGATCTGGCGAGTCTCATGCAACATGACGTCAGCCTCTGGTCCATCCCATTGGTTCTCTGAGTTGGGATTATTCATGCCGACATGCATGGTGGAGTCTTGAGCATAACTCTCATCCAATGCACTCCAGAATAACATGGTATCGTCCTCGCACAATGCTCCGGTCGAACCATCGCCTGCTTCAATACCCCAAATGAGGTCTTTGAAACCGACTTCATTATCCATTCCATCATATTCGGTTAATGTCATTACAATCAAGTCGCTGCAAGTTGCCGAAGCATTTGTGCTCAATGATGTCGATTGAGCAGCTAATCCCATTCCAGTCAGTGTACTGACTTGATACGCGATAACTTCACCAATTGGGCCCAAATGCACCATCTCAACGTCATAGGTATGTCCGTTAGTCATCCCAGTAACTTCCACGTCATAATCGACGTGATTTTCCTGGTTTTGTCCTAAGTCGATAGTGTGAGTATCCCACATATCGATCATGCTACCACCGTTTGTAACGGTCATATTGGCAGCCGTTCCTCCGTTCATTTCGTGGTCAGCTGCAGTGCTTCCGAAGAAGGGGGTGGCCGACATCAAAATCATCATCAGAGCCAACATAATTGGCTTGCTTTTGCTCATTTGCATAACCTTCGGCAAAATTTAGTCCCTTATATCTGTTTTGAATAAGTGTCAGTCGAAGCATGAGTTGAAGAAGCGAACCCTCTTCGGAAGGTTGTGGACAGACTGAGAGCGACAGCATTACTTTGCGTATCGCTGTTATTTCTTCCCGTTTTATCCGCACTACCTTACACGAATGAGCCCATAGAAGATCATCGTGTCTCCTATCATGAAGAGCAACTTGGAGACTCTGTCGATCCGGTTTTACGTAATTTCCTTAACTCACCTCACACAATGCCATCGATGTATGTTCACGAAACAGATGGTGTAGGCAAGTGGCAAGTGATTGCTCAATTTACATCACCTCCTCAGCAAAGTGTATTTGCTCAAATTGGTCTAGAGTTAATCAAACAAACGAACGTAATCGATGCATATCTCTTAGAAGCCTCGCCTCTGCAAATTATGGAACTATCGCTCCATCCTGACCTGAGTTGGCTGGAATGGAATGCGCCTCGAAAATTATTGATGGACACAACTGTCGATGTCATCTCTGCGAGAGAGGCATGGGATATGGCTCGATTAAGGGCAGATGGTGGTTTCGACATCGGTTCAACTGGGCCAAGAGG
>PABV01000054.1 GCA_002699425.1 Methanobacteriota archaeon
CCTTACCAGTCTTCAGTAACAATGGAAGATACGACTTTCATCTCTCTGGCCGTAAATGACGACGAAGAGAGACTAGGTTGGACTCTTGGACAAGCGAATACAATGGATCTGTTCATCAACAACTCGGTGTTGAATGGTATCGCTGGTATTCCTGTCAGCAGTTATCCTGCTGGCCCAAGTGGTGGCGCAGGTAATCCTAACTGGGAACCGCAGATGGAAATTACAAACAGCACAATTTCTTTCTATGAGCCTATGGAGGTTACAGGTAGTACCCCAATCAGCGCATTGCACGATATTTGTGTAATGGTTGGTGCACCAGAAAACACAGTTTCTGACAACACCTTCATCGACTGCCCAGTCGGCGTAATGGTTGGTAATTACAACTCATATTACATCGCTAACTATCCAATAGAAGCAGGTAGCCGATCGGTTATTTCAAACAACGAATTCATCGATACCACCGGACTTGACGTTTGGTTCACCTTCTTCTCATACGGTGAAGATGTTGAAATCAAAGACAATGAGTTCAAGGGTACATACCCAACAATGTATGGTGTCTATGCACAAAGTCAATACAGCAGTGGACAAGTTGTTACTGGAAACACCTTCAACAACACGCTTGAGCCAATTTACATGCGAGGTTCAACAGATTGGACCATCAGCCAAAACACCATTTATGGAGTCGGCGATGCATCTTACGCTGGAATTTACGAGCTTGATGGATATGGTGTCATTTCTGACAACACGCTCATCGATGCTGATGGCGGTATTCTCGTTGATGGAGTAACATCACCTCCTCCACAGAGTGTTAACTTGTGTCAAATCGGACGATACAGTTATTCAACTTTCAGCAGTTGTAGCTTTGCCTTACCTGGATCTGATGTTACTGTAGATATGGAAAGTGATTACTGGAGCGCATACGAAGGAAGCGCAAAGATCATCTTCCCAGACGGTACTGAGACCTCTTACACAAGCATTCCTTCAAACTCTGATTATACGCTAGCGACTATTTTGGCATCTGACTGGACAGGTTATGTTGGTCAAACAGTAACCATCGAAGTCTATGACTCCTGGGGAGACGGTGGTCAAGGAATTGACGCCTACTACGTAACCGGTGGTGCTGCGGCATCAGGTGTTGTAATCACGGGCAATGACATTTCAACCTCAGCTACCCGTACAGCACCTTCTGCTGTTGGAATCTGGATTGAAAACTGTGTTGGTGCAGCAGGTGTGACCTCTGAATCGAACTCAATTTCAGTCATTGAGAATGCAATTGTTGCAAATGGTTGTGACATTAACGACAAGAATTCAGTGCTTGCTGCCGCAGGTGGTTCAGCCGGTTCGACCTATTCAGTAGACATCAACGGTGATTATTATTCACCAGAAAACACTACTGTAGAGGCTGGAGATTCAGTTAGATGGCGCTCCATCGATTACTATGACAGTGATAATGACGGATTTGGCGACGAACCTCACGATGTTGTTTCTGTAGATCTTGATGCAAATGGAGATCCTCTATTCACATCAGGTGGTACGCTGAACTTAGGTTCTTCATTCGTTCATCAGTTCACAACTGTTGGTACTTATGAGTACTACTGCAGCGTTCATCCATTACTGATGAGAGGAAACGTAACAGTCAATCCATTGACATCCACCATTGCTTCAACGGCAATCAACGTTCTTGGAAGTCTGGATGACGTAACCCTTGATGGTACTACTGTATCTGGATTCGGATACGCTATGGAAATGAGTGCAGGAGCAGTTCACCTCACAGGTGATGCTGACTTGTCTGGTACAATCAATGCAATCAGCGCAGAGGATTCAACCATCACTGTTGATGGCGCTCACTTGTCGAGTTCTCATCCAACTGGAACAGCCATGGTCGTAACTGGTGACTCAGAGATGAACTTTGTTGATCTCTCTGTAAGTGGTTACAGAGGATTAGATACTGATTTGGACTTTAACTGGAACGGCGGTATCTCAAATACCTCAGATGCTACAGTAATTACAGCAGCAACTGGTGCAAAGATCGAAAACATGACTTGGACCGATGCAACAACGCAAATCCATGCTCGAAGCTATGCGAGAATCCTATCAGTTGCTAACTCACTGGACAACTCCAAACTCGTGGTTGCTCCAACTGCAGTAATTGATGAAGGTAACCTCTTCAATCTTGAGATTACTGATGATGGTGTCGACACAACTACTGATGTTGGTTTGGCTATCCAATCAACTGATGATAACCGTGCGGAATATGCTTCAGATGCTTTCCGCTCTGGACAAATGAGTGCTAACGGAGATATGAGCGACTGGTTTGGTGAATACGATAATGCAAATGCAATCTTTGATGATGCAATGCCTGGTCTGATGTCAACCAACCAAGGTCACAAGGTATACACTACTTGGGATAACGACAACTTCTATCTTGCAATGACTGGTGCTGATTTCGATACAGTAGGCGATCTTGAGATTTACTTCGATACTCGAAACACTGGAACAAGTCAACTTACTGAAGGTATTAACAGCAATGATAACTTGCCTTTCAATGCAGACTTTGCCTTTGTCGCATCTGACAATACCAACTACGGATTGAAGGTTCCAACCATCCTATCTGGATGGGTTGACCTCACTTCCTGTACTGGACTCGACGCTACCATTGGAACAACCGGCGACTCGGATACCGAAATCGCAATTCCATGGGATTGTCTTGATGCTGATGGAGATGAAATCAGAGTATTGGCCTTTGTCAAGAACGGTGGAACGGTCGTATCTGCTCACCCAGATGCTACTAGCNNCAACNNAAACGGTGGTACTGACTTTACAGATTCCCTTGTCTTGCGATTGCCAAGTGATGACGTCCAAGAAGGAGAAGACGTGGAAGACCACATTCTCATCTACCGTAGCTACGTTGGAAGTACTATACCATCCGATCCAAAATCATACGACGTTGTTGTTAAGATTCCAGCCACATGTGCTGAAGATTGGAAAGTTGTTCCAAATGTAGATGTTTCAGCCACTGAAACCTTCGAAGTAGCAGATATNAAGAGAGCCTGCCCTGATTTCACAGGACTCGGTGACTTGACTGTTAATGAAGACTCTGGTATGACACAATATAACTTGCTCAACTACGGTACTGACGTACAAGATGACGACNACACGCTAACATGGACTGTCGTAGATTCTGCGCAAGTTGGATTGGACTACCCATCTGAGATGCTAACATACAGTCTCGCAGGACAATTATTCGATGTTGGTGTAATGCCAGATGCTCACACTGAGTATCATGGTGCTTACAACATGGTATTCGAAGTATGTGACTCTCACGGATTGTGTGTAGAAAAACCAGTTGCTTACAACATTAACAATATCAATGACAAGCCAATTATCAACGATGGAAACACGCCGACGATTTTCGAGATCACCGTCGATGGAACCACATGGACAAACTACAGGCCAGAAGCCGGTCTTGAAGCAGGTATTACTTTCCAACTTGGAAACACTGCTGACAACGGAACCAACGGTTTGATTTGGGATATGTATGACATCGACAGCTATGGATATGAGCCAAACCAGGTTTACACTTGGAGTCTTAATGCTGGAAGCAACTGTGCTCCAATCATGACAGTAGAAATTCAAGACAACAAAGAATTGGTTGTCACTGAAGTCGCTGGTCAAGAAGTTGGTGGAAACTGTACGCTCACTCTAGGATTGAGCGACGGATTCGATGATGCTGATGATTTGGTCATGGACCTTGCNATCTACCCAGAAAACGACCCAGTCGATATTTTGGAGTGGAAGAGTGACAATTGTTACGTTGGTGGTGTAGCTACAGACCTCGATTCAACTGAGTGTGACGCTGCCAGTGGAACCATGCAGCAAGCAGTCATTGCTGACCTGAACGGAAATGTTCCTGTCGATGAGTGGAAGATTACGGTCACTGAAGANGATGAGAGTGCTAACAACCTCACATTTGATCTTTCTAAGATGAAGTTTGACCGAGATCACGAATCTAACCAACTAGAATGGACACTTGTTAAGTTGAACAACTTGTGTGACTACTCTAACTACTTCGATTCGTTGACCATCGTTAANGANNAACTNNTCATGGANTTGACAAANGATGCAACAACNACANTAGGTAACNCNNNATACGATATCGATTACTTCAACGACCAAGGTGTACACCAAATCGCTCCGGCGAGCGGTGAATTCTGTACCATCGGTCTGTTGTTGGAAGATACTGAAAACGCCCCTGCGCAAACACCGAACTACGATATGGANCCTGCTAACTACGAACAATCTTCAGATTACATCGAGTTCGGTGTGAAGATTATGGATGTCCCAGAAAGCGTACCAGACTTCGGTTTCGAATTCTGTACTGACGTAACTTGNGACGAAATCGGCGGATTCAACTTCTACGGTGTTGACAATGTNATGAAGGGTACTGAAGTTCCNACTACAGTAACCATCAACCACGGTGGTAANGATCCAACAGCCAACTACAACTACGACATGATGATTGAAGTGTGTGTTTACGCAGATACTCAAGAGTTCGTGAACTGTGATTACATCGCTGAATCTGATATCCCATACGGATCATCCTATGATTACACNACNAACATCGTGATTGAAGATAACACCACTGANGTAAGGGCAGAAATGGATGTTCTAACCTGTGTTGACGAAGTTTGTGACACAAGCAAAGCACCAAAGGACCGATTCTGGCAATATGGTGATTTGGCTGCTGGTACTCCAGAAGCTCACCGATGCACAACCCTCATTGACGGTTACTACCAACAACAATCCGCATGGTCTTGCCCAGGTAAGGAAGGATACTCTGACTTCTATCCAAACGGTACGCTCGCAGCCACTCCATTCGGTGCGGCTCCTGAGCAAAGAAGCCCAATGCTAGAAGATAGATTGTGGTGTAACAACCTCATGTCTACCAACGGTGTTGCAGAGACCTGTAACCAAATCTACTTGCCACCATCTCCANNTGATGATTTCATCATCACCACAAATCAATCGGTTCCACAAACTGTGGACTTGATTGGTAGTGCAGCNGTACCATCGTTCGCACCAGGTATGCTGGTTGTGGGCTTGGTTGGTATGTTTGTGAGCGCATTGGTGCTTTCAAGCCGAAGAGAGGAGGAAGAAGAAGAAATGGAAGAAAACAATTTGATTGAAGACGAAGCAGCTGTGAGCCCAGTTATTGCTACCATCCTAATGGTTGCTATTACTGTCGTACTTTCGGGTGTAGTATATGTTTGGGCAGCATCTCTTGCCGATACCTCGGCTAAGGGTGTTCCTCAATTCTACATGGTAAAAGATGCTGAGAATGCATTGAACTTGGAAGATCCATACTACTCTTTCACTGTTCAAACCTCTCAAGTTGATTTGGCAACACAGTCAATGGTTGTTACAGTATTCTACACCAACGCATCTGGCGGAGCAGAAATTGTATCATACAACCTTGCAGATACCACCGTTTATGGATTCAATCCAACCAACAGCGATTCACTGGTTACCTTCGGTGACAAAGTTGAGGAAAGAGGNGCTGGTCAAAAAGCACTTTCAACCTTCAATACTGGCGACGTAATCTTTGTGAAGACGATCACAGAAGATGGATATGANATCAGTGNTGGTTTCAGCATCCAAGTCGCATACGCACCAATTGTTGGTGGCGGTTCAGATGGACAAAGTGGAGCCTTGTTGGCAACATTTGACTTGTGAAGTTGAAGATTGAGTCCGTGACAAGACGGGGCCGAGCCAATACGGCTCGGCCCCTGAACCACGGTTTATGTAGGGAATCAGTTGTGGTGGAAGCATGTCTTCCTTACCCAAATGCGTAGCCTTCGATTGTGATGGTGTACTCGTGGATGCTGTGAGCTCTTGGCGTACTGTTCACGAACATTTTGGAACGGATAATTCAGAGATGCTAGCAAGATTCATTGCTGGAGAAATTACCGATAAGGAGTTCATGAGATCTGATATCCAATTACTCAAGAGCGTTCAAGCAGAAATACACCAAGAGGATATCTTTAGAGCATTTTCAGGTGCTAAGTTGATGCCTGGTGCTAAAGAATTNGTCAGGGACCTTCGGTCAAATGGAGTGTATGTCGCCATTGTATCAGCCGGTGTCGATTTATTCGTAAGTTCGATTGCNTCAATGCTTGGAGCTGATGATTGGATTGCAAATGGTTTCGAGTTTGACGAGGACGGCTGGCTCGCACAAGATGGCATCGTACGTCTTGGAGCCTGGGATAAAGGGAAGATAATCAAAACAATGCTTGCACAAATAGACTGTGATCCTAGCGGTTTGATTTCAGTAGGTGATTCAGTGATGGATTTATCCATGCACATTGAAGGTAGTCGATTCATTGGATTCAATCCAACAAGAGATACTGCCATCGAGGGTTTTGAAAAGGCTGGTATCGATGTTGTGCTAGGGAAGAACTTGGATGATTTGAGACCTTATCTTGGAATCTAAATCTAGGCAAATGGAATTGAAATGTGCTTATGCGTACCTAGGTTCACAATCGTAAGCATACATGGTTTGGGCTGAAATCCAAGCATTCTTTGGTAACTGGTTTGGTCTTGCCAAGTTGATGAACATACCAGTGTTGTGCCGTGGAAATCAAGTGCAGCATGACCATGGACGTGTCCTGTGACAAAGATATCAGGTACTTTTCTGATGACTAAACCGTCTTCAGGTTCTGGAGATAATGGCGTTTTACCCCCCCATTGAGGTGCTAAATGCCTTCTTCTAAGCATTTGTCGCATCGCTTCAACAGGGTCTTCATATGTCACATTTCTTAATCCTGCAACGAAGTCGTCTATCGATTTCCCATGGTATGATAATATACGTACACCATGAAGAGAAAAATCACATGGATTACCGACAAACATAGTATTGTTGTAATCTTGNTGAATTTCAGCTTCGAGAGTTGGCTGGGGTTCAGCAGGACGTACTGCATCATGATTTCCCGGTAGCATGATGCATTCCACCCATTCGGGAAGCANTTCNANCAANCGNGCAAATTCAGTNTATTGNNCNAANANATCNNNGATGGCNAGTTCNNTNTCNTGNCCNGGATAAATNCCNACACCNTCNACNCAATCNCCNGANAGAATGAGNTATTTGATNGTNTTNGCTAACGNGGGTCTTTGCTGAACCAATCCACCATTTTCAGCCATTGGCCCATTAAGAATGTCTTTGAACCAACGTGGATATCAGAAAGAAATGCAACAGAGACGCCTTGATTTGCATGTGTTTTTTGATGTTGATTTTCCATTGGGAAATGTAAGTCATCGACATAAAAGATGTCACCCGTTTGGCTAAATGTTCCTGAAACACCAATGACATCATCGGGCATTAGTCCGGCTTCGACAACTTGCTTGTTCTGTATTGACATATCATTTGCATGTCTGTCCATCAATAAGCAAGACATTTCCCCACTGCCGTCTTCGATTTCAAACATTAGATGGCCATTTTTTGTGTGCCTTGGATTATTTACCAGACCAATGGCAACAGCCAAATTATCTCGTCCTTGAAATCGAGATTTTTCAACAATCAAACGTTCAATATCCATGGGTCGACGTGGGAGTTTAGAATTGGCAATGATAAGTTTTCTAATCTGGTTAAGCCGGTCGTTAAATGCCTGAGCGATATCACCCATCTTTCCTTCTGTTGTACTGTTCCCCGTGATATCGTAGTGCACTTGAAAGTCCAGGTCACAATCAATTGCATGAAGTGGGAAGTCTTCAGTTCGCCAATCAGGAAGATTATTTCTGTATGCAAGGTTTTTGATTTCACTTTCACCAATAGGTGCGATGACTCGACCAAAATTCTCCTTGGATGGCTTCGGTTTTTGGCTCAGGTATTTTTCTGCCTTCTCAAGGTCAAGATAACCAGGCGCAAATTCAGCAATGAGAGATCGAACCAATTGGATAGGCTGATCTGCATCGAGTAATTTTTCTTTGACCGTTGTTGAAACGAGGAGTTTTGCTTCGAGAAGCAGCGCCCAGATTTCATCCCAATCTGGTTTCGCCATATTGGAATGAGATTGCCGGACGTCGTTAAGTTCACCGGTGTTTACTTCTTCCATTCAACACCATCAAGTGGGTCACCATCTGGATCTTTCCAAGATTCATCTTGCCATGGTGCGTTTTTGCTTGCTTCTTGCATGCGTTTTTCTTTTTCTGCTTCTTTCAAGGCGGTCTCTCTGGCCAATTCTTCTTGTTCCTGTGCTTCCTTTTCTACGGCTTCTTTTTTTCTCACTTTCGCCTTATCCCAACAATCTATGGCTGTTCTGAGAGCAAATTGAACGAAACTTCTCTTGTTTTCATGCCGATTTCCACCCATTTGCATCGATTCAGCATTGGCCCAGTGCTTGGTGGCAATGCCAACGAATACAAGACCAATCGGCTTGTTGGAATCATCATTTTTTGGTCCTGCAATGCCAGTGATGGAGATGCTAAAATCAGCATTAGCCTTTACTCTCGCTCCTTCTGCCATTTGAATAGCTACAGTCGCATTGACGGCACCTTTTGATGCGAGCAATTCTGGTTCGACATTGAGTTCATTTGTTTTCGATTCGTTGGAGTAGGTCACCCAAGACTGTTCAAACCATTGACTCGCTCCCGCGATGTCGGTAAGTATGCTTGTCAAGAGTCCTCCTGTACAAGATTCTGCTACAGTGAGTTTGAAATCAAACTCCTTCAATCGACGAACCAATCTGGCAGCAATGGCTTGTGCTTCTTCATCCATCTGATTGGGCCACGTGGCATTGCTTCTTGATGTTGACGCTATCATTGAAGAAGGAGAACTCGCAGGACCAGTTGGGCCTGTGGTCTAGTGGCTATGACACCGCCTTTACACGGCGTTGATCGAGGGTTCGAGTCCCTCCAGGCCCACTTACCACAAGTAGGATTCAATTTCTCCTTCGGTTTCGACCTTTGTGATACCGGGAATATCTTGTTTTTCATCCAGCATGAGTAGATGAATGGCACGATTATACAAATTGCTTTCAAATGCTTTACCTCTATGGTCAACGGCAATCAATATTCCATCCAATTCTGCAAACATCCAAGCAGCGGTAGCATTAGGCAAATCTTCTGCATCAAGAATAAGCCACCTTAATCCCACCATTTCAGAGCGTATGTCAGAACCTAGATCTTTGAAGTGAGACACTCGCATTTTACTCCACCTTGTATCTAAGTAAAGCCACTGCACCACCCATTCCAATTAGTTGTTGGCCTGCATCATGATCGGAAGAACATTGGACAAATTTTGCACCAATCTCGTCTAAACCGTTAACAAATTGGATCCATTCCTCATCCTCCCTAAGCAAATCTGCTGTGATGAGGAATGTTTCGATGTTTCCAGAATCTAAGCATGCACGAAGTGATACTTTTCCATAGGTGACAGCACCTCCGGTTGCCATTCGTCTCCACGCCTCCTCAAGTAACGCAGTTTCTGTGACGATGGCATGCTCTTTGAGTAAATCTCCACCCAAATTCTTGGAAAGAATTTCATTCGCAGCAGACCTTCCTCCAATTGATGTAGCCACCAATCTTTTTGTTTCATGATGAAGAGACCCAGATATTTTTTCCCTTGAATGACCTGGACCACAAATAACCATAGGAATTGATGAATCAATCAATTCATTGCACTCTTTTGCTGCCTTGTTGAAAAATGCTAAATGAATGCTATCTAACTGCTTAATTCCGTGATATTTTCCTCCTCCTCGCATTGACCAAGAAGTCACTTCTCTCATTCCCCTTCCGGTTACTTCGTAAAGACTGATTTCATCGTGCTCTACAACGAGTATGGCTACATTTGCTCGACCACTACTCGAGACGGATCGTTCAATCAAATCAATATCATGGAGTAAAAAACCTCCATCGCTCTCTAATTCAAACTCATCACCTGTTTCTACAAGATGGGTGTGATGCAGGCCTTTGTCAAATGGAGCTTCTTCAATAATGCCATGAATTCGTAGATTCTCTCCAAATGTTTGGAATTCAGCATGTTCAATTTTTAGTTTTATCCAAGCTTTTTTTCTCTCGGCAGATTTTGCTCTTTCACCTTCTTGGCCACCAGTCGTTTGGTCTCTTCTAGCACCGAGCATACCAAAAAATCGGTTTTCTAAACATAGTTTAGCCAAATACCACAAATCATCTTGACATTCAACCCGCATACGGAATCGATGCTCATGACGTTCAAGAATTTTCATTCATTCACCCAAATACACCGGTGAGGTTTCCATCATCGTCCATATCCATATTCATTGCAGCGGGAACTTTTGGTAGTCCTGGCATGGTCATCATCTCTCCGAGAATGGCTACTACGAAACCAGCCCCAGCACATAATCGGAATTCCCTAATGGGTACCTCGAAGCCACTTGGTGCCCCTAGTAACGCCGGATCATGAGAGAAACTGTACTGAGATTTAGCCATGCAAACCGCCAAATTACCATACCCCCAAGACTCAAATTGTTTCAACTGACGGTGGGCGCGTTGTGAGATATTGATGCCGTCTGCTTGGTAGATTCGTGTAGCAATTTTGAGTGCCTTATCCACAATTGGTGTTTCGGGCATGAACAATGGTGTAAATGGACGGCCATCAGCAATAAAATCTTGACAAGCAGCAACTACCCTCTGTGCCAGATCTTTACCTCCATCGCCTCCTTTGCCGTGAACTTCAGTAAGACAAACCGCATCAGCACCAGAGGCTTGAGCAGATTGAGACAGGACTTCTAATTCGGCTTCGGTGTCACTACCAAATCGATTTATTGAGACGACAACAGGCAAGCCAAAATTCTTCATATTGCGTATATGTCTATCGAGATTACTCGAGGCTCCAATCTGAACCGCCTCTACATTTTCTTTTTCTAAATCTTCTTTCGAGGGTCTGATGCCTCCTCTCTCGCCAAAAGCACCTCCATGAAGTTTCATTGATCGGACAGTAACGTTCATCACAACACAATCTGGAGATTTTTGAGATGTGGCGGCCTTGATATGCATAAATTTTTCAGCCCCCATATCAGAACCAAATCCAGCTTCAGTGACGACAAAATCAGCCGCTCCGAGCGCTATCTTATCGGCGATGATGGACGAATTTCCGTGAGCGATATTCGCAAATGGACCACCGTGGATAAAGGCAGGGTCGCCTTCAAGTGTTTGCACTAGATTTGGAAGGAATGCTTCTCTTAGCAATAATGACATGGCTCCAGCAGCCCCTATGTCCTCTGCTTTTACAGGGGTACCGTTCACCCTTTGACCAACCACAATATTTCCGAGTCTTGATCTCAAGTCTTTGTAATCAGAAGCAAGAACCAGGATCGCCATTACTTCGCTGGCTGCGGTAATGTCGAATCGATCTTCTCTGACCAATCCATTTGCGGGACCGCCAAGTCCGATTGCAATATTTCGTAATGCTCTGTCATTATGGTCAACGACCCTTGGCCATATGATACGAGTAGGGTCGAGTTGTTGCTCATTACCATGTTTGAGGTGGTTGTCGACCATTGCCGACAATAGATTGTGTGCGGCTGTGACGGCGTGCAGATCACCGGTAAAATGGAGATTGATATCCTCCATCGGAAGTACCTGCGAGTGTCCACCTCCCGCGGCACCTCCCTTAATGCCGAAAACAGGTCCCATCGAGGGTTCACGGATGACACATGTGGCTCGTTTCCCGATTCGATTCAGGGCTTGAGTTAATCCAATTGTCGTAACCGTTTTTCCTTCACCGAAAGGAGTCGGGTTCACGCTGGTTACGAGAATGAGGGCTCCTTGAGGTTTTGACATTCTTTCCCTGACGGCTTCCCACGTAATTTTCGCTTTGGAAGGACCATATCCAATCAGCTCATTTGCTGATATGCCAAGTTTCCAAGCAATTTGATCAATTGGCTCTGGTGATGCAGAGCGAGCAATCTCCAAATCAGACTTCATGCACCGCAACGAGGCAAGAGGGTTTTTGAACAAAAGGGTCAATCTTTGTCAAGATAGCCCGATTTAGTCCTCTGTGACCTTGCCCAGATAGTCTGGCAAGTCAACGCCAGCCATCTTGGCTACATCGTGCACTGGAGGCAAACTGTGAATCAAACTGGAAACAAAGTTTGCTGTGCTTGACCCTTCACCATTGCCGCCTCCTGCGGAATCCCAAACGGTAATCTTGTCAATCTTGAGGTTTGAAATAGCCTCGACTTGTTTACCAACAATCTCTTCGATTTTCTCTACCATCAACAGAGTTGCTGCGGCTTTGGCATCACCGCCAGCGCTCTTGACAAGGCTGGAGTAACCGGCTGCTTTCGCTTCGAGTACGGCTTTTACACCCTCGGCTTCAGCGTGATATTTTGCAAGTGTAGCATCAGCAGCACCTTGGGCAGTTCTGCGCAGGCGCTCAGCCTCTGCTTCAGCAGCAATTTCCATCTGAAGTTTAGCGACTTCTTCACGAGCAATTTCTTCAGCTCGCAATCGCTCTCCTTCGAGAGTATACTGTGCTTTCTCAACTTCAGCAGCGGCATTTCTTCTTGCAACTTCGGCCATTCTCATAGATTCTGCTTCTTTAACAGCCAGATCAGCGTTGTATTGGGCAATGTTTGCTCGAGATATGTTCTCACCTTGAACAGCGTCGGCTTCTTGCGCTTCGACGTAAATACGCTTTTCAGCATCTGCCTTTTTCTTTCCTTTTGCAGATTCTGCTTGATTTTCAGCCACTTGAATTTCTCTTACTTTATCTGCCTTTGCTTTACCAACGGCTCCATCTCTTTCAGCATCAGCGACATCGATCATGGCTTGGTTGACGGCTTTTGAAGACTCTTTCTTTCCAAGGCTGGAAATGTAATCTGCTTCATCAGTGATATCAGTAATGTTCACGTTGATGAGGTACATACCAACTTTGTTTAATTCAGGAATAACGTTGGTTTGGATAAGTTCCAAGAATCCTTCACGGTCTCCGTTAATGTCTTCAATAGTCATTGAAGCGACGGATAGACGAAGTTGTCCAAAGATAATCTCACTTGCAAGTTCTTCGATTTCAGGCCTTTGTAGTCCGAGTAGACGTTCTGCTGCGTTGGACATGATGGCAGGATCTGTGGAGACACCAATGGTAAATGTACTTGGAACGTTAATTCTGATGTTTTGGTTTGAAAGAGCGTTTTTCAGGTTGATGTTCAGAGCGATTGGGCGTAGTGAAATGAATTCATGAGCTTGTATGAGGGGTATGATGAATTTTGCACCACCATGCAGACACAAACTGGCTCGGCCTTTGCCGACTTTACCGTATACGACCATGATTTGATCGGATGGACATTTCTTGTATCGAGTAGAAAAAATCCACACGAAACCGATTATTAAAAGTACAAAACCAAGTATTGCTATTGCTCCCCAATCCATAGGAATCAATTAATGGGATGAGTGATGTCATTTAACTCTTAAGTTTATATTTCACTCTTCTTCACTTTGGTGAGTGCCGTGTTTCTTTACGATAAGTCTCGTACCTATGACATCAACAACTTCAATCATTGTCCCTGTGCCTAGTTCCATATTTTCGTCTTCACATACGGCAGCCTCTGTTCGTAAAGCATGTTGATAGGTCACTTGTACTTCGCCAGGAGATCCTTTACGAATACGAGTTGTTACGAGCCCTTTAGCTCCAATTGCTTGATTATGTTGGACTGTTCCATCTGATTCCAATCCGTAAAACATGTGAAACAATTTGTTAATTGCAAACATTGACATTATTCCTGCAGCGGCTCCTCCAAAAACGGCAATGGTCTCATTGGTTGTTGATTGCATGACCGCCAGACCCACGAGTCCGAACATCATTACGAAAGCAACAACTCCCTGAAACGTGATTGCCTTAAATGAGAAATCACTCCCCATATCTACATCGATATCGAACATGCCTTCGACAACACCTTCAAAGACACCACCAATCAATACAAGTCCGAAATATAGCAAGAAAAGCAAAGATCCAATTAGAGCACAGAACCCAAATACCATTTCAAGACCAGTTGGCATGGCTTCAAAGCCCAATATATTCGTAAACATCCATTCTATGACCGACAAATTATCACCTCGAAGATTCCTCTTCTTTCATTCGCAGATACCGCTTGTAAAAATAAAGTCTATGCAAGCCAACAACGGGTCCAACGCATATTCCTGTGATAATGGCAATCGCCAAGAAAGATAATTTAAGCGCCCAGAGGAGTAGAATAATTAGTACTAGGGTGATTGGAATCACAACTCTCGATATCCCTAAGGCTAGACCACCTACTACCTCGTCTCTCATCTCGACTTCTTCGAAGATTTTTGCTAGGGTTTTGTCTTTCAAGACGACACCTAGAATAAAATCGGAAAGCCTACAAGCATGGTTACAAACCAGATACCCATCATTTTCAAATTCCAATATCCTGCATCTTCCCGGGCACCGGTCACGTTGCCATTTTCATCTCTTTGATAGGTTTGAGCAGGAGTCATATTGTATCCGTTACTGAAATTCCATTTTTTAATCCTTTTTTCTTGAATGAACATAAAGGCAGCCAGAAACAGAAATGCTGAGATTGTGGAGGGAAATACTGACTTGAGTGTGTCGTTCAGTTCTTCCCACATATTGATGGAAAAGAAAATCTGTGTAATGCCTAGCATGAACAGAATCGCCGAACCTTCGTGACCCTCATCAGACATGTCTACCGGTCAATGCTACTGGTCGTTCTTCATCAAACTTCCTAGCGATTGATTGAAATGATGCACCCTATGCACCCACATGGATGGATTGAGATACGGCGTTTGTGGTCATCCAATCAGCCATTCGCTCTCTCCTTTAGTTATGTCATTGGTCCATGAACATCTGTTAAGCCAAAAGATACGCATTCCCGGAACGATTGAAGTCGCTATCGTTCCTGCTAAAAAAATAGAGAATGGTCTTGCGTGGGGATATGCTGGTGCATTGCCCTCTCTGCCTGATTGGGACTTGGTGGGTTCTCCTCTGGGGAAATTTCGAGCCAACACTCTGCTTAAACGTGCTGCAATAAGTGCTACAGAAATCCAAAGTCCAGAGCCCTCTTTTCCTACCTTCAATCCTTTCAAAAAAGTAAGTGATGTCATACCAACCATCTCGAGTGAGGTCTGGCTATCCCTAACTTCTCCTCTCAAACATCAATTGAGTATTGCAGCTGTTCGATGCATGGACCAATCAATGGAATTACGCAGTATTAATTCCCTCAGGTGGGATGGTCTAAACTGGTGGGTTGCAAATACCGACGGACTAGGCTTCGTTGAAGTTGCTCTTGGTTTTGGATTTCAATCTAATCAAATTCTAGGCATCTATGGTGGCGGTGGCGCAGCAAGGTCTGTTGCCGCAGCTTGGTCTTCACAAGGAGGTCGTATTGCTGCATTGGAATCAAAAAGGTCGCTAGATGAAGAAGGCCCCTGGAATTTGGTTAAAGAAGACCCAGATTTTGTCATTGATTTTGATCACCAGCCAGGACAGCATTCCACACGAGGCGACATCCAATCAGGATATCTACCGATGGAGGGTGATGTCGCTCAACGTGTTGAAGAATTGAGTAAATTAATTGACGGACGCTGGTTACTTTGTGCTCAACACCTTGCTGCTTGGGCTACCTTGTGGGCGCCGGGTTTGGTCGATTTTCTACCTTCTGTTGAACTATTAATGACTAGGCTTGTATATGCGGAACATACTCTTGCAACGAGGGGTTGAATCATGGGGAGATTGTTTGTATTCTTTTTGGCAGGGATTCTCGTATCACTTTCCTTCAATGGAGTCCTAGGGGAAGAAGACCAAAATTTCCCCTTAGTCAATACAATGGGTGATTATTCCTATGGGTACACAAACGTTTTGATTGAATACGCTGATGGTAAGAGTCATGAACTCCTTGCAGGATATCCTTCGAACCATTCTGAAGAGGATGGTTTGGATGCTTCAATCATCGATGATCTAGATGCTCCTGTGATATTTTTCATCGGTGACGGAGGTGAAAGTATCGAACAATATCAGTGGCTTCAAGAGTCTCTTGCTCGAAGTGGCATCATTTCATTCGTTGCCCGAACGGATTATTTTGACGAGAATAATCCACGTGAAATGCTGCACCTCCTACGTAATGCTGTTGCTTCTGGAAATGATACCTCGGAGCTGGGGCAAAGCGTTTTTCTAGGCGGTAATTTCTTTCACTGGGGTGTTGGAGGTCATGGTTTAGGAGCATATCTCGCTGCAGAATCAGTATATGATTGGCCAAACGATTTCGACTCACCTCCACGGGCTTTATTTGGTCTAGGTTTGGAGATGATGAGTCAACAAGACCACGATATTTCAAGGATTTTACCACGCCCATCAGTTGCTTTGTTCGTTACAGGTACTGTAGATGAGATTACGCCTGCGGATGAACACGTCGAACCTTATCTCCAAAATTGGCCAGGGGGCTGGCAGGTTGTTCATGCATTTGGCGCCAATCATCTACAGTATCAAGAATCATCTACCTTTTTCGAGGGCTTAGCGGATGGCAATCCTACGATGAGTGTTGAGGAACAGCGGCAACATGCAATGCATCGCTTATTGCCATACGTCAATCTCACATTACGGGGTGATGATGCTGCATGGTTTCAGGCATTTAGTCGAGAAAGTGGCGATGTTCCTTCTTCTACTGAAGCATATTATGATGAGGACTTGAACCTAACGAGATTATATCGCTCTGATGAGGCTTATCTAAACCAAAGTTCTATTGGTATCGAAAACAGTTCAACAGTTTCGATGAACGTAACAACTCGAACCGGAGGTATGGCAGAGGGTAATGTGACGTGCCACGTGGATGGTGCTAACTTTACTGGAATTCTATCAGGCTTCGAGTCCACATGTATCCTCGAAGGCCAAGCAATTTCTCCGGGCATTCATTCAGGCTACATCAAAATAAGCAATGGTTCATTTTCAGATTGGCAAACTTTCACCATTATTCGTGAATCTACTCCCATGTCTGCGGTCGATCCTGCTCCTATTCTCATTTTTTCTCAAAGAGGCTCAGGAACCATGCAAGCCTCAGAAATGGCCTTTGACCCAGATGGTGAAAATATTCAAATTCTAAATGCGACCTTACTAAATAACGTAACGCAATTGTCGCTTTCTTATCAAGATGAAAATCTTACTATTTCACATATTCAAGATGAACAATGGTTCGGATTTGCAAACTTTAGTGTGAGTTTACGTGCAGGTTGGAATGATGAGTTAAATGTAACAATCCAGGTTGAGGTTAGAGATGTGAACGATCCGTTGCAACAAGTACAACCTGTGCCTCCACTTACAGGTTTTGAAGATCAGGGGCCACTTGTCATCGACTTGAAAGATTATGTTGAAGATCCTGAAGGCACCTCAATTGTAATTGAAGAAGTAATGGAATATTCAGCTTTTGATATGAGCTTTAACGGGACAGTTCTCGGTATAACTCCGTTAACTAATTGGAATGGTGCAGCGATAATCGAGGTGATGATGAGTGACGGGGTTACAGAACCAATTACAATTGAGGTCCCAGTGCAAGTTGAATCGGTGGATGATGCAATGATTGTGAATCAGAGCGCATGGAATCTAAGTATGGATGAAGATACTAGTTATTCGATATCATTAAATGAATTTGCTTATGATATTGACAATGACATCATATGGGATGTGAAAGGAAATTCGCAAAACGTAATCATTGATGTATATGGACAAGGGGAAAATGCAACTTTACGATTAACTGGAATTGAAAATAAATTTGGTTTGGATTCAAATCTCACACTCAATGTTTCGAGTCCACTTGAATCATTTGAATATAATTTGCAAGTTACGATACAACCCCAACCGGATCCTCCTGAAATCACGATCCTTACCACCACAATCCAAGAGAGTAGAATCGACGTTTTGTGGACCATAATGGACCCCGATTTCGATGATACATATTCATTTACGGTCCTCTGGGATAGTGAAAATGGAACTGGGACGCATGCATGTACAGGAGATACAGAAAAAACGTGTGCTTCAGCAATCGATTTACCGTCTTTAAAAAATGATACCATGACTTTGAGTATTATTGTTTGGGATGAGGCCGCTAATGCTTGGTCTAACGAAGCAAGAGTAGATGTCTCTTTTTCCATGGAATTGCTACAACCTTCCTCAGAAACAACAAGCGATGGTCTTCCTACAGTGATCTTGTATCTTGCAGGATTTGCCATAGTCCTCTTGTTTTTAGTGTTCTTTTCAATTCGAAGAAAAGAAATAGAAATCTCTCTTGGAAATAATGAAACAAATGATTTTGAAAATAATGAAATAAACGATTCCAATGAACCACAGAACATTGGTCTTCTTGAGAGAGCAAGGGCCAAGTCATAGTGGGATATTCCCGTGCTTTTTTGGAGGACTCCATTCTCGTTTCGAGGAAAGAATCCTTAGGGCTCGAATTAATCTCTTTCGAGATTCTTTCGGTTCAATCACATCATCAAGCCAACCATTCCTTGCAGCAACATAAGGGTCACCAAATTTATTCTTGTATTCTTCAACAAGACGTTGTCTTGTTGGCTCTTTTTCCTCATCATCCGCAGCGGCAATTTCTCGACGATGAATGATATTCACAGCACCATCTGCTCCCATGACGGCTAATTCTGCTGTCGGCCATGCAACGTTGTAATCTGAACGAAGGTGTTTACAAGACATGGCAAGATAGGCTCCTCCGTATGCTTTTCGAGTGATTAAAGTTAGTTTAGGAACCGTAGCCTCAGCATATGCATACAGGAGTTTAGCACCATGTCGTATGATGCCTCCCCATTCCTGTACAACACCTGGTAGAAATCCGGGTACATCCTCAAAGGTGACTAAGGGAATGTTAAACGCATCACATGTGCGAATAAACCTCGCTGCTTTGATGGAAGCATCAATGTCCAAACAACCGGCTAGTACCTTTGGTTGGTTGCCAATGATGCCGATAGGCTTACCATCAAGTCTCGCGTATCCAATGACAATATTCTCGGCATATGAGTTGAATAATTCCATAAAATAACCGTCATCGACGATGGATTCAATCACTTTCACCATGTCATAAGGGCGGTTTGGAGAATCAGGAACTAGAGATTCCAACTCCTCATTGAGTCTATTGACATCATCATCACAGGGGGTTTGAGGGGGATTCGCCATTTGGTGGTCTGGGAGAAAAGATAAAATCTCTGCAGCCAATTCACAAGCATCGAGTTCATCCTCAGCGATCAGGCTCGCAATACCAGATCGGCTGGCATGTAGATTGGCTCCGCCCAAGTCTCCAGGTGTCAGTTCGCCGCTCATAACCTCTGGAGTTTCAAGCGGTGAAGAGAGGAATAATTGTCCGTTCTCTTCACCAAGAATGGTATAATCCGCCAGTGAAGCACCAAGCGCACTTACGCCCACAACGGGACCAAGAACAAGCGCCAACATTGGAATACGGCCAGAACATTGCACTAAACGGTCAAGGAGGATACCCGTGCCTCCTAATGAGGCCACACCATCATGGGCACGTTGGCCTCCGCCATCCCAGATTCCAATAAGTGGTACTTTTGCTCGTTCTGCCATCTCAACTACCTTTGCGATTTTGAGCGCATGCATCTCGCCCATGGAACCTCCATGTACACTGAAATCCTGAGCAAAACAGTAGATTCGCCTACCGTTGATGCTACCATATCCTGTGACGACTCCATCTCCAAGCGTTTCGTGCATGAACATGCCATGGTCATCTGTGCGGTGGGTTACAAAGGCATCAACCTCGATGAAAGAAGATTCATCCAGTAACATATCAATGCGTTCTCTAGCAGTACCGCGACCGCTTTTTCGGATGGATTCCTTCTTTCGAATCCCCCCTCCTTCGAGTGATTTCTGTCTGATGTAATGATAATCATCAGTCGAAGTTTGTTCCATTTCATCACCTCTTTCAATCAGAAATCCAAGTTTGCCGGGTTTTCACCACATAAATTCTCAGTCAATGAGTTAGATAGTGATTTCTGTTGGGAGAGCAACCAATGAACTTTCACCAATAATCCCTCAGGAGAACCGTTTATACCGTGACCAAGTATTCCTAATGCTTGTTGTGAACGTCCTTTTGAGTAGACGTTCAAATCAATAGGACCATTGATGCATTGGTTTGCAATAATGACCGGGATGTTGAGTGATTGAATCACTTTTGCTAACTCGGTATTTTCAGGTGCGTTTCCAACTGCGTCTTCGATGGGTAAATGTCCAAGTCCAGTTCCATGGATCAATATAGCGCTATAGTTTGCTTTCTGAGCACTTTCTAGAAGGTCGGCCTGTAAATATGGACCTGCCATGAATTGAGCGATGCGTATCTTCTCATCGAATATTTTTGGAGATTCGATTTCTCGCTTTGCTAAATCGATTCTGCTGGTGTGTGTAAATTGTTTCCCATCATATTTGACCTGCCCAAGGGTTGGGCCATTGATGCTCTGAAATGCATCACGTTTGGTAGAGTGACACTTTCGAGCAAGTACTCCTGAATGCACCGCACAATGTCCATCATCAGATTCTGCATGCATGATAACGACCGTAGCGTCACTTACTCCGCTCACTTCTGGACCATGTGCAGCCCAATGAACGGCCGAGAGCAAGTTTTCAGATGCATCAGATGAGCCTCTATCACTTGAACGCTGAGATCCAGTGAACACGATTCTACCTCCAGGTCGACCTCCATCTCCGCTAAAGGCGTAGGCCAGAGCTGCTGAACTGTAATGCATGGTATCTGTGCCGTGCGTGATGACAACACCGACGCTTCCATCATCAAAGGCGGATTGCGTTGCTTGAATCATTTGATTCCAGTGTTGGGGTCTCACATCATCTGACCACATGTTGCTTATTTTTACTGCATGAATTTGAGCGATATTCGATAATTCGGGAAGGCTTGCTAACAGTTCTTCTGGCTCAAATCGTGCTACAACGGCGCCAGTCGCATAATCAACCTTTGAGGCGATGGTACCTCCGGTATGGATGATGGTAATTTTTGGTAAGTCCGAGGATTGGCTCACTGGTGGTGATTTGCTTTCTTCCCTCGAGTGAGGATTTTCGAGGATTTCAATTGACTGGATATTTTTGATTGAAGAAGAAACGTTGTAACCATTACCGAGTTTTATCGTGAAAAAACCATCCGCTGCTGGTGGAATGACCGTGCCGGAGTGGATGGTTTGCCCGCCGTGAGTAAGGACGATGACATTGACTTTAGTGCCAAGGCCTGGTATGTCCACCATGAAAGGTGGAGTGCAAACGGGTCTTTCAATGAAACGTAAATTTCGTCTTGAAGAGGTAGGTTATGAATTTAGAAAATACAGTTCAGATATCGGTAATCCGGTAAATTCCTATTCTCATCTAATATAGGTATATGATGACATTCAACAGTGGAAATTTATAAGCCGATTAACTATTTTTAACCTATGTTAAGCGAAGATGGTACTCAGATGTGGGATGGTACGAGAGGTGAATGGATTCCAACAAATGTTGCCAAAATCGAAGAGCCAAAACAAGAAAATGCTCCAACAGGGAAATTCATGAAACTGCTGAAAAGATTTGATTCGAGTCCAACAGCGGGAGCAGTAGCGTTGGTGTGTTTTGGATTCCTATTGCTTGTATTCTCAGAAATATATGAATACAGTGCTGAGTATTCTAGAGCCCCTGAAGTTCCTGACCAAGATGATTATGACCTCAATGATGATGGTTTTCTTAACGCCACGGAGATGGTTCCATATGACTCTGCAGTCGATGCATATGAAGATGAATTGCGAGAATTTCAAAGTGATAGGCTTGGAGACCAAGGGAAAAGTATCCTCTTCTCGGATATAGGTCCTCTAATGCTTTGTTTGGGGTTGCTATTATTTGCAGTAGGAAAAGGAACGACTGAAATGCCAAGGAGTATGAGAATTATCATCGTTATTTTCGCTTTTCTATTTTTCATGGAAACAATTGGTACAGGTCAAAACCTTGGAGTTGGAACAGATTTTAATCTAGGTTTTGGCTTAGACGCTGGAAACCAAAGTAACAATTAGATTCATAGCAACTTTATTTGAAATGATTTGATTCTTTAAATTTCAATAAATCCAAGTTATCGTTTTCTCTAATGGGATAATTCAACGGCAAATTACTAGGAATCATGGTGCCGGGA